>NZ_JCAMOT010000060.1:0-33815 GCF_059512425.1 Bradyrhizobium sp. Leo78
CCCTGCGCCCTCTGCTATCGAGGAGGGTGGAAAGTGAAGCAAAACTCGGACGCAACGCGCCGCGAGAACGCGAACTCACATCCTCACGCTGTTTGAAATTTGAATCGTGATCTCTCCTCTCGGAATCTTGAATCGTAGGCTGGGTAGAGCGCACGCCCTACGGCACCTACGCCGCTTTCGCCTGCACTGTGTCGCAGAATTCCGCGAGCCTGTCGGCAAGTCGCAGTGTGGCGGGGCTGGCGGCGGGGGAGGCGAGCAGGGCGAGTTCGGTCCGGTCGATCGGCGCAAAACCGTCTTTTGCCGTGAGCACGCGGTGATCGGCCTGGATCGCGATCTCCGACAGGATGCTCAGGCCCATGCCGGCGGCGACTGCGGCCTGGATGCCGGAGAGGCTCGAGGACGTATAGGCCATATGCCAGGGGCGGCCCGCGCTCTCCAGCGCGTGGATCGCGCCAGCCCGGTAGAGACAGCCGGCCGGAAATCCGATCAGCGGCACCGAGCCGCTGCGGGTGTCGCGTGGATGCGTCTTGCTGGTGACCCAGTGCACCCGTTCCGGCCAAGCCGCGATCGCGCCCTTCTCGCCGGCGGTGCGCTTGAGCAGCGCCAGATCGAGCTCGCCGCGATTGAGATCGCGCTGCAGGTGCATGCTCTGGTCGGCGCGCACGTCGAGCCGCAGCGTTGGATGGGAACGCGAGAACGCGCCGAGCAGCTTTGCCAGCCGATAGGCGGCGAAATCCTCGGGAATGCCGAGCCGGATCGCACCCTGATAGGTCGGCCGCGTCACGACATCGCGCGCCTCCTCGGCAAGCGCGAGCAGCCGCCGCGCATAGGACAGCAGTCGTTCTCCGGCTTCGGTCGGGGTGACATCCTTGCCGTTGCGGATCAGCAGCGGCTGACCGACATCCTCCTCCAGCCGCTTGATCTGCTGGCTGACGGTGGATTGGGTGCGGTGGACCCGCTCACCGGCGCGGGTGAAGCCGCCGGCATCGACCACCGAGACGAAACTGCGCAGCAGTTCCAAATCGAACATGGCGGCACCTATTCAAAAATCCACTGGCTGCCAGTCTATCATTTAATTTCCAAATGGGAAGGCGAGGGCCTAGATGGAAGGGCCAAGGAGAATTCTCATGTCGCTCGCCCCTTCGATCGCGGCTCCCCGTCAGGGCTTCAACCCGCTGCCGCTATTGATTGCCTTGTTCTGCCTGCTCTGGAGCTACGCTTTCATCGCCGGCAAGATCGGCGTCACCGATTGTCCGCCGCTGATCCTGCTCACGGCGCGATTTTCGCTCGCGGGCATCCTGATCCTTGGTTTTCTGGCGCTGCGCCGCGAGGGTTGGCAGCTCTCCTGGCGCGATGTCGCTGTTTATTCGGTGCTCGGCGTTGCCAACAATGCGCTCTATCTCGGGCTTGGCTATACCGGATTGAAGACGGTCTCGGCCGGCATCGGCGGATTGATCGTCTCGGCCAATCCGGTGTTCACGGCGGTGCTGGCGGCGCTGTTCCTCGGCGAAGTCCTGACCTGGCGCAAGGTCGCGGGCCTCATGCTCGGCGTTGCCGGTGTCGCCTTCATCGTCTGGCATCGGCTCTCCGTCGGCACCGAGCATATGGAAGGCATCGTGTTCACGCTGGCCTCGCTCGCCTCCATTGTCACCGGCACCATCCTGTTCAAGCTGCTGTCTCCTAAGGGCAGCCTGTGGGTCGGCAACGGCATCCAGAATCTCGCAGGCGGGCTTGTGCTGTTGCCATTCGCGTTCGCGCTCTCCAGCGTCTCCGAGATCGTGCCGAGCGCGCGGCTGCTCGGCGCGTTCGCCTTCCTGGTGTTCGGCGGATCGATCCTGGCCTACGCGCTGTGGTTTCATCTGCTCAAAGTGTGTGGCGCCACCGCCGCGAGCGCCTATCACTTCCTGATGCCGCCGCTCGGCATGCTGTTCGCCTTCCTCGTGCTCGGCGAGCATGTCGAGTCCCGCGACCTGCTCGGCATCATCCCGGTCGCGCTCGGCATCTATCTCGTGACCCGTCCGATCGCGGCATCGCGCGCCTGACGGCCTGTCTTGCTTGTGCCATAGCGGCCAGCCAGATACAGCGCCGGGAACCGAACCACCTCCGGTTCGTTGTCGCGGCGACTGGACCGGGCATGACGCAACACAAGGCATCGACAGGCAATCACCTAAAGCCCGGCAACAAGCCGGCCCCGAATGCCAAGCCGCGCCAGCCCTTCGAGCTCAAGCGCTTCCTGAAATCGCTCGGCCCCGGACTGATCACCGGCGCCTCCGACGATGACCCGTCCGGGATCGGCACCTACAGCCAGGCCGGCGCGCAGTTCGGCTACGGGATCGGCTGGACCATGCTGTTCACCTTTCCGCTGATGGTGGCGATCCAGGAGATTTCGGCGCGCGTCGGCCGCGTCACCGGTCGGGGCATTTCGGGCAATGTGTGCCGGCACTATCCGCTGTGGCTGCTCAACATCGTGGTCACGCTCTTGTTCATCGCCAACACGATCAACATCGCGGCCGATCTCGGCGCCATGGCGGATGCGACGACGCTGCTGGTCGGCGGGCATCCCATCCTTTACGTGCTGTTGTTCGGGGTGGCCTCGGTGGCCGCTCAGATCATCCTCGATTACAAGCGCTATGTCGCGGTGCTGAAATGGCTGACGCTCAGCCTGTTCGCCTATGTTGCGGCCCTTGCCTTCGCCCGCATCTCCTGGGGCGAGGCGCTCGCCGGCATATTGATTCCAAGGCTCGCCTGGAACGACAACTATTTCACCACCATCGTCGCGATCTTCGGCACCACCATCTCGCCCTATCTGTTCTTCTGGCAGGCCTCGCAGGAAGCCGAAGACCAGCGCGTCGACGCCAAAAAGCAGCCGCTGATCGAAAAGCACTATGGGGCGCGGAAGGAGTTTTCCCGCATCCGCGCCGATACGATCGTCGGCATGGCGCTCTCCAACCTGATCGCGATCTCGATCATCGTCACGGTCGCCGCGACCTTGCATGTGGCGGGGAAGACTGACATCCAGAGCTCGGCGCAGGCGGCAGAGGCGCTGCGTCCCATCGCCGGCCCGTTCGCAGAAGCGATCTTCGCGCTCGGCATCGTCGGCACCGGGCTGCTCGCTATTCCCGTGCTTGCGGGCTCAGCCGCGTATGCCGTCGGGGAGGGACGTCGCTGGCCGGTGGGCCTGGCGCGCAAGCCGAAGGAGGCCGCCGCATTCTATGCCGTGCTGGCGCTGGCGGCCGGCTTCGGCATCGCGCTGAATTTCACGCCGATCAACCCGATCTCGGCGCTGTACTGGAGCGCGGTCATCAACGGCGTACTCGCCGTTCCCGTGATGGTGCTGCTGATGGTGATGGCGCGCCGCCATGACGTGATGGACCGGTACATCATCACCGGTCCGCTCTATTGGCTCGGGTGGCTGTCGACCGTGGCGATGCTGCTGAGCGTGGTTGCGATGGGCGTCGGACTGTTCGCGTCGTGACGTCAATCGCGCCGGAACACGATCGAGGCCATCCAGCCGGTCATGAGCGCCATGGCGGCGGTGACGAGGCCGTAGGCAAGGCCGTTCTGCCGCGCGGTATTGGCGACGAACTGCTCGAAACCGACCTTGACGATCTCGAACGCGGTATTGGCCTTGGTCACCAGCGCACCATCGGTGAACAATTTGATCTCAACATTATAAGTGCCGATCGGCACCTCCGCCGGCAGCGGAATCGTGGTGCGGAACAGGGTCGGGGTCAGGAAGGTGACTGCCGAGGTCTCCTCGCGGTACAGCCCGTGCTCGGTGCGCAGCCGCACGAAGGCGCTGCGGAAGACGTCGTCGGGGACGACGTCGGCATAGTCGCCGCTGACGCGCTGCATCAGCAGCACGTTGTTGAGCCCGAGCTGCTGACGCCGTTGCACCTCCGGCGAAGCGATCTGGTCGAAGGGGCGATTGGAGAACAGCGCGAGATAGGTCGGCACCTGCAGGAACTGACGATAGTCGCTGTTGATCCAGATGCCGAATCTGCGCTCCTTGCGCCGCGTCACCATGTCGGCGCGCGGTCCGACCACGGTCACCACGAGGTCGTAATTGGTGCGGCCGGGTGGGGTGTCGGCATCCCTCTCGACCGAGCCGAACAGCACCAGTTCCTCGCCGGCATAATTCGGCGTTACCGTGACGCGGTGGTTGGAGACCGAGACGATCAGCCGTTCCGCACGGGCCGGGCTGGTGGCGAGGATCGCACCGAGCAGGCCGGCGAGAACGAGGAGTGCGCGGGCGGTCATGGCGCTGCCCCGCCGGATTCGCGGATGGTGAAGAGATCGGCGGGGCGGATCACGAGCTCGACCGCAAAGCGGATGCCGACCGCAAGCACCAGGAGCCCGAGCAACAGCCGCAGATGCTCGCCGCGGATCTTCTGGCCGGCGCGGGCGCCGAACTGCGCTCCGGTGACGCCGCCGACCATCAGGATCAGGGCCAGCACGGCATCGACCAGGTGGTTGGTGACCGCGTGCAGCAGGGTCGCAAAGATCATCGTCACCAGCGTCAGCACCATCGAGGTGCCGATCACGGTCGAGGTCGGAACCCGCAAGAGGTAGATCATCAGCGGCACCAGGATGAAGCCGCCGCCGATGCCCATGACGGCGCCGATGAAGCCGATCACGAGGCCGACGAAGATGACGGGAATGATGGAGAGATAGATCTTGGAGCGCTTGAAGCGCATCTTCAGCGGCAGGCCGTGGATCCAGCCATGGCTGCCCGGGCGGCGCAGCGTGGCGGCGCCGCCGCGGCGACTGCGCAGCATCGCGCGCAGTCCCTCATAGGCCATCGCCGTGCCGACCGCGGTGAGCAGCACGACGTAGGACAGCCCGATCATCAGGTCGAGCTGACCGAGCGAGCGCAGATAGGTGAAGGTCCACACCCCGAGCGCGGTGCCGATCGTGCCGCCGCTTAACAGGATCAGCGCCAGCGCCGGATCGATGGCGCGGCGGCGCCAATAGGAGAGCGCGCCGGAGAAGGAGGAGGCCGCGATGTGGCTGGCGACCGAGGCAACCGCCACCGCCGGCGCGATGCCGATGAAGATCAGCAGCGGCGTCATCAGGAAGCCGCCGCCGATACCGAACATGCCGGAGACGAAACCGACCGCCGCGCCCATCGCCAGCACGAGGAAGATATTGACGGGAATATCGGCGATCGGGAGGTAGAGCTGCACGCGCGGTCGCTTCTTATAATGCCGCGGGGCTGGCGCATGGCCAGCCCACGGCGCGGTTTTCTGATCGAGCTTGCGGGCAGCGGAATCCGGCGCGGAAGCGGACGCGGATCGGTTGCCGCGCCCTTGAATAACCGAAATCGCCGCGACGAGGGACTATAGAATCCGCCGATGCGGAGTTTTTTGTCGCGCCCGCGCCTTACGGCCGGCCGATGGGATCGGTGACCAGGTTCATCGCTTCGGCTTCCTTGGTGCCGAGCCAGCGGATGTCCCTGGTTTGTGACATCGCCTCGACGATTGTGGAGGATACGCCCATCCTGGTCATGTAGTGCAGCACGGCACCGGTGACGCGCTGGGTGTCGGCGACGGGGTCGGCAACCGGCGCCGTGGTGACGAACCGGTGGACGCCCAGCATCGAGCCCTCAATGCCGTAGCGGGTGGTGCCACCGGCATAGGCGAGGACGCAGGCGCTGGCGCAATAGGCCGGGCGGACCTGGCTCGAAGCATCGGCAACGCCGACGGCGGTCGTCAGCCCGCGGGAACGGATCATTTCGCCGATGATGAGCGCCTGATTGAGGTCGCCGCCCGGAGACGACAGAAGCACAACGTCGCCGGGCGCCAGATGGGCCTCATCCAGCCTGTCGCGGAACCAGTTTGCGGCGGCCGGGCCGATCTCACCCCTGATGGCCAAAGCGGGCCGTGAGCCGATAGGCCCGCCGAGATCGGTCTTGCCGATCAGTTTCGAACTCAGGCTCGGTGAAAAATACTGGTCTCTCCAATAGGCCCAGGCGTCGGGCCGCGACAGGTCCCGATAAGCGCGGATGCCGACGCCGGAGATCAGGAGGGCGAATATGACAATCGACCACATCGACCGCCGCCAGGCGGGCCGCTGAGACGGCCGCGCTTTGGGCTGATCGACCGACTGGCGTGGTGGTGCTACGCGGGGGCCGGTCGGCGAGCTTCGGTAGCGACCTTCGTGGTCTTGGGCTGACAAACTGGTTCTCTCGGCGCTGGCAGCTACCCCCGCGGGGGCGCGGCCTTTCTACACAGCTTCAGCGCTGAGATACATATGGCGACGCAGCACCGCGGCGTCGTGCATCTGTCATAATTTTAATGCGCGATCGAGGCCGTGCGCTTCGGCGACGCTGCCCGGGCCGCGGGCTTGGCCGCATTGGGCGGCACCGTCGCCGCGTCCCAACCGCCGGGCGGGGTCGCTGCGTTGACGGCGTCGTCGGGCTGCGGCTCGGCGGTGAAGGTCTGGATCGCGAGCTTGGCCGCTGCGAGCGATTGCGCGTCGAGGCGCTTGGCAACATCGTCGCGTTTGCGGCTCGCGTCGGCGTCGCCCTGGGCTGCGGCCAGGCTGAACCATTTGAAGGACTCGGCCAGGTTCTGCTCGACGCCGATGCCGCGTGCATAAAGGATGCCGAGATTGAACTGGCTGTCGGCGACACCGCGATCGGCGGCCTTGCGGAACCACTGTGCCGCGCCCTTGTAGTCGGCGCCCTTGCCGCCGCCATCGGCATCGAGCACCGCGAGGTTGTGCATCGCCTTGGCGTTGCCGCGCTCGGCGGCCTGCACGTAGTAACGCCGCGCGGTGTCGACATCCTTCTTCACGCTGAGTCCCTTCTCATAGAAGGTTCCGAGCCGGAAGACCGCGGGGATCACGCCGGCCTGCGCGGCGCGCTCGTACCACTTTGCGGCCTCGTCATAGTTGATCGGAACGCCCTTGCCTTCGGCGAAGCGCACGCCAACCTCGTAGGCGGCGGCCGGATCGCCCCTCAGCGCGGCGGCGCGCAGCACCGGGCCGCCGATGCCGTCAGGCAGCCGCTCGCTCGGTGGCACCTGCACCATCGTGAGCCTGCCGCCGATCGGCGCGGCGGACGGCACGCGGATCGAGCCGGTGATGTCGTTGTTCGCGACGGGCGATGGCGAAGGCACGGGCGCCGGCGGGATCGTCACCTGCGAGCCGTCGAGCATGTTCGGCGCGGTGCTGTTGTTGGATTGCCGGCCGAGCGGGGTTGGCGAGGTCATCAAGGGCGCCGCGGGTGCCGGCGCTGGCGCGGGTGCGACGGCCGCACTGTCGGCCGGCGGCAGTGCGAAGGCGGGAGCGTCGCTCGACCTCTCCATCGACATCTGCGACGAGGCGCCGCTGTCGAGCAGGATCATCGCCACCTTGAAGGCGCCGAGCACGATGACCACCACACTCGCGCCGACCAGCAGCGAGCGGATCTTTGACGTGATGGTCGAGGGCTCCTTGCCCTCGGATTTGCCCTGAGCCTTGTCGACCGGCTTGGCCTTGGCTGCGGCCTTGGCCCCGCCGCGCCCGCCCTTCTCATTGGCAGCCTGGGCGGCCGCGGCCTGGGCGGCGCGGCGTGCGGCGGCAATGAAGCTCGACGTAGAGACCGGCTCTTTCTTGTCTGTCGAAATCTCGCTGATCGCGCTCTCCGACGCGGCGATCCGCTCGGTGGGCGTCGACACCCGTCCGGTCGGGCGCGTGCCCGGCTCGAGCGGATGATCCGGCGGCAGGTCCGGCTCGAGCGCGGTGCGAACCGCGGCGTGTGGCTCCAAGATCTCGCTGATGGCGCGCGGCGGCAACGGCGGCGGAACGGGTACAGCCTCCGGCGGAGTAGCCGCATGGAAGTCGCGCGGCGCCGCGGCGAAGTGCTCCTGCGCCGTGAAGCGCTGCTGCATCGCCGGATTCGGCAATTCGGGCTGCGGCGCCATTGGCTGCGGCATCGAGGCGCGTGGCGGCTCGGCCGGCGCCGCTGACGGGGCCGGCGCGGAGCGAACGTCGCGCAGATCGTTCTCGATCAGCGCAAGGCGATCGACCACGTGGCCGAGGGTATTGTGCACCGTCTCGAGCGAATCCTGGGTGCGGCGGTCGGTTTCCGACTGGCTGTAGCGGATATCGGACAATTCGCGCTTGACCATGTCGACAAGGCCAGGGTCGAGCGGCTGCGGCGCCGGTGCGCCTGCGTTGCGGCTCGCCTCGGCCAGTGACACCAAATTGGCGTGCTGGCGTTCGAGATGGCGCAGGATGTCCTGCAGCCCTTCTTCGATGCGGCCAAAATTGCCGGACTGAGGATTGGGAGAGGCTTCGAGGCGCTCGAGCAGGCAGGAGACACGCTGTTCGAGATGGGCGAATGCCGAGGCGCTGTCATTGCCGACCTGCATGCGGTCGATGCGCTCCGACAGCGCACGCAGGGCGTCTTCGAGATGTTGCGAGTGTTCGGTCGGTGCCGGGCGTTCGCGGCTTTCCAGGGTCGCGGCCAGGGCGGCGATCCGCTGTTCGAGGACCGCAAAGGCATCGCCGTGATTGCCGGCGCGCGCGAGCTCGTCGACCTTGGCCGACAGCGTCTGCACATCCTCGGCGAGCCGCGCCAGTGCGTCGTTGGAGGCGATGTTGGAGACGATCGCGCGGAGCGCGGCGATTGCGCTCTCGAGCTGATGCACCGTCGAGGGATCGTCGTTGGCGCGCAGGATCAGATCGAGCTTGGCGCCGAGATTGCGGATCGCCTCGTCATAGCCCGCGAGCTGCTCGGCGGGCGTAAGCGAGCGCAGCACCTCGCGGATCTCGGACAGCGCACGCTCGATGCCGGAGAGCGCCTGGCCGTCGGCACCGTTCTGCCGGTTGTCGTCGATGCGCCGCGACAGCAAGCGGATCTCGCCTTCGAGCGATTCGATCGCGCGGCGCGGCATCGCCTCGGTGAGCGCGGAGCGGATTTCCGCAAGCTCGCTCCGGAACGCGGCGATCGATTGCTCGATATGATCGGGCCGTTGCAGTGCCTCGATCTGGCTCGTGATCTTGATCAGATAACGCTCCAGCGAGGAGAAGTCCGGGCCGGCCGGTCCCGGCGCGGCAGGTGCCGGTGCAACCGGAGGAGCATGCGCGGCCATTGGCGGAACGCTTGGGCCCGTCGGCTGAGCTGCACCCGCTGGCTGAGCGTGGCGCGGCGGCATCTGCCGCGGCGGCGGACCATCGAGTTCGTTCTGGCGCGCGGTGATCTCCGCGATTGCGGAATCGAAGGAGGCGGGACTTAGCGGCGGCGAAGGACGGTAGACCTTTGCGGCGGCACGCTCGACGGCTTCCGCCTGGCGCTGCCGCTCCGGCATCGGGGGCTGCTGCGCCGCAGCCATCTGGGGCTGGCGCGCCGCGGCGGGGTTTGAGATCTGCGACAGCCGAGCATCGAGCCGCGAGATCGCGTCGTTGAGCTGGCGCGCGACGTTGGACTGGCCGCGCGCAGCGTCGTTGCGCGGGGCATCATTGCGCGGCGCGGGCCGCGCGATTCGATCGATCTGCTGGGTGATCGCATCCAACCGCTGATGAATGTCGGCGACGTCCCGGCTTGCCTGGCTCGGCATCGCGGGCCGCGCCTGGTCATTGCGGAGATCCGGCGGCGCCGGCTCGCCCACGGTGGAATTGAGCCAGTCGTTCAGCGACATGCCGGCCCGGCGAGCCGCGGCCTCGGCTCTCTCGCGGACGGATGGATCAATGCCGTCAACACTCCACGATACGCGCGAATTCATGATTCCGTCCGGTCCCGACTAAGGCGTCCACACCCACGCCTGCAGCCTCCCCGTACGTCCCGATTGACCAGACAATCGAATTCCGCGCGAGGCGTCTGCCTTAGCCGTCGACTTTTTCGCGTTAGGGTAAAGAACGGGTTAAGGAACGGCGCTGCGGGGCTCTAAAGTTACCTCTGCGCGGAACTCGCGTCGCGATGCCCGTCGTCCCGGGACGACGAAGGAGGCGGTTCGGCCTTACGCCTTGTCGTCGCCTTGGCCCGCTTTGAGCGGCTGAACGGTCGTCCGATTGGCCAGGGCGGAGAGGGCATCGATGGCCTCCTCGCACCACTCCGCCACGACCTGCTCATGGCGAAGGCCGATACGAAGCCCGAGCAGCTTGCCCATATCGGCCGGCGAGGCCACGCCTTGCGGGAACCGCTTGTTGAGCAGGCGCTCATAGCGCTCGTAGCGGTCGCGGTGGTGTTCCAATCGCGCCATCAGGTCGGTGCGCAGCGGTTCGATATCGACGCTGTCGAGCGCGTAGAGCCGCACCAGGAGATCGTCCTTGATCGATGCCGGGACGCTCGGCCGCGCGGCCCAGTGCCGCAGCGCAGCCTTGCCTTCAGGCGTTAGCGTGTAGACGAGCTTGTTGGGCTTGCCCGATTGGACGACTTCGCGGGCCTGGACATGGCCGCGGTCGCGCAGCTTGGAAAGCTCGCGATAGATCTGCTGGTGGTCCGCCTTCCAGAAGAACCCGATGGAAGCATCGAACGTCTTGGCGAGCTCGTAGCCCGTCATCGGACGTTCGGTCAGGCATGCGAGGATCGCGTCACCCAGCGCCACTGGTCGCCACTCCTTTTCTACCTCCTCGACCATCCTTGACTTTATGCACATAGGCGCATATGCGTCAATGTGCATATCGACGGCCAGGACTTAACGGGCTCGCCAAGATCGGGCCATTGCACGTTCCGCCAAGAGGAGACGTCTTTGACAATGACCGGCCTCGACAAATGGTACGCCTACATGAAATCCCACGATCGCGCAGCGCTCTGGGATCTGCTTCACCCCGACGCCGTATTCGAAAGCCCCGTCGTGCACACGCCGCAGCGCGGACGCGACATCACCTTCAAATATCTGTCGAGCGCGGAAAAGGTGCTGGGTGGCCCTGGCTTCACCTATCGCGGCGAATGGCGCAGCGATAATGGCGCGGTGCTCGAATTCGAGAATGAGATCGAGGGCATTCAGATCAACGGCGTCGACATCATCACGTTCGATGCAGAAGGACGGATCACGCATTTCAAGGTGATGGTGCGCCCGCTGAAGGCGATCAACCTGCTGCACCGGCTGATGGGAGAAGAGCTGATGCGGCAGGCCGGCGAGGCCAGCGCCGCCAAGTCGCAGCCTAAGTCGCCATCGTGATCCCGATATTCGCTTTCCCGGAACGCCGAAAGGTCTAAGGTCTGTTTCGGGAACCTTTAGTGGTCGCAGCGTCGCGAGGGTTTTGCCTGCGGCGCCAACTTCAAAAACTGCCTGCCGGAGCACACCATGCCGATCTACAAAGCCCCAGTCGAAGATGTGAGTTTCCTGCTCAACGATGTCTTCCAGATCGACCGCTACGACAACCTGCCAGGTTTCACCGATGCATCGGCCGACGTGCGCGAGGCGATCCTGGGCGAGGCGGCGAAGCTTTCCGAAGAAGTGTTGCAGCCGCTCAACCGCGTCGGCGACCTCGAAGGCTGCAAGCGCCATGACGACGGCTCGGTGACGACGCCGAAAGGCTTCAAGGAAGCTTACAGGCAGGTGGCTGAAGGCGGCTGGCTCGGACTCTCGGCGCCGACGGAATATGGCGGGCAGGGCCTGCCGGTGACGTTGAGCCAGGCGGTCAACGAATTCCAGATCTCGGCCAACATGGCGTTCTCCATGTATGGCGGCCTCACCATGGGCGCGACCGCGGCGCTGTTGGTGCACGGCACGGACGAGCAGAAGAAGACCTATGTTCCGAAGATGGTGGCGGGCGAATGGACCGGCACCATGAACCTCACCGAGCCGCATTGCGGCACCGACCTCGGCCTGCTGCGCACCAAGGCTGTGCGCCAGGCCGACGGCAGCTTCAAGATCACGGGCACCAAGATCTTCATCTCGGCCGGCGAGCACGACCTTACCGACAACATCATCCACCTCGTGCTCGCGCGCATCGAAGGCGCGCCCGCCGGCATCAAGGGCGTCTCGCTGTTCGTCGTGCCGAAATTCATGGTCAATGCCGATGGCTCGCTCGGGGCACGCAACGGCGTCACCTGCGGCTCGATCGAGCACAAGATGGGCATTCACGGCAATTCCACCTGCGTGATGAATTACGACAATGCCACCGGCTGGCTGATCGGCCAGGAGAACAAGGGCATGCAGGGCATGTTCGTGATGATGAACGAGGCCCGGCTCGGCGTCGCCGTGCAGGGGCTCGCGCAGTCCGAGGTCGCCTACCAGAACGCGGTGGCTTATGCGCGTGAGCGCCTGCAGGGCCGCTCGCTGACCGGGGCGAAGGAGCCGGATAAGCCGGCCGATCCGATCATCGTGCATCCTGATGTCCGCCGCACGCTGCTGACCATCCGCGCCTTCAACGAGGCGGCGCGCGCCATGGTGATCTGGACCGCGCTGAAGAGCGACGTCGCCCACCGCTCCAACGATCCCAAGGATCGCCAGGAGGCCGACGACCACATGGGCCTGATGACGCCGGTGCTGAAAGGCGTGCTCACCGACACCGGCTTTGCCAACACGGTGCTGGCGCAGCAGATGTATGGCGGCCACGGCTATATCGCCGAGCAGGGCATGGAGCAGTTCGTGCGCGATGCACGCATCTCCATGATCTATGAGGGCGCCAATGGCATCCAGGCGCTCGATCTCGTCGGCCGCAAGCTGCCGCGTGACGGCGGCCGCGCGGTGATGGCGTTCTTCGGCGAAGTCGGCGCTTACGCCAAGGAGCACGGCGCGGACGAGGCCATGAAGCCGTTCGTGACCCCGCTCTCGGCCGCGCTCGGCCATCTGCAGCAGGCGACCGGCTGGCTGATGCAGAATGCGATGACCAAGCCCGACAATGCCGGCGCGGCCGCGACCGACTACATGAAATTGTTCGGGCTGGTCGCGCTCGGCTATATGTGGGCGCGGATGGCGAAGGTGACGCAGGACAAGATCGCCGCCGGCGGCGCGACACCTTACCTCTCGACCAAGCTCGTGACCGGCCGCTTCTTCATGGAGAAGCTCTTGCCGGAGACGGCCGTGCATCTGGCGCGCATCCAGAGCGGCAGCGCGACCACGATGGAATTGGCGGCAGAGGCGTTTTGAACAAAGATCGATGGCCTGCCCTCGCGGTTTTGGCCGGTTCGGCTTAACATTATGATCCTCATGTAAGGAGGGCGTCATGCCTGAGGCATATATCTACGATCACGTTCGTACCCCGCGCGGCCGCGGCAAGCCTGACGGCGCGTTGCACGAAGTCACTGCGCTTGCGCTCGCCACCGCGCCCTTGAAGGCGCTGAAGGAGCGCAACAACATCGCCGAAGACGTCGTCGATGACGTCGTGCTCGGCATCGTCGATCCCGTCGGCGAAGCCGGCTCCGACATGGCGCGCTTCGCCGCGCTGAAGGCGGGCCTCGGCGAGAAGGTTCCCGGCGTGCAGATCAGCCGCTTCTGCGCTTCGGGCCTCGACGCCGTGAATTTTGCGGCGGCCCAGATCATGAGCGGGCAGCATGAGCTCGTGATCGGCGGCGGCGCGGAATCCATGAGCCGTGTCGGCATCGGCGCGTCCGGCGGCGCCTGGCCGATGGACCCCTCGATGGCGGTGCCGGCCTATTTCATGCCACAGGGCATCTCGGCCGACCTGATTGCGACCAAATACGGCTTCTCCCGTGACGACGTCGACGCCTACGCCGTGCAGAGCCAGCAGCGCGCCGCGAAATCCTGGGACGAAGGCCGGTTCGACAAATCGGTCGTGCCGGTGAAGGACGTCAACGGCCTCACCATCCTCGCCAAGGACGAGCATATGCGGCCCACGACGACGATGCAGTCGCTGGCGCAACTCCAGCCGTCGTTCGCGGCCATGGCCGCGATGGCGGGTTTCGATGCGGTGGCGGTGCAGTCGCATCCGGAGATCGAGAAGGTCAATTATGTGCACCACGCCGGCAATTCCTCGGGGATTGTCGACGGCGCCGGCGCGGTGCTGCTCGGCAGCAAGGAAGCGGGCGCGAAGCTCGGCCGGAAGCCGCGGGCCAAGATCCGGGCCTTCGCCAATATCGGCTCGGAGCCCGCGATGATGCTGACCGGGCCGGTCGACGTCACCGAAAAGCTGTTCGCGCGTTCCGGCATGAAGAAGTCGGACATCGATCTGTTTGAGCTCAACGAAGCCTTCGCCTCGGTGGTGCTGCGCTACATCCAGGCGTTCGACATCGACAACGCCAAGATCAACGTCAATGGCGGCGCGATCGCGCTCGGCCATCCGCTTGGCGCGACCGGCGCAATGATTTTGGGCACCGTGCTCGACGAGCTCGAGCGCACCGACAAGTCGACCGCGCTGGTGACGCTTTGCATCGGCGGTGGCATGGGCACCGCGACGATCATCGAGCGGGTTTAAGGCGACATCGTTGTAGGGTGGGCAAAGCGAAGCGTGCCCACCATCGAATTCTCAGCAAGTGATGGTGGGCACGGCGCAAGTGCGCCTTTGCCCACCCTACGATCCGAGCATTAGGACAACTGCCAGCGCCTTACCGGCAGCCGGCATCGAGGGAGCACCACATGGCCTTCAAGAATTTCAAATTCGAAACCGATGCCGACGGCATCGCGCTCGTCACCTGGGATATTCCGGGACGTTCGATGAACGTGCTGGACGAGACCTCGGTCCTCGAGCTCGAGGAGATCGTCAAGCAGACCACGGCTGATGCCACGATCAAGGGCGTCGTCATTACATCCAGCAAGGACGCATTCTGCGCCGGCGCGGACCTGTCGATGCTCGAGGGCATGAACCGGACCTATGCGCAGCTGTTGCAGGAGAAGGGCGAGGTCGCGGCCAACCAGGTGCTGTTCGACCAGAGCCGACGTTTCTCGCAGGTGTTCCGCTCGATCGAGACCTCGGGCAAGCCGTGGGTCGCGGCGATCAACGGGCTCGCGCTCGGCGGTGGCTTCGAGATCACGCTGTCCTGCCACTATCGCGTCGCCGCGGAAAATCCGAAGACCCGGCTCGGCCTGCCCGAGATCAAGGTCGGCCTGTTCCCGGGCGCCGGCGGCACCCAGCGCGTGCCGCGCATCGTGGCGCCGCAGGATGCGATGCAGCTCCTGTTGAAGGGTGAGGCGATCAACCTCGCAAGGGCCAAGCAGCTCAACCTGATCCACGCGATCGTGCCGCCTGCCGACCTGATCAAGGCCGCCAAGGACTGGATCAAGGGCGGCGGCAAGGCGGTCGCGCCGTGGGACGAGAAGGGCTTCAAGCTGCCCGGCGGCCCTGTCTTCTCGAAGATGGGCATGCAGATGTTCCCGGCGGGCAATGCGATCTACCGCCGCGAGACCTACGACAATTATCCGGCGGCGCGCGCCATCATGAGCTGCGTCTACGAAGGCCTGCAGTTGCCGATCGACGCCGCGCTGCGCGTCGAGTCCCGCTACTTCACGCAAGTGCTGCGCTCCAAGGAAGCGGCGGCAATGATCCGCTCGCTGTTCCTGTCGATGCAGGAACTGAACAAGGGCGCCCGCCGCCCCGCCGGCGTGCCGCCGACCAAGGTGAAGAAGCTCGCCGTGATCGGCGCCGGCTTCATGGGCGCCAGCGTCGGCTACGTCTCAGCCAAGGCCGGCATCGACGTAGTGCTTGTTGATCGCGATCAGGAGAGCGCCGACAAGGGCAAGGCGCACGCCAAGAGCGTGATCGACGGTCTCGTCGCCAAGGGCCGGGCGAAGGAGGCCGAGCGCGATGCGCTGCTGTCGCGCATCACAGCGACCGCCGACTACAACGTTTTGAAGGACTGCGAGCTCGTCATCGAGGCGGTGTTCGAGGACCGCAAGGTCAAGGCGGACACCTATGCCAAGGCGCAGCCGCTCTTGAAGGGCGACGCGATCTTCGCGTCCAACACCTCGACGCTGCCGATCAATTCGCTGGCCGAGGAATTCAAGGACCAGGGCAAGTTCATCGGCATCCACTTCTTCTCGCCGGTCGAGAAGATGATGCTGGTCGAAATCATCCTCGGCAAGAACACCGGCGACGTCGCGCTCGCCACCGCGCTGGACTATGTCCGCGCCATCGGCAAGACGCCGATCGTGGTCAATGACTCCCGCGGTTTCTTCGCCAACCGCTGCGTGATGCGCTACATCGCGGAAGGCAACGAGATGTTCCTCGAAGGCGTGCCGCCGGCGATGATCGAGAACACCGCCAAGATGGCCGGCATGCCGGTCGGGCCGCTGTCGCTGTCGGACGAAGTCGCGCTCGATCTCGGCCTGAAGATCATGAAGGCGACCGAAGCCGATCTCGGCCCCAACGCCGTCAATCAGGACCACAAGAAGCTGATGGTTGAAATGGTCGAGAAGCAGGGCCGCTTCGGCCGCAAGAACGCCAAGGGCTTCTATGACTATCCGGAGAAGGGCAAGGGCCAGAAGAGCCTGTGGCCGGGCCTCGCCGGCCTGCAGCCGAAGCACCTCGATCCGGATACGCTCGATGTCGAGGAATTGAAGCAGCGCTTCCTGGTGGTGCAGGCGGTGGAAGCCGCGCGCACGGTGGAGGATCACGTCATCACCGACGTGCGCGAAGCCGATGTCGGCTCGATCCTGGGCTTCGGCTTCGCGCCGTTCACCGGCGGCACGCTGTCCTATATCGACTTCATGGGGACGAAGAAATTCGTCGAGCTCTGCCACAAATTCGAGGCCAAATACGGCTCCCGTTTCGCCCCGCCGAAGCTCCTGGTCGAGATGGCGGCCAAGGGCGAGACCTTCTACGGCCGCTTCCCGCCGAAGAAGCCGGTGGCGCAGGCTGCGGAGTGACTCGTCGTCCCGGGCAAGCGGAAGCGCGACCCGGGACCCATAACCACCGGACTGCGTTGTTGAGCAGGCTGGGGGCCCATCAAGCGCAACAATGACGCCCTGGGGTTATGGGTCCCGGCTTTCGCCGGGACGACAGCTTACGCCTTCAGCAGCCCTTCCTTGGTGAGCGCTTCCTGCACCTTGGGCCGGGCGGCGATGCGGGCCTTGTAGGCGGTGAGGTTGAGCAGGCCCGACAGGTCGAACTTCATCCGGTCGGCCCAGGCCAGCATCGTGAACAGATAGCCGTCGGCGACGGTGAACTGGCTGCCGAGGAGGTAGTCGCGCCCGGCAAGCTGGCCGTCGATATATTTCAACTTGCCCATCAGGCGGTCCTTGAAGAACGCCTTGGTGTCGTCGGACAGGACCGGCGCGAACAGCGGGCTGAAATTCTTGTGCAGCTCGGTGGTAATGAAATTGAGCCACTCGAGCAGCTTGTAGCGCTCTGCGCTGCCATGGGCCGGCGCCAGGTTCTTGGCCGCGGCACGGTCGGCGATGATCTGCACGATCACGGGCCCCTCGGTGACCAGTTCGCCCGAATCGAGCGCCAGTGCCGGCACCTGGCCCTTGGGGTTCACTTTCAGGAAATCGTCGCCATTTTCCAGCTTCTTGGCGCGCACATCGACCTTGACCAGCTCGTAGGGCAGGCCGGCTTCCAGGAGCGCGATATGGGGCGAAAGCGAGCAGGCGCCGGGCGAATAGTATAATTTCATCGGAGATCTCCTCTCGAATTCTTGTAGGCCTTTTTGTTGTTGGCCTTGGGCGTCGGACCGACTAAATGCACCTGCATGAACAGTCAAGATTGATGCAGGTGCATTCAGTACGGTAGACTTTGTACCGACGATGACGGACCAGACCATGAAACGCAAACCATCGACCGAGGCGACCGCCGCCTGGATCCGCCTGATGCGGGTGCAGAGCCGGGTGCTCGACGCCGTCGAGCAAGACCTGAAGAAGGCCGGCTTTCCGCCGCTCGCCTGGTACGATGCCCTGCTCGAATTGTCGCGCGCGCCGTCGGGGGAGTTGCGGCCGGTGGAATTGGAGCGGCAGATGCTCCTGCCGCAATATTCGACGTCGCGGCTGATCGATCGCCTGGTGGACGAGGGGCTGGCGGCGAGGCGCGAATGCAAGGTCGACAAGCGCGGCCAATTCGTCGAGATTACCGAGGCGGGACGTGAATTGCAGAAGCGGATGTGGGGCGCCTATTCGGCGGCGATCGAGAAGCATGTCGGGTCGAAACTGTCTGACGTCGACGCGGTCAAGCTCTGCGCGCTTCTGGACCGGCTGGGATGTTCCTGCAGCGACGCCAAGTCGCCTGCGATAAGAGACGGCGTGACTGCCCGATGATATCATTGTTGCCACCAGCATCCGCGGGCCGCCTGGTTCGTGGATGCCCCTGCCACCGCGCGCATTCGATCGAAGCGCTTCAGTATCGGAATTCGTATGGCGCGTGACCAGATCGATATGACGCCACTCCAATCGCGCGACGAACTGGTCGCGTGGATCGAGGCGGGCGTGAAGGATCCTGCCGATTTCCGGATCGGGACCGAGCATGAGAAGACGCCGTTCACGCTGCAGGGCCATCAGCCCGTGCCGTATGAAGGCGCGCGCGGCATCGGCGCCTTGCTCGACGGCATGAAGCTCCTGCTCGGCTGGGAGCCGATCGTGGAGAACGGCAACATCATCGGCCTCTACGACGTCACCGGGGGCGGCGCGATCTCGCTCGAGCCGGGCGGCCAGTTCGAATTGTCGGGCGCGCCGGTCGAGACCGTGCATCAGACCCAGAGCGAATTGATGGCGCATCTGGCGCAGGTGCGCGAGATCGCAACGCCGCTCGGTATCGGCTTTCTCGGCCTCGGCATGACGCCGTCCTGGTCTCGGGCAGAGATCCCGGTGATGCCCAAGGGCCGCTACAAGATCATGACCGGCTACATGCCGAAGGTCGGCAAATACGGCATCGACATGATGTACCGCACCTGCACGGTGCAGACCAATCTCGACTTCTCCTCCGAAGCGGACATGGTGAAGAAGCTGCGCGTATCGCTCGCCTTGCAGCCGATCGCGACCGCGCTGTTTGCCAACTCGCCGTTCACGGAAGGCAAGCCGAACGGCTTCCTGTCGTTCCGGTCCGAGATCTGGCGCGACACCGACAATGCGCGCTCGGGCATGCTGCCATGGGCGTTCGAGGACGGCATGGGGTTCGAGCGCTGGGTCGATTATGCCCTCGACGTGCCGATGTATTTCGTCAAGCGCGGCGACGACTATCTTGACGTCTCCGGCACCTCGTTCCGCGATTTCTTCGAGGGCAAGAATCCTGCATTGCCCGGCGAGCGTCCAACCCTGTCGGACTGGGCCAATCATCTCTCGACGATCTTTCCGGAGGTGCGGCTCAAGCGCTATCTGGAAATGCGCGGCGCCGATGGCGCGCCATGGGGGCGGCTGCCGGCATTGCCGGCATTCTGGGTCGGGCTGCTCTATGACAACGACACGCTGGATGCGGCCTGGGATCTGGTGCGGAACTGGACCGCGCGGGAGCGGCAGGCGCTGCGCGACGACGTGCCGCGCTTCGGCTTCAAGGCGCGGATCAAGGACCGCTATCTGTTCGAGATCGCTAAAGAGTGTCTCAAACTGTCACATGCCGGTTTGCGGCGGCGTAACCGCATCGACCAGATCGGCCGCGACGAGAGCCGCTATCTCGAGCCGCTGGAGCGGATCATCGATTGTGGCCGGACGCCGGCGGAAGAGCTGCTGGACAAGTTCAACGGCGCCTGGAACGGCTCCGTCGAGCCGGCCTATGATGAATGCGCGTTCTAACCCTATCCGCTTGTTTTGATGCATGTTCTTTGCCTGCGTGGCGTTCACGCCACACGCAGGCCGGCAGTCACAGCAACTGGTGTGCCAGCTTGCCGCATTTTTGAGCCGTTCATCCAGCGTACAGGTTGGCGGCGCTCAAATGACCACCCGCGGTGAGCGCGGGGGACAGTCGAAAGCGTTGGATATGAGAATTGGCCGCCTCTTCTGGGCGAGTGTGGTGACGTTCGCCTTGTTGGCGGCCGTAGCGACGTCGCGGCCGGCGCAGGCGCAGGTCAACTTCGATCGCCCCGGCGGAGATTACCTCAGTTCGCCCGTTGCCTCGGGCGACCCGGCCGATTGCGCGCTGTTGTGCGAGCGCGATCGCCGCTGCCGGGCCTGGAGCTTCAACTATCCGACCGACATCACCACCGGCGCGGTGTGCTGGCTCAAGAACAGCGTGCCGCAGCGCGCGCAGAATAATTGCTGCGTCGCCGGCGTGCGCGGCGCCGGCGTCGTCGAGCCGCGCAACGGCACGGTCGAGACCTCGATCGATCGTTTCGGCGGCGACTACAAGAGCTTCGACCTGAAAGCAGGCGAGGGCGACGAGATCTGCAAGGCCGCCTGCGCCGCCGACAACAAGTGTCGCGCCTGGACCTTTGCGCGCCCCGGCTATGCCGGCCGCGAGCCGCACTGCTTCCTGAAGAAGGACATCAAGCCGCCGAGACGCAAGGCCGGATTCACCTCGGGCGTGGTGCGGTAATTCTTGTCAGTGGTCCGCCGGCAATACCCTGATCTCCGGCCACAGCGCCTTCCACCTCGCCGCCTTCTTCTCGTAATTCGCCGCCGAAAAATTCGCTCCCGGGTTCGGCCGCACGATCATGTTGGCGACGTCATCGAATCCGTGGGGCGCATAGACCTCATAGCCTTCCGCCGTGCGGCCGATTCCGATCTGGGTGTTCTTGGTAAGAAACCGGTCGATGCCATCGGTCGAGCGTGTCAATGGCGGGTAGGGCAGGCCGTGCTTTTCGGGATACCAGAGATGGACGCGCGCCTGGTTGCGCACTTCGACGGCGACGCCGAGGTGCCGAACCGCATCATGCACGCGTTTGATGATCCGGTCCTCGGCTTGCCAGCATGTATCGCGATCGAAATAGAAAATGTCGTAGTCGCTGATGCCGTAATCGACCGCACGATGCGTCCTGACGTTCCAGACCGTCTGCGCCAGGCACCCCGCCACGAGCCACGCGTCGGGCAGTGCCAGCCGCAGCAGCTCATCGGCGATGGCGGCATTGGCGGGATTGCGCAGCGCCGTCGCGAGGAATTCGTCTCGATTCATGAGGCTCCGTAGGATGGGTAGTCCCGTAGGGTGGGCAAAGCGACGCGTGCCCACCACCAGCACTCTGCTCGGGATGGTGGGCACGCGTCGCTTTGCCCTACCCTACGAATTAACATCGTGAGCTTTCACCGCAGCCTTCGATGCCAGCGTGCGCCAGTGGCGGCGCAACAGCGGCTCGACGATGCTGCGGCTCGCCTTCGACAGTCGGATCAGCACGATCGGATAGTCGCGATAATGATCGGTGAAATAGAATATCTTCGGCCGGCTCTCGATGAGCATGTCACGCTCGTCCTGCGGCACGGCAGGCATGACCAGGCTGTCGCCGTCTTCCTTCAGGCGCACGAGCATCTTCTTGCGCACTTTCAATGCCGGCGTGCCGTAGGAGGTGCCGTCCTCGACCTCCGGCCACGCCAGCGCGATTTTCCTGACGTCGTCGAAGGTCATGCGAATAGCCCCATCGTCTCCCTTATCCCGAGGAGCCGCGAAGCGGCGTCACGGGGGATGGGCCACGGGCCTCATGGTTCTCCCGGCGATGCGAAGCATCGTCCGGAGACGCGCGAAGACGCGCTCCTCACCATGAGGGGCTGGCATTAGTGCACCGAGGTAAAGAACCGCGCGAACCGAAAGCCTGACGGCCAGGTCCAGACCGGCTGGCTGCGCATGCCCATGTCCCATGAGCCGACCACTGCGTCGGCGCGGCCGATCAGGTTGTTGACAGGCAGCAGTCCGACGCCCCCGTCGCGCACGGAGACACGGCTGTCGGCGGAATTGTCCCTGTTGTCGCCAAGCACGAACAGTTCTCCCGGCGGCACGGTGACCTCAGGCGTGTTGTCGAGGCGGCCATTGTCGCGCATCTTGAAGATCGCGTGGCTGACGCCGTTCGGCAGCGTCTCGATATAGCGATAGGCGGTCTCGGTGTGGCCGCGGTCGTCCTCGGCTTCGCCGATGCCGTCGGGCTTCAACGTCGCGGGATGGTCGTTGATGAAGAGCTGGCCCTGCCGCATCTGGATGCGGTCGCCGGGCAGGCCGACCACGCGCTTGACCCAGGCCTGAGAGCGGTCGCCGGGCCAGCGGAACACCACGACGTCGCCGCGCTGCGGCGGCTCGCCGAACAGCCGGCCGCTCGACTCGGGCAGCGTGATCTGGATCGGCAGCGAGGCTGTCCCGTAACCGTAAGGGTATTTCGACGCGACCAGCGCATCGCCGATCAGAAGCGTCGGCTCCATCGAGCCTGACGGTACGTAGAACGGCTCGGCGATCGCGCCCTTGGCGAGGAACACGACAGCGACGATCGCCGCGAGTTGCGCTGCTTGCGAACGCCAGCTTGTCGGCTTGCTGACCGCCACTTCGTTGTTGCTCACTAGCCGGTTCCTCCTACGGTGATCCGCTCCATGCGCAGCGTCGGCTGGCCGACCCCCACGGGCACGCCCTGGCCGTTCTTGCCGCAAGTGCCGATGCCGGTGTCGAGCGCGAGATCGTTGCCGATCATGGTGATGCGATTGAGATCGGTCGGGCCGTTGCCGATCAGCATCGCGCCCTTCAGCGGCGCTCCCAGCTTGCCGTTCTCGATCTTGTAGGCCTCGGTGCACTGGAACACATATTTGCCCGAGGTGATGTCGACCTGACCGCCGCCGAAATTGGCGGCATAGATGCCGTTCTTCACCGAGGCGAGGATCTCCGCGGGATCGCTGTTGCCAGCCAGCATGTAGGTATTGGTCATGCGCGGCATCGGCACGTGGGCATAGCTCTGTCGCCGGCCATTGCCGGTCGGCTTCATGTTCATGAGCCGCGCGTTCTGGCGGTCCTGCATGTAGCCGACCAGGACGCCGTCCTCGATCAGCACGGTGCGGTTGGTCGGCGTGCCCTCGTCGTCGATCGAGAGCGAGCCGCGGCGCGAGGCCATGGTGCCGTCGTCGACCACGGTGACGCCCTTGGCGGCGACCTGCTGGCCCATCAGGCCGGCGAAGGCCGAAGTCTTCTTGCGGTTGAAATCGCCCTCGAGCCCGTGGCCAACGGCTTCATGCAGCATCACGCCGGGCCAGCCGGCGCCCAGCACCACGTCCATCTCGCCGGCCGGCGCCGGCACCGATTCCAGGTTGACCAGCGCCTCGCGCAGCGCGCCGTCGGCAGCGTCGCGCCAGGCTTTGGTCTCGATGAAACGGGCGTAACCTTCGCGGCCGCCATAACCCTTGCTGCCGCTCTCCTGCCGGTCGCCCTGACCCGCAACGACGGAAATGTTGACCCGCACCAGCGGCCGGATGTCGCGATAGCTCTCGCCGTCCGGCCGGACGATTTCCACCACCTGCCAGGTCGCAGTCAGGCTCGCCGAAACCTGCCGCACCCGCGGGTCCTTGTCGCGGATATAGGCGTCGATCTCGCCGAGCAGCTTGACCTTGGCCTCGAAGCCGGGCGCATCCAGCGGGTTCTCGTCGCCGTAAAGCTTCACATTCGTGTGCGTGGGCGCCGCGGCGAAGCTGCCGGAATAGCCACCGCGCACCGCATGCACCGCATCGGCGGCGCGAATCAGCGCCGGCAGCGAGACGTCGGAGGAATGCGCGTAGCCGACCGCGTCGTCCTTCACCGCGCGCAGGCCGAACCCCTGGCTGGTGTCATAGGTCGCCTGCTTCAGGCGCCCATTGTCGAACACCAGGGCCTCGGTCTGCCCGAATTCCAGGAACAATTCGCCGTCGTCCGCCCCCTGGAGCCCGCGCGCGAGCTCGCGGCGCACGGCATCGCGGTCGAGATTGGCGCGGTCGAGCAGGGAGGTTGTGGCGGGACTGGTCATGACGACTCCGAATTCAACGCAATTACATCCCGTTCATGTTTGGCTTGGCCGGGACATCATCGTTCAAGATAGGCGCTGTTGCAGCAATTCGGGAGAGGTCGCCTCACGGCAACTTGTCATACCCCTCTGCCAGCCCGTTCAAGCTGAGCGGAAAGCCGATGCCCTCTTCGGGGGTCTCGAAGATGATGAACGTCGCGGTCTTGGCGCCCCTGAGCTGGCCGAGCAGCTTGTCGTCCATCACAACTTCGGCGACGCAGCCGTTGGGCAGGCAGCGGACGAAACCGGCGCGGCCGACGTCCTGGTTGTCGAGCTTCAACCCGAGCCCGGAGGGAAGCAGGACGCCGAGCGGCGCGACCACGCGCATCAGGCGGCTTTTCTGGTCGGCGGTCTTCAGCACGATCACGGTGAGGCCGGCATTGGAACGGTCCTCGGCGACCACGCTCTGAATCAGCGCGCATTGCTCGCTCTGGGCGCCCGGCGGGGTGTCGCAGCGGATCTGCCAATCGCCATGGACCGAGCGGACCGCCCCCTGGGCGTGGGCCGCTTGCAGCAGGCCCAACATGAACACGAGCGCCAGCAGGCCGCCCAGCCAGTTGGCGGCACTCCAGCTACGTCCGCTGTGATGTTTCAAAGCGCCCATCCGGGTCGATCCTTTGATGGCCGGCCATGCCGGCTTGGTTTCCCCGGCCAAGGTCGGGTGCATTGCCCGGCTGCCGGCGGCACGCAAAACGACTGATACCGCAATGACGGCGCCTTGAAGGCGATCCCCAAGCAAATCTCGCGCCGCGGTGGGGACGCTTCGCGCGAATCAGGTTCCTGCGGAGCGACCAGCCTGTGGGTACATCCAGCAATTGCCCTGTCAAGCGGCGTCGCCCGCGGAAGTGGCGCTATCGCCTGATTTATCGAGAAAATGTCACATCACGGGAATAGCCGATCGCGCATGGCCTGGGGCCTTACTACTGCATTGCGAGCGCCTGCGAATTATGGTTTGAGAGGCTAGATTTCGACGCGTTCTAACGATCTGGCCCCTGTACTTTCCGAAAGTGCGTCCGGCAGGCCGTTTGTGAGGGCGGATCGTGCTGCATCCACGCCGTGTGGCGGGGGTGCTAAGGGGATAAATCATAGGGAGCGCGAGCGGCATGAGGATGTCGATGGGCCTGATGGGCCGGCGGTTGCTGGGGGGTGCGGTAGCGGGCATGGCGCTCGCGGCCGGCGGGACGGCATTCGCCGAATTGGGGCAGCCGGCGCCCTGGGAAGTCACCCTGCAGCAGGCGGCCTCCCCGGTGATGGAGAACATCGTCTGGTTTCACAACTTCCTGCTGGTGGTCATCACTGTGATCACGCTGTTCGTGCTGGCGCTGCTCGTCATGGTGGTGATGAAGTTCAACGCGCGCGCGAATCCGGTCCCCTCCAGGACCACCCACAACACGCTGATCGAGGTGGCCTGGACGCTGGTTCCGGTGCTGATCCTGGTCGGCATTGCGGTGCCGTCGTTCCGCCTCCTGTTCCTGCAGCTCGACGTGCCGAAGTCGGACCTGACCATCAAGGTCACCGGCAAGCAGTGGTATTGGTCCTACGCCTACCCGGATAACGGCAAGTTCGAGTTCGACTCGCTGCTTGCCCAGGACAAGCAGCCGCGGCTGCTCGGCGTCGACAATGAGATGGTGGTGCCGGTCAACAAGGTGATCCGGATCCAGACCACCGGCGCGGACGTTATCCACTCGTTTGCGGTGCCGGCCTTCGGCATCAAGATCGACTCGATCCCGGGCCGTCTCAACGAGACCTGGTTCAAGGCCACCAAGACCGGCATGTATTACGGCCAGTGCTCCGAGCTGTGCGGCAAGGATCATGCGTTCATGCCGATCGCGGTGCGGGTCGTGGAGGATCAGGAATTCGCGAGCTGGGTGGACGCCGCGAAGAAGAAATTTGCCAGCAGCCCGGCGAATTCATACGCCTCGATTGGTCAGGCGTCGCGGTAAGGCTGCAAGCCCGGGGGCGGGCGCGCATCGGAAGAATAAGGGCGATGGGACCGCAAAGGTCCAAAAGGGAATTGGCTTAAGGATCTAGGACATGGCAACAGGCGCAGCGACACACGATCACGCCCATGATGATCACGGCCATCCGACCGGATGGCGCCGCTATCTCTACTCCACGAACCATAAGGACATCGGCACGATGTACCTTATCTTCGCGGTCATTGCGGGCATCATCGGGGCTGCGATGTCGATCGCGATCCGCGCCGAGCTGATGTATCCGGGCGTGCAGATCTTCCACGAGTCCCATACCTACAACGTGTTCGTGACCTCGCACGGCCTGATCATGATCTTCTTCATGGTCATGCCGGCGATGATCGGCGGGTTCGGCAACTGGTTCGTGCCGCTGATGATCGGCGCGCCCGACATGGCGTTCCCGCGCATGAACAACATCTCGTTCTGGCTGTTGCCGGCCTCTTTTGCGCTGCTCCTGATCTCGACCTTCGTCGAGGGCGAGCCGGGCGCCAACGGCGTCGGCGCCGGCTGGACCATGTACGCGCCGCTGTCGACCTCGGGCCATCCGGGGCCGGCGGTCGACTTTGCGATCCTGTCGCTGCACCTCGCCGGTGCCTCCTCGATCCTGGGCGCGATCAACTTCATCACCACGATCTTCAACATGCGCGCACCGGGCATGACGCTGCACAAGATGCCGCTGTTCGTGTGGTCGATCCTGGTGACGGTGTTCCTGCTCTTGCTGTCGCTGCCGGTGCTCGCCGGCGCCATCACCATGCTGCTCACCGACCGTAACTTCGGCACCGCCTTCTTCGCGCCCGATGCCGGCGGCGACCCGGTGCTGTTCCAGCACCTGTTCTGGTTCTTCGGCCATCCTGAAGTGTACATCCTGATCCTGCCGGCCTTCGGCATGATCAGCCAGATCGTCTCGACTTTCTCGCGCAAACCGGTGTTCGGCTATCTCGGCATGGCCTACGCGATGGTCGCGATCGGCGGCATCGGCTTCGTGGTGTGGGCGCACCACATGTACACGGTCGGCATGTCGTCGGCGACGCAGGCCTACTTCGTCGCCGCCACCATGGTGATCGCGGTCCCGACTGGCGTGAAGATCTTCTCCTGGATCGCCACGATGTGGGGCGGCTCGATCGAGTTCAAGGTACCGATGATCTGGGCGATCGGCTTCATCTTCCTGTTCACGGTCGGCGGTGTCACCGGCGTCGTGCTGGCGAATGCCGGCGTCGACCGCGTGCTGCAGGACACCTACTACGTGGTGGCCCACTTCCACTACGTGCTGTCGCTGGGCGCCGTGTTCGGCATCTTCGCAGGCTGGTACTACTGGTTCCCGAAGATGTTCGGCTACATGTACAGCGAGACCATCGGCAAGCTGCACTTCTGGTTCACCTTCATCGGCGTGAACCTGGTGTTCTTCCCGCAGCACTTCCTCGGTCTGTCGGGCATGCCGCGCCGCTATGTCGACTATCCGGACGCGTTCGCCGGCTGGAACCTGGTCTCCTCGGTCGGCTCCTACATCTCCGGCTTCGGCGTGCTGATCTTCATCTACGGCGTGATCGACGCCTTCGTCCGCAAGGAGCAGGCGGCCGCCAACCCGTGGGGCGCCGGCGCCACCACGCTGGAATGGACGCTGTCCTCGCCGCCGCCCTTCCACCAGTTCGAAGTGCTGCCGCGCGTGCAGTAAAGGAAACAGTGACGCGCCCTTAGGGGCGCGTCACGCTCTCTGCTTGATTTTAAGGGAACGAGACCATCGTGTCGGTTGTCGATCACAATGCCATCGAGTTGCCGCGGATCTCCGAGGCCGAGGTCGGCGACTACATCGCGCTTCTGAAGCCGCGGGTGATGTCGCTCGTGATCTTCACCGCGCTGGTCGGCCTGATGATCGCGCCTGGTCACGTCCATCCGGTGCTGGCCTTCACCTCGATCCTCTGCATCGCGGTCGGCGCCGGCGCCTCCGGCGCGCTGAACATGGCCTATGAAGGCGATATCGACGCGTTGATGACGCGCACTGCCAACCGGCCGATCCCACGCGGCCGCATCACAAGTGGAGAAGCCACCGCCTTCGGCCTGACGCTGGCGTTCTTCTCGGTGATGACGCTCGGCATCCTCGTCAACTGGGTCGCGGGCGCGCTGCTGGCCTTCACGATCTTCTTCTATGTCGTGATCTACACGATGTGGCTGAAGCGCTGGACTGCGCAGAACATCGTGATCGGCGGCGCCGCTGGCGCGCTGCCGCCGGTGGTGGCCTGGGCGGCCGCAACCGGCTCGTTGTCGATCGAGCCCGTGCTGTTGTTCCTGATCATCTTCTTCTGGACCCCGCCGCATTTCTGGGCCCTGGCGCTGTTCCGCAGCGACGACTACGCCCGCGCCGGCGTGCCGATGCTGCCCGTGGTCGCCGGTCCCGACGCGACCCGGCTGCAGATCCTGCTCTACACGATCGTGCTTGTCGTGATCGCGGTGGCGCCGTGGCCGCTCGGCTATTTCGATGCGGTCTATGGCGTGGCCTCGCTCCTGCTCGGGTCGGGCATGCTGTGGCTCGCGGTCGAGGTCTATCGCCGCCGCGAGGGCAAGGAAGCCAATCGCGCCTGCCGCAAATTGTTTGCGTTCTCCATTTTCTATTTGTTCGCGCTGTTTGCGACCTTGCTGATCGAGGTTGCCTTCCGCACCGTTGCATCATGGGTCGGGTAGGGAGCGCATGAACACGCAATGGATGACAAACGCGAGCAAGAAGGAATTGTCCTTACCGAGGCGCAGCTCAGGAGCCGCCGCCAGCGCTCGATCGCCATTGCGCTCGCGCTCGGTGTCCTGGTCGTGCTGTTCTTCGCGGTCACCCTGGTCAAGGGCCCGGCCGTCCTGGTGCGGCCGATCTGAGATGTGATCGAGATGGCGCAAGAGACGACCACGCCCAAGCAGTCCGGCACGAGCCAAAAGGCGTCCCGCCGCACGCTGACGCGTGACGCGGTGGTTGCCTCGATCTGCGGCTTCGTCGTCGTGCTGATGGTCGGCGCGTCCTATGCGGCGGTGCCCTTTTACAACTGGTTCTGCCGCGCCACCGGCTTCAACGGCACCACCCAGGTTGCGACCTCTGCGCCGGCGGAGGGTCCGCTCGCCCGCAAGATCGAGGTTCGCTTCGATGCCAATGTCGCGCCGGGCCTGCCCTGGAAGTTCGAGCCCGAGCAGAACGAGATCGAAGTCAGGATCGGCGAGGTCGTCACCGTCTTCTACACGGTGACCAACCAGTCGGCGCGGGCGACGACGGCCCAGGCGGCTTACAATGTCGCGCCGCTGACGGTCGGGGCCTACTTCCAGAAGATCAACTGCTTCTGCTTCACCGAGCAGACCCTGGCGCCGGGCGAGAAGCGGGAGATGCCTGTCGTGTTCTATGTCGATCCGGCGCTGGTCGCCGACCGCGAGAACGACAGCCTGAAATCGATCACCCTGTCCTACACTTTCTATTCCGTGCGCGATCCGGTCCCGAAGCCAGTGGCCTCCGGCGAGCAGGACAAGCGCAAGGGCAATCTTTGAATTTCTGAGACGAATACGTGCCTGACGGCACGCGAACGGAGAGACTGCAATGGCTGAGGCGCACGTCAAGCATCACGATTACCATCTCGTCGATCCGAGCCCCTGGCCGGTGGTCGGCTCGATCTCGGCCTTCATCATGTGCTTCGGCGCCATCGGCTGGATGCATCACATGTTCACGGGCGCGCCGATCGTGTTCGGCATCGGCGTGATCGGCGTGCTCTACACCATGGCGAGCTGGTGGGGCGATGTAATCCGCGAGGCCCAGTACAAGGGCGACCACACCCGTGTGGTGCAGCTCCATCACCGCTACGGCATGATCCTGTTCATCGCCTCCGAGGTGATGTTCTTCGTCGCCTGGTTCTGGGCGTTCTTCAACGCCGCGCTGTTCCCGGCCGATCCGGTCCATGCCGCCCGCGACGCGATCTTCGGTTGCGGCGCCGGCACCGCCGCCGGCGCCTGCGCCGTGCCGGGCACCTGGCCGCCGCATGGCATCGAGACCTTCGATCCCTGGCACCTGCCGCTGCTCAACACGCTCTTGCTGCTCACCTCCGGCACCACGGTGACCTGGGCCCACCATGCGCTCTTGGAAAACGATCGCCAGGGCCTCAAATACGGCCTGATCCTCACCGTGCTGCTCGGCGCGGCCTTCACCTGCGTGCAGGCCTATGAATACGCCCATGCGACGTTCTCGTTCGGCGGCAATGTCTACGGCTCCGTGTTCTTCATGGCGACCGGCTTCCATGGCGCCCACGTGATTATCGGCACCATCTTCCTCCTGGTCTGCCTATTCCGCGCCTACGCTGGCCACTTCACGCCGAAGCAGCACCTCGGCTTCGAGTTTGCCGCCTGGTACTGGCACTTCGTCGACGTGGTCTGGCTGTTCCTGTTCATTTGCATCTACGTGTGGGGCCGCGGCGCCGAAACCATGGCGCACGCCGCGCACTAACCCGCCGTGACGTGCTACAAGGGGCGGCCAGATGGCCGCCCTTTTGCTTTCGCGAGTAGAGATCGAACGACTTGATGCCTGCCGACACTCCCCCGACAGTCACCGAGAGCGCGCTCCGCGGCATCGCCTGTCGCTGTCCGCGCTGCGGCAAGGGCAAGCTCTATGCGGGCTTCCTCACGCTGGCTCCGCGCTGCGAGAGTTGCGGGCTGGATTATGCCTTCATCGATTCCGGCGATGGGCCGGCGATCTTCATCATCATGCTGGCCGGCGCGATCGTTGTTGCCTGTGCGCTGATTGTGGAGGTCAAGTACCAGCCGCCGTTCTGGGTGCATGCGGTGCTCTGGCTGCCGCTCATCGTCGTCGTCACGTTGCTGCCGCTGCGTTCGATGAAATCGCTTTTGATCGCACTCCAGTTCCACCACAAGGCGGCGGAGGGCCGGCTGATCAAGCGCGAGCAGAAATGACCGCAGCATCCACGCAACGGCGCGGCGCCGCTGGCTTCGGCATTTTCACGTTGATCCTGGTGGTGGTGTTCACGGGCCTCGGGATCTGGCAGTTGCAGCGCCGGGTCGAGAAGCATGCGCTGATCGCGGCCCTCAACGAGCGCCTGACGGCGGCGCCCGAAGCGCTGCCGCAGCCTTCGCAATGGGCCGCGCTACGTCCGGTGAGCGATGAATTCCGCCGCGTCACTTTCACTGCAACCTATGCGAAGCTGCCGGATGCGATGGTATTCAGTTCTGGCTCCGCGGTCCGCGACGACATTTCCGGTCCCGGCACCTGGGCGTTTCTGCCGGCGCGCCTGCCTAACGGCGAGATCGTCGTGATCAATGCTGGCTTTGTGCAGAACACGATGCAGGATCGTGCCCAACAGGATCGCGCGGTCGCGCCGCTGATCACGGGCGAACCGGTCAAGCTGAGCGGCTATCTTCGCTTTCCCGAGGGCGCCGGCTCGCTGACGCCGAAGGACAGTCCAGCAAAACGCCTATGGTTCGTCCGCAATCATCTCGCGATGGCGAGCGCGCTCGGCTGGGCCGAAGGCGGCAAGACTGTCGCGCCCTTCTACATCGACCTCGAGTCGCCCGTGCCCGATAGCGGCATTCCCAAGCCGGGACCGCTGAAGGTCAATCTCAAGGACGACCACATGCAATACGCCATCACCTGGTTCACGCTCGCCGTGGCGGTGTTGATCGTCTTCGCATTCTGGTTTCGCGGCCAACGTCGCGCGTAGGTCATGCCGCGCCGAGCGCGGCGATCAGCCAAGCGCGCTGTCGCCGACCGGCAGGAGGCAGCGCACGATGGTCCGTCCGTCCTCGCGCACCAGCTCGAGCGTGCCGCTCAGCGCGCGGGCCCGTTCCTGCATCCCGGTCAGCCCGCGGCCGAAGACAGAGTCCTTGGGAAGGCCGATGCCGTCGTCCGATACCTCCACGATCAGCTCCGCCGCCTTCATCGAAGCCTCCACGGTGACCGAGCGGGCTCGGGCATGGCGCAGCACGTTGGTGATGCTCTCCTGGATCACGCGATAGACGGTCTGCGAGAGCAGACCCTCGATCGCATTCAGCCTGCCGTCGATATGCGAGACGAGCTTGAGGCCGGGCGCTTGCGCGCGCGCATATTGCAGTAAGGTCTCGATGCTTTTTTCCAGCCCCAAGTCCTGGATGTAGAGCGGCCGCAGCCGGTCGAGGATGCGGCGGTTGGCCTGCTGCAGCGCTTCGACCGATTGCAGGATGCCGTCGACGGAGGCCGCAAGTTGCAGGTTGCCATGCGGGAGAGCTTCGAGCAGCGCAACCGCTTTGGCGCGAATGCCGAACAACAGCGGTCCGAGCTCGTCGTGCAGTTCGCGCGCCATATCGCGCCGCTCGTCGTCCTGCAGCGAGACGATCCGGCGCAGCAGACTTCGATTGTCCTGGCTCAGTAAGCTCAGCGTGCGGGCAAGTTCGTTGGCTTCCTCGGCGCTTCGGCGGATCTCCGGCGGGCCCGACGGGGGGATGAGCTGCTTATAATCACCCCCGCGCATGCGGGTGAGGCCTTCGCCGAGATCCTGCAGGGGACGCAGCACGGCGCCGGAGGTGAAATAAGCGATAGCGCCGGTGAGCAGCGTCAGCGCAACCACGGAGAATGTGATCGCAACAAAGCCGATCCATTTCTCGAAAATATCGGCCGACAGGTCGGGCGAGAAAATGATCTCACCGACCTGCTTGCCTTCGATCCGGACGGGGAACGATGCGCCCACCTCCGGTATCGTGAGCAGGTCCACGAACCATCGCGGCACCCGTCCGATCGGGGTTTGCACCTCGACCCGCGGCGGCGGGTGGCTTGCACCGTCGGGTTGGAAGCGGATGGCTTCGGAGGTGCCGAGCGCCTGGGCAAAGGCATCCAGCGTCGCTTGCGGATTGGCCGAGGTCCGAAGCGCGCTGTTGAGCGCGTTGGCAACCATCCTGGCCGAACGTGCGGCCGGTGCGCTCTCGTCCGACAGTTGCTCCGGCACGAAAAGCTGCAGCGAAACCGCTCCGATCAGGAGCGCCGCCACGAACATGATACCGAGCGGAAGGAAGAACCGCGTTCGGAGCGAACATTTTTTCCACATTTGGATAATTCTAATTCGCTCCGGTGGTTTTTTCTTTTCACCGGTTCCCGGGGACCTATGTTCTGGATACAGAATGCAAGTGATGCAAGATACGCCGAAACCGGCCACAAGAATATTGATTGTCGATGACCACCCGGTAGTGTTGTCCGGGTGCCGGTCGCTGTTCGCTTCCGACAGCTCGGTGAAGATCGAGGAAGCCACCGACGCCAAGTCGGGACACCGCGCCTATGTCAGCAAGAAGCCTGATGTTACCGTCATCGACATCAACCTCCCGGATGTTTCCGGGTTCGAGTTGATGCGCCGGATCCGCAAGGAGGATCCAGAGGCCAGGATCATCATGTTCAGCATGAACGACGATCCGGCCTTCGTCGTCCGCGCGGTGGAAGCAGGCGCCCAGGGCTATGTTTCAAAGACCGACGATCCCAGGGTGTTCGTGAAAGCCGTCCGCAAGGTCGCGGCAGGGGACAATTACATATCGCCGCACCTTGCCGAAGCCGTGACCTTTTCGGGCGCCGCCATCAAGGCCAATCCGGCCTCGCTGATGTCGCCGCGCGAACTGGAAATCCTGCGGCTGCTTGGCCGGGGCGACAAGATCGGCGAGGTCGCCGCGGCGCTCAACATCTCCTACAAGACCGTCGCCAACACCACTTCGCTTCTGAAGCAGAAGCTGGGCGCCAAGAGCCATTCGGACCTGATCCGTATCGCCGTCGAAATGGCGTTGGGCTGATCCTCACCGCCTGCGGAACTGGTCGCGCCCGAAGGCGCGACCGTTCCCATCGCTTGCATTCGCTTCTGCCGGGGCAATTCGGGAACAGCAGGGCGATACAGGCGATTCCTAGAGCTTCTGATCCAATGTGCCGGAGCGTCGGCCGCGCCGCTGATCGCTGCTGCGCTGGCCTCAATGGCGGACATAAACGGGAAGAAACGGCAATGGTTCCGACGCGCCAGAGATCGGCGAGCGATCGAGTCTTGCCGGTCGTGCACCACGGGCCTGTAGAAAGGTTCGAGAAAGAAAGAACCGCACCGCGCCAGTGATGGACTAAAGCGGAATGAAGTTAGCTTGAATCGATTTGGGATTCCCAAATCAGGCGGTTTCTGATTCACCATGCTGGCTGG
>NZ_JCAMOT010000061.1:0-33179 GCF_059512425.1 Bradyrhizobium sp. Leo78
TGCTCGATTCCGTCGTTCGGAATAGCGAAATTCGCCGCGGCGCGTTTGGCTTGGCGATACCAGCAAAAATACCAGCAAAGTGGACCGCTGCAGTAGGCTTATGCTTGGATTTTCAATCCGCCGCGACAAGTTTTCCGGGGAAATCCGGAATCGAACTAGCGTCTTAAGTTGTTGTTGTTACTACAGTTTTTTCCGTGGTGCCCCTGGCCGATAATTGCCTAGAGCCATAACCATTTGAATTTTGGGCCACTTTTATCGTGGATTGCTGACGATACCAGCACAAATACCAGCAGGAGGACGCGCGGTATTTCCCGACAAAAATAAAACAGCAGGCTTCCCGCAACGGGCACGCTTATGCCGTTCCAGATTCACAATCGCCCTGGTCGGAATCGAACCCGGGAAGCCGATCCCCAATGCTACCGCGAATCGACACTCCGTTCGACCTTTGACCGCGCGCGTCCGTTTTTCCCCGGCGCCTACACGCTGTCCGGCTATTTGCAAGGCCAGTTCCGCCGCCGAAAGACATGCTGGCATCCTCCAACCGTAGCTTTCAGGAAAACAACTTGCCTGCTTTCTCCCGAAGCGCACTCATGGATTCGGCGTACGGAATGGCGCCGTAGCTTATACGGGCGACGCCTAATTGCGCGAGTTCGTCGTTGGAGGGCACGCCTTCCATAATCATGACGTTGACTGGGATCGGCACGTCTACAGCGATCCGGCGGATTTGATCCGGAGCGGCCACACCCGGGACAAAGAAACCGGATGCCCCGGCCGAGGCGTACGCCTTGCCTCTCTTCAGGGCCTCGCCAACGTCGTCGCCGTTCCCGAGATAGACGTCTGTACGCGCATTGATGAAGAGAGGAATCCCCTTTCGCTCAGCCGCCTCGCGAACCGCTGCGATGCGGCCCGCTTGGCGATCGACGCCATAGAGTCCCTTCCCCTTGACCAACCGGTCCTCGAAGTTGATGCCGACGATCCCAAGGTCGAGAAGTCTTGTGACGTTCGACGCCAACGTCGCGTCGTCGTCGCTGTAGCCACCTTCGAAATCGATCGTAACGGGCTTGGCGACGGTCGCGGCGATCCGTCCGGCGATCTGCTCCATCAAAGCAAGGGGAATATCTTCGCCGTCCTTGAACCCTTGCGCGGCCGCCACTGCCCAGCTGCTCGTCGCGATCGCCTTCGCGCCGGCGTCCGCGATGGCCTTCGCGCTACCCGCATCCCAGGCGTTGTACAGAATGATCGGCCGGCCCTTGACGTGGAGCGCGGCGAACGCTTTCGCTTTCTCGGTCTGGCTCATGGTTCGTGTCCTGTCTTGAGGTGGTTGCGGGTTATCGAGCGGCGAAGGCCGGCGCTTCGGCGCGCTCGGCTTTCCTGTCGGAAGAAGCTCCCGCCGCGATCACGCGATGGGCGATCTCGGCCACGATCAGCGCGGCGAAGTAGAGGGCCATGCTGATCCATCCGATGCTCTGCGCTCCGATCAACGTCAGGCTGACGCCCCCGATGACACCCGCGGAGGCGACACCGACGTACGTAGCCGACGTATTGAGACCGAGCACGATCGGGACGGCCTTAGGCATGGTGGATACCAGGCGATGCTGCTGCGCTGCGAGCTGGCCCCAGCTCGTTGCGCCGTGGATCACAACCGCGACGACGGCCGTGGCCAGTGCGGCGCTCGTCCAGGACAGCGTCGCCGTGACGCCGATCAGCGCAATTGACATGACGACCAGGACTTTCCGCGTGCCGATCGTATCGACCAGCCGGCCTCCAACGAGGTTCATCACGGTGCCCGATACGCCCCACAGTACCAGCAGCAGGCCGAGGATCAGGGTATCGCCGTGCGTAACGCGCCCGAAGATGACCGCAAAATAAGTGTAAAGCGCGAAATTGCCGGCCTGAAAGAAGAACGTGGTCAGGAGCGTCAGACCGATGCGGCGATCCGCGAACGGCGCGAGACGCTGCTTCAGCGAGATCGACGGAGGCGTCGGGATATCCTTGAGCGAGATCGCGATGCCGAGCGCGGCGACGACGCTGATGGCCGAGACGAACACCATCGTCCAGCGCCAGTCGGCAAGTCCGCCGATGAGAGTGCCGATGGGCGAGCCGAGCGCGGTTGAGAAGGTCAGCCCGGCGATCACGATGGAGAGCGCGAAGCCGCGCTTTTCCGGCGACACAAGGCTGGCTCCGGAGCCGGTGGCCGTCGGCGCGTAAATGGCAGCGCCGAGGCCTGCGAGTCCGCGGGCGACCAGCGCGAGGCTGAAATTCGGCGCCCAGGCCGTGGCGAGATTGGCGAGGATGAAGATGCCGAGACCGGAGAGCATCAGCTTCTTGCGCTCGACGTGCGCGAACGCGGCGGCCGCGGTCGGCGAAAGCAGCGCGTATGCGATCGCGTAGACGGTGGTGAGCTGTCCGGCGGCGCCGATGCTCACGCCGAAGGACTGCGAGATCTCGGGCAACACGCCCGCGACGACAAAACTATCGGTTCCCAGGGCAAACATGCCCAGCGCGAGAATTACGAGGCGGCGGTCCATGGCGAAGCTCCTGCGGGTTCGAGCGCCGGGATGCGGCGGGATCCAGATCGAGAAGGCCATCGGGGCCGCCCGACTTATCTATCTTGTGATAGATAGATCGGTTGTACATCGCTCGCCGCGACCCTGTCAACATCTATCTATCGATAGACAGATAATAAATGATGGCTTCATTCGCCCCAGCGCAGCTACGGGTTCCTGAAACCGAGCTTGCAATCCGGACTCCATTGAACTATCTATCGAAAGGTAGACGCAGGAGCGAGCCACATGAGCGATATGAAGACGGCGATCTTGGACGCGGCCGAAAAGCGGATTCAGGCCGGCGGGTTCGGTGGGTTCAGCTTTCGGGAGATCGCCGAGGACGTCGGCATCAAGAGCTCGAGCGTCCACTACCACTTTCCCACGAAGGAAGACCTCGCGGCCGAAGTCGTCCGCCGTTGGGCCGATCGCACCTCCGGCAATATCGATAGGGAGTTCGCGAAAGACCCGAATCCGAAACGCGTCTGGGCCAAGGCGTTCCGCGGAACGGCGTTCTCGAAAGCCCACATGTGTCCGTGCACGATCCTCGGCGCGTCCTCGCAGGATCTGCCGAAGCCCGTCGCTGCCGAAGTGAAGCGGTTCTTCAAGATGTGCCAGGACAAGATGCTCGCCCAGGGCATGTCCGTGGACGACGCCACCGAATTCTTGTCCACGATCATCGGCGCGCTGGTCGTCGCGAACGCGCTGCGCGACAGCGCGGAGTACGATCGGGCGACTGCGACGTTCCGGGTCGAGGAAAAGACCGCGGCCTGACCTCAATCGGTCCGATGATCGGTCTCCGATCGTCGGGGCTCGGCGGCGACGATGCATGCGAAACCTCCAGCGTGACGCGTCGGGGTCGCCGATGGCGGCCACAGCCGGCGCTCGCGTGGTCGTTCGGCGGCGATCGATTGCCGCGCCTTCTGAAATCACGATCCGGTCGGCCCTATGATGTTCGACAAGAAGGTCGCTCCGTATTGGTGGAGAATGGACCTCACACGATCGTCGGGTGCGCCGTAGCCGCCGAAGCCACGTTGCCTCCCGCATCGGGATCAACAGGCCTGGCGATACGAACACCGCCGGGTCTTGGCCGCCGCTTACTTGCTCAAGATCTGCGCATCGAAGGCAACGTCCTGGACGAGGACGACGGTACAATTCTCCGAGAAGCACTCGGTGATATGGGGTTCGCCGCCCTTCTGAAACCAATAGGATCCGGCACTCAGATGCTTGATCTCACTGCCGGGGCGGTAGTTCGCCATGACGCCGGAAATCACGACCGCGTAGTAATCGCCGGTGTGAGTGTGCAGCGCGCTCTTGAAGCCCTTCGGAAACTTCGTGATCGTGGCGTGAGGTCCCGAGGCCACCTTGCCGTAGGCGTCCGAAACCATGATGTCCCTGTTGGAGTGATCATCGGGACGGCGGGGTCCGTAGGCGGCAAATCCAGAATCCGCGAAGGTCATATCTTCGAATGGGATTTCGAGCGAGTTGGTCGCCTCGGGCAGTTTCGCAGTCTGCTCGAAAGCCAAGGCAGGGGCGCCGAAAAGCGAGGTGGCGGTAGCGGCGACGACCAGCGCGTTTCGGATGAACGTGTTTGTCATGATGATATCTCCTTTGAGTGAGGGGCCGCAAAACGCAGCCTGGCTCGGGTGGCAAGAGAGGCGGAAGCTGACGAGAAGGTTCGAAGATGGACTTGCGCAATGAGAAGCGGTGCGTCCGCCGAGGATCAGTGGCCCGCAGTTCGGCCTCCATCGACGTAGTGGATCTCGCCGGTCACGTAGTCGGCATCCTCGAGATAGTTGATGGCCCGCACGACATCCTCGATCTTGCCGTTGCGGTTGAGCGGCGAGAAAGACTTCAGATCGTCCGGGTTCGATCCATCGTGAAGCGGCGTGATGACGATACCGAGCGAGATGGTGTTGACGCGGATGTTGCTGGAAGCGAGCTCCATCGCGAGGCCGCGGGTGGCGGCGACACCAGCGCCCTTCGTCAGCGACGCGAGTACGGCCGGCACGGTCTGAAGCGCGTGCTCGACGAGGCTCGTCGAGATCTGGACGATGAGACCTCCGCCCTGCCTCTTCATCGCGGGCACCGCGGCCTGCGTTGCGAAGAACACGCTGTCGAGATTGGTCGACATCACGCGTCGGTACAGATCCTCGGAGATGCCCTCGATGGGACCGGGGCGCCAGATGCCGGCGTTGTTGATCAGCGTGTCAACGCGGCCGAAGCGTTCGAGTGCGGTCCGGACAACTTTCCTGGCGATCTCCGGCTCGCCGACGTCACCGGCGACCGTGACGTAGTCGGGGTCGCTCGAAGGCGCGATCGACCTTGAATTTCCCACCGCGCGCCAACCTCGTTCCCGATAGGCCTTCACGAAGGCCTCGCCGAGTCCCTGCGATGCGCCGGTCACCACGACGACTTTGCGTTCCGCTGCCATATGTCACTCGCCTTGCTGGAGCGAGCCCCGCCGTGAGCGAAGCTTGCTCGGATCCACCTCGAAAGTCGTCAAGCGACCCTCAGCGTCTTGAGATGATCCAGGCCGACGCCGGCGACCACCTGCTCCTGGATCGGATGTATTGCGGAGTTGGCCGCATCGGCGCCGAACGCCAGGCCGACAACCACGCGTTCGGGACGCTTGCCGCGGGGCGTCCCGACCAGCTGGGCGATCGTTTCCGCCGTGTCGTGCGGGTTCGGAGCGTCGGGGCCGGAGAACACGCCGCCGAGGAATTCGACGACCTTGCCGGGAAGAGCCGCTACCTCGCCGTACTTGTCCGCCCGACCGGGGTCGGAAGGCTTCTGAACCGCCGCCCACAAGTTTGTCGGGAACGGACCGGGCTGCACCAGCACGACGTCGATGCCGAGTTGCGAAAGTTCGTATCGGTAGCCCTCGGTCAGGGCTTCCACGGCGTGCTTGGAGGCGCCGTAGAGACCGTAGAAGGGCAACGTCAGCCGGCCCAGGATCGAACCGACGTTGACGATCATGCCGGATTTGTTCGCCTGCATCTGCGGCACGACCGCCCGGATCATGCGCTGGATGCCGAACACGTTCACCTCGAACATCTCGCGCACCTGCTCCGGAGTGAAGGTCTCTGCGAGACCTCCCGAGGCGATGCCCGCGTTGTTGACGAGCACGTCCAGCTTGCCGTCGGTCTTGCCGAACAGCGTCTTCACCGCAGCATCGACGCTCGCGTTGTTCGTGACGTCGAGCTCAAGGGTCTCGATGCCCTTCGCCTGCAATTCTTTCGCCACTTCGCGATTGCGCCCGTCCATATCCCGCATGGTCGCGAATACGCGATGACCGCGGGCGACCAGCGTGTTTGCCAGGTCTTTGCCGAAACCGTTCGATGTTCCGGTGATGAGGATGGTATCAGACATGGTCGTTCTTCCTTTTCAGCTTATTTCTGAGGATTTCGGAATCAGGCAGCGGCCTTCATGCGCTGCATGGCCTCGTCGGTCGTCCAGACCGCATTCGCCATGAAGCGGTAGTTCACCATCGCCGCCGCATAGCCGTCGCCTTCCTCGTTCACGCCGGCGGCCACCGCATCGCGGACCATCGCGACCTCGAAGCCTGCCTCGATGACGTCTCGCATGTGCGATTCGAGACAGATGTTCGCGACGGGGCCCGCCATGATCACTTGTTCGACACGGCGCATGCGCAGTTGCTTGATCATGTCGTTCGACTCGCACCCGAAGACCTTGTGCGGCGACGTATTGCAGGTGTGCCCGTCCAGCAGGTACTTCTTGAACGGTTCGTAGTAGTCCGCCCGCGAGCCCTGGAAGCCCTCGAGATCGACCGGATCCTTGCGGCCGCAAAAGCCGATGCCGCCGAGATAGTGGCCGATCGCTCCGGGCGGCACCGTCCACTGCCGGTCCGTCGGGTAGTACCAGTGCGGCGAGTGGACGATGAAGTAGCCGAGTTCCTGCGCCGTCTTGAGTAGCCTCTCCAGGTTGCCGATGACGTCGCGCTTCTTCAGCGCATCCTCGATCAGCGCGTAGTAGGTCCCCGACTCCTTCTCTTCGAGGAATTCGTTCTGGATGTCGGCAAGGACGAGAGCGACGCGCCTCTTCTCGCCGAGCCTCATCTCCGGATTGCGATGGGTGAATTCTAGCATCTTGATTCTCCGACGGGCTGAAACCGACGCGGTCACTCGTCTATCTATCGTCCGATAGACGGTCGATCTCGCGCGGTCAACAACTATCTAACGATAGAGAGAGAAGAATTCGGCGGACCTCAAGTTGGCCGGCGCTTCGGAGCCCCGGAGCCGAGTTTCAATTCCCATCGAAGCTTCTTCATTTTCTTCCATCGCTTGATCTTGGAGGCCGATTGAAGCCCGGAATGTCACAAGGTTCTTGTCTCCCGACGCCCGATTTGAACGACCAAGCCGTCCCACGAACCTTGCGAGCCGGCGCTAACGCGCACGTTCAGACCGCCGGCCGGCTTTCGTTTGGGTCTCTATCGGATATCGGATAGACAAAATGCTTGCGACGACGCCCAAGATCATGTACCTATCTATCGAAAGATAGATCGGAGAAGTGCCATGAACACCATCGCTGAAGCGATCATGGATGCGGCCGAGCTTCGAATGCGCGGCGGCGGATTCAACGCTTTCAGCTTCCGGGACATCGCGGAGGATGTGGGCGTGAAGAGTTCGAGCGTCCACTATCATTTTGCGACGAAGGAGAAGCTCGCCGCCGCCGTGGTGCATAGATACGCGGACCGTCTCGGCGAGAAATTCGATCGAGAACTTGCCGGCGGTGCCGACCCCCATGACGTGATGGCGGACGCGTTCAGGGGGACCGTGCGCTCGGCCGAGCGGATGTGCCCGGTCACCGTCCTCGGAGCGGGATCTTTGGGCCTTCCTGACGAGGTCACGGCGGAAGTGAAGCGCTTCTTCAGGATGTGCCTGGACAAGCTCGTCGGGGGCGGCCTCTTGCCTGACGAGGCGACCGAACTGCTGGCGACCATCACCGGGGGGATGGTCGTATCCACGGCCTTGGACGACATCACCACGTACGATCGCGCGACCCTCAAGGTCTGCCGATCTCAGCCCGGCGTCTGAACCTCGACCAGGCGCAGTACCTGCCGGCTTGATCTCGTCGACAGAAACGCCTCTCCGAAGCGCGGTGCACGGAAAGCTCATATCTGCTTTCGCAGCGTGCGCCGCTCTATGCTTCGTTTCTGCCGACACCATGCCGTCGCGAAACCGAGGACGAGAATTGTCGCGCTATCGATGGCTAGGCCTCCGACTACGGGCGCCACCGACGGCTGCAAGGTCAGAAAAAAGCTATCCGTACCAGCACTATAGCGAAACTTAACGGACGTTCACGCATCACAACTGGCTTCGCGGCGGCAAAGCGTCATCCTCGGCCCGCAACCGAAATTCGAAAGGTTGGAGGATGTCCGACGCACTTACCACTATCCGACCCGGCGACCGAACGAGGCAAGCCGCGGCGGCTGCTCTGCTCGAAGAGGCTTTGAGGCTTCTGGACCAGGACGTGCCCGGCGCGCGGCAGCGGATCGAGGACGCCTGCAGGCTCGTCGGCCACCGAGGGAAAACCTACGGCAGGAATGGCCACCCGGCGAACTGGCAACTGCTGCGCGCCCGCAGATTCATCGGCGAGAATCTGCACGCACGCCTGCGGATCGGAACCGTGGCCGGGATCGTCAATCTCAGCCCGAGTTATTTCTCGCGAGCCTTCAAGGCGAGCGAAGGGATGCCGTTTTCCGACTTCGTCCTGGTTTCGCGGATCGAGCTCGCCAAACACCTTCTGGCGACGACGCGCCAGTCCATCGCCGAGATCGCCCTGGAATGCGGATTGGCCGACCAATCGCACCTCACGAGAACATTCAACAAGTTCGTCGGAACGCCGCCGCGGGCTTGGCGCTGCCGCCGCGTGGCAGAGGCGAATAAAAACCCGCATGGGATTAGAGGTGATTTGGCGATCAGGGCCGCTTGATACGGAAGGCGATGAGGGGTGTATCGACCCGCTGGGACGCTCCGGCGGTCGAGAATTCAACCAAATCAGTGGCTCGCTGAAAGTTCAACTTTTTTCTGTCTATCGATAGATAGACGTTGACAGGTTCGGAGCGCGCGGATACGGTCCGTGCATCTACTGATAGATAGACAAATGGAGAGCACCAATGTCTGAAGTCGCAGTCGAACGGCAAGCCGTCGAACCCGCCTCCTCCCGCAAGGCCCACATCAAGGTCTGGCTCGCCACCGTCGCAGCCCTGGGTGTCTTCGGCGCGGGCATCGTCTTCGGGCCCGGATATCTCGCCCCTTCAGCCAAGGCGGCGGCGCCCACCGCGCCGACGGTGACCGTCAGCACTCCCTCGGAGCGCAACCTCGAGAAGCGTCTGCAGCTGCTGGGTCAGTTCTCGGCGGTGCAGCAGGTCGAACTGCGCCCCCAGGTCGGCGGCACGTTGACCAAAATCAGCTTCAAGGACGGCGACGTCGTCCACGAAGGTGACGTCCTCTTCGAGATCGACCCGACCCCGTATCAGATCAAGCTGGACCAGGCGAAGGCACAGGTGGAGACGGCTCGTGCGCAGCTTCAACTCGCGATCCAGCAACTGGGCCGCGCCGACACATTGAAGCAGAGCGGCTTCGGAACGATCGAGAATGCCGATCAGCGCCTGGCCCAGAAGCTTGCCGCGCAGGCCGCTCTCGATGCCGCGGAGGCCGCGGTCCGCGACGCGCAGTTCGATCTGGATCATACCCGCGTGACGGCGCCGTTCACCGGCCGCATCGGCACGCACCTCGTCTCGATCGGCAACCTGGTGGCCGGCAGCAGGGCCGCCACCAGCCCGACCACCCTGCTCGCGACGCTCGTCTCGGTCGACAACATCTATCTGAACTTCGACCTGAGCGAGTCGGACTACGCGACCTTCCAGCAGGCGCACCGGCAGCAGCAGGGACCCCTGGCCGACAAGGTCCAGGTTTCCATCAACGGCGGCAATTTCGATCGCAACGGCACGCTGGACTTCATCGACAATGCGCTCGACCGCTCGAGCGGCACGATCCACGGACGCGCGACGATCAAGAACACCGATGGCGTGTTGACCCCCGGCGCCTTCGCAAGAGTTCGCATCGCGATCTCAAAGCCGGTCCCTACGCTCCTCGTTCCGGACGCGTCGATTCTGCCGGATCAGTCCGAACACGTCGTCCTGACCGTCGGTGCGGACGGCACCGTCACGCCAAAGAAGGTCCAGCTTGGCGATCTGCGGGACGGTCTTCGCGTGATCACCTCCGGCCTAACGTTATCCGACCGCGTCGTCGTCGCCGGCATTCCGATAGCCAAGCCTGGCGCGAAGGTGATCGCCCAAAACGCCACGAAGCAGCTTGCTTCCGACTGAAGGGGACCGACATGAGCGTCTGCTTCGAAGAAACGACGATTGACGAGCTGCTCGGCGACGGCCTGACGCAAAGCCTGATGCAGGCGGATCGGGTCGACGTCGCCGCCCTCAGGGTCATGCTGCACGAAGTAACCTCTTCTCGAAAGGCGACAATCGCTGAGAAGGACCGGATCGAGGGGAGGGCCGACCCTTCCTGGATACCAAAAGCGTGGCTCGCGGAGCGCTCTCATCGCTCATGGGCCGGTGCGGCGAACCCGACGTAGGTCGAGCCGCCGCGCTCCACCGTACCTCCCGACTTCATTCATTCGTCGCTTCCGTTAGTCGACGTAACCTCATTCTGCTGAAAAGGCTGAATCGCCATGAAACTCTCGCACTTCTTCATCGAGCATCCGAGGTTCGCCGCCGTCATCAGCATCTTTCTCACGATATTCGGCGCCGCCGCCGCGTTCCTGCTGCCCGTCGCGCAATATCCCGACATCGTTCCCCCGACCATCCAGATCACCACGGTCTACCCCGGCGCATCGGCCGACGTCGTGGCTCGCACCGTGGCCACGCCGCTCGAACAGGCGATCAACGGCGTCGAAAACATGGATTATATTACGAGCCAATCCACCGGCAACGGCGCGCTCGCGATCTCAGTGGTCTTCAAGATCGGCTCCGACCCGAACACCGACCTGGTCCTCACGCAGAACCGCGTCCAAGACACGCTGTCTCGTCTGCCGCAGGAAGTCCAAGCCCAGGGCGTGCAGGTGAGAAAGACGATCGATGCGCTGCTGCTCGGCGTTCACGTCTATTCGCCGGACGGTTCGCGAAACCCCGAATACATGTCGAACTACATGCTCAAGATCCGGGACGAGATCGCTCGCCTGCCGGGCGTGTCCGATTTTCAGATTTTCGGTCAGCGCGACTACGCGATGCGCATCTGGATCGATCCGGACAAGGCCGCCGCCGACAACATCAGCGCAAATGAGATCCTGGCCGCGCTGCGTGCGCAGAACGCGCAGGTGTCGGCCGGCGTGCTCAACGCGCCGCCGATCACGACGACCGACGCGGCGTACCAGATCAACGTCCAGGCGCTCGGCCGGCTCACGACGCCGGAGCAGTTCGGCAACATCATCGTCAAGTCCGACAGTCGGGGACGGGTCACCCGCATCCACGACATCGGCCGGGTCGAGCTCGGCTCGGCCGACTACGGCTCCATCGCCTACGCCGACAAGTATCCGTCGACGCCCTGGTTTCCCAAAGCCACGCCGGGTGCGAACGTCGTGCAGGTCGAGAACGCCATTTGGTCGAAGATGGCTGAACTCAAGAAGAGCTTCCCGCCTGGTCTCGATTACATCCGGATCTACGACCCGACGACTTTCGTGAGCCAGTCGATCGCGGAAGTGGTCAAGACGATCTTCATAGCGATCGCTCTTGTCGTCGGCGTTGTCTTTCTGTTCCTGCAAACATGGCGCGCGACGATCATCCCCGTGATCGCCATTCCCGTCTCCCTGGTCGGCTGTTTCACGGTCCTCGCCATCTTCGGCATCTCGATCAACAACCTCTCGATGTTCGGCCTGATTCTGGCGGTCGGCATCGTTGTCGACGACGCCATCGTCGTTGTCGAGAACGTCGAACGCAACATGGCGGCGGGCATGTCCCCGCGAGAGGCGGCACACAAGACGATGGACGAGGTCTCAACCGCCCTGATCGCCATCGCGTTGACGCTGTGCGCGGTGTTCATCCCGTCGGCCTTCATCAGCGGCATCTCCGGCCTGTTCTTCACCCAGTTCGCAGCGACGATCGCGGCCTCGACGATCATTTCGGTCATCGTCTCGCTGACGTTGAGCCCGGCACTGTGCGCGGTGCTGCTGAAGCGGCATGCCGCGCATGCCAAGCCGCGCGGCATCGGCCGCCTGGTGCGGGCCGCATTCGGGCGTTTCAACGCAGGCTTCGAGTGGGCGTCATCGAGTTACGGCCGGGTCACGGGCCGCATCATCAGGGCGCGCGCCGTCGTCGGCGTCGTCTATCTTGGCCTGATCGGCTTGACCGGCTTCCAGATGTCCCGAATGCCCACCGGCTTCATCCCGAGCCAGGACATCGGATATCAGGCCGTCATCGTGTTCCTGCCCCCGGGATCGAGCCTTCAACGAACCGATGCAGTCGTACGCGAAGTCAACGACATCGTCCTAAAGGAAGTGCCGGGCCCGACCCATACCTCACCCGTGGCCGGCCTCGACGTCACCACGTCGACCATCGCACCCAACGTCGGAACCATCTTCTACGGTCTGCCGTCGCTGTACGGACACCACATCCCAGGCGTCAACGCCGCGACCATGCTGCCGAAGGTCCGCGCCGCATTGGCCGGCATCAAGGACGCGGTAGTGATCGTGGTGAACCCGCCCCCCGTGCAAGGGTTGGGCTCCGCCGGCGGCTTCAAGCTGATGGTAGAAGACCGGGGCGACCACACGGCGCAGGAGCTGGCGGATGCCACCAACACGCTGGTCGCCGCAGCCAACAAGGATCCGGCATTCGCCGGCGTGTTCACCCTCTACAACGCCGGGGCGCCCTCGCTGTTCGCCGATATCGACCGCGAGAAGGCCGAGAAGGTCGGCCTCACGCCGACCGACGTGTTCTCGACGCTCCAGCTTTATCTCGGCTCTCAGTACGTGAACGACTTCAACTATCTCAATCGCACCTACCAGGTGCTCGCCCAGGCTGACGAAGTCTTCCGCAAGACGCCAGAAGACATCGGCCGCCTCAAGGTCCGCAACGCGAGCAACGAGATGGTGCCGATAGGCTCGGTCGCCAACTTCCAGAACCAGACCGCGCCCTATCGTCAGCCGCGCTACAACCTCTACCCGGCTGCCGACGTCCTCGGAACCGCGGCACCGGGCATCGCGTCTGGCACCGCCGCGGCCCGGATGGAGGCTCTCGCCAAGGAGGTGCTGCCGGCGGGCTTCGCGATGGAGTGGACCGAGCTGTCGCACCAGCAGGAAAAGCAGGGCATCCCGACGATCGTCATCTTCGCAGCGTCCGCTCTCTTCGTCTTCCTGGTCTTGGCCGCGCAGTACGAAAGCTGGAAGATGCCGTTGGCCATCGTGCTGATCGTGCCGATGTGTCTGCTCGCGTCGGCGACGGGTCTCGCCTTCCGAGGCATGCCGATCGACATCCTCGCTCAGATCGGCTTCGTCGTCCTGGTGGGCCTGGCCGCGAAGAACGCGATCCTGATCGTTGAGTTCGCCCGGCAGCGGCAGGACCATGACGGCGATACGGCCGAACAGGCCGCGACGGAAGCCGCGCGCATCCGTCTCCGTCCGATCCTGATGACCTCGGCTGCGTTCATTCTCGGTGTCTTTCCCCTCGCGGTAGCGACCGGTGCCGGATCCGAGATGCGGCAGTCCATAGGCACCGCCGTTTTCGCCGGAATGATCGGCGTCACGATCTTCGGTCTGATGTTCACCCCGGCCTTCTATACTTTCATCCGCGATTTCGGCTCTGGAAAGAAGCCGATTGCTGAACCCGAGACTGCTCACGATCATATTGAAAAGCCGATCTGACAAGATGGTCCGCCCGCTGGATGTTTTCAGCGGTCAGGGCGAAAACCAAGGAGGCAACGATGTTCTCAGTGATCTTCGAAGTTCATCCCAAATCGGACCAGTGGGACGGCTATCTCGGCGTCGCCAAGATGCTGAGGCCCGAGCTGGAGCAGGTCGACGGCTTCATCGAGAACGTCCGCTACAAGAGCCACACTCGGCCGGGCTGGCTGCTGTCGCTCTCCGGATGGCGGGACGAGAAATCCGTCGTGCGATGGCGGACCGCGCAGCGGCATCATATCGCCCAAGAGAAGGGACGGTCGACGATTCTGCTCGATTATCATCTCCGTGTTGGGGAGATCACGCGGGACACCCATGTGCCCGCCGGGCACAGGATCGCCGAGCAACGTCTCGACGAAACCGAGATCGGCGAAGGAACTACGGTGACGTTCGTCGACGCAAAATGGCCGAACGGCTCCATCGAAACATCGGACGAACCGCCGATTGCCGATCACCTCGCCCTGAATCCCGATGCCGGCGGCTTGCTTAAGTGGGAGGTCTTCGATGCCGTTCTCACGCCGGGCGACGTCGTCCTGATGATGGTGTGGAAGTCGAAAGACGCCGCCGCCGCCTTCGCCGCATCGGCAAAACTCCCGTCGGACGGGCGTTTGCGGCAGGTCCGCGTGGTCCGGGACTACGGCATGTTCGATCGTAGGGAAGCTCCCCAATACTATCCGGAAGCTTCCCAACACGGTGCGTGACGCGCCCGACCCGTCCGGACACGCCCACTCGCCGTTCCGTATCGATCGTCTCCACTAAGCAACCGACCAGAACACAATCGCGTGACGGTTCGAGGAACCGCCATTTATCTGGTAACACCGCTCATGATGAACAGCGGCGAGTTGCGGCAGTCACCGGAGAACGGGAACTTCGACGCTGAAACCGTCACGTTCGGCCCTTTTAGGTTGATACCAAGCCAGCGTAAGTTGGAGAAAGATGGCGTGGCGGTCGCTCTCGGGGCACGCGCCTTTGATATTCTGCTCGCATTGCTCGAGCGCCCAAAGCAGGTAATTACAAAAAGGGAGCTTTTCGATCGCGTGTGGCCCGGCGTGCACGTGGACGAAAGCAGCTTGCGGGTGCACGTCAGTGCCTTGAGGAAGGCACTCGAAGGGGATGGGTCGAACGTAAAATATATCACCAACGTGTCAGGGCGAGGTTACTGTTTCGCATTTGCGGTGACCGCGATGGCAGCCGCGCCCATTTCGGTCAACAGCGAACCGTTCCGGTCTCGGTTGCCCGTCATTCCGGCTGAGATCGTCGGCCGAGAAAGCGCGATCAAGGCGATCGCATCCCAACTTATTGCACACCGCTTCGTGTCGATCGTTGGGTCAGGCGGCGTCGGCAAGACGACAACTGCAATATCGGTGGCGCATTCGCTTTCCGACACCTTCGCGGATGGCGTCTGCTTCGTCGATCTAGGTTTGCTCGGCGATCCGCAGTCCGTGGCGTTTGCGGTCGCGTCATCGACCAATGTTTCCACGAAGTCGAGTGATCTGCTCGAGTCGCTGTTGGCAGCGCTAAGCCGGAAGCGGACCCTAATCGTCCTCGACGGTTGCGAGCACGTCGCCGAAGCCGCGGCGGGACTTGCCGAAGCAATATTGCGGCACTGCCCGGACGTTCACCTTTTGGCGACGAGCCGCGAATCCTTGAGGGCGGATGGCGAATGCGTTCACCGCCTGCAGCCCCTTGAATGCCCCCCGGATGTTTCGGGCATGACCGCCATCGAGCTGCTTGAGTACCCTGCCGCTCGCCTCTTTGTCGAGCGACTAAGCACACGTGGAGTGGCGCCGGACATCGCCGAGTCGGACGTTCCGACGATCGCCGCCATATGCCGCCGGCTGGATGGTATCGCGCTTGCCTTGGAACTCGTCGCCGGGCGTGTCGACACCTTCGGAATCACAGGCATCGCCAGCCTATTGGACAGCGATATGGCCCTGCACCTTTCGGGGAAACGGACGGCTGTCCCGAGGCATAGAACCCTTAGCGCAACGATCGACTGGAGCTATAGGCTTCTTGCGGAGAACGAGCGGGTGGTCCTCCGGCGTCTGTCGGTCTTCACGGGGCCGTTCTCGTTCGAGGCGGCCCGGCGCGTCGTCATCGATGCGAATGCCGCCGCTGCGAACGGCTTGCTCGCGGAATTCTCTACGCTAGTGGCAAAATCGTTGATAACGGTGGTCGTGAACGGTTCCGATCTGCGGTATCGTCTGCTCGACACCACGCGCGCGCGGCTGCGTCATCATTTGATGGAAAGTGGAGAGGCCCACGAAATCGCCGTTCGCCACGCGGATTATTATTGCGATTGCATCGAAAAATTCTCTTCCCGCCCCCACTCATCGCCAGGCTACGACGTCGATCGGGAGGAAGCCGTCTCGAACATCAGGACAGCACTCGAATTCGCGTTTTCATCGGACGAAGCGTCTGTCGACAAACTCCGGATCGCCGCGAGCGCTACCCGCCTGTTCCTCGATATGTCCTTGTTGATAGAGTGTCGCGAATGGGCCGAACGAGGAGTCGCTATCGTCGGGGCCGAGACCGAGCCAAGCCGGCACGCCTTGGAGCTCTGGACGGCACTCGCGCTGTCGCGCATGTTCACTGACGGAGAGAAGTCAGCATCACATAGTGCTTTGATGAAGGCCCTCGATTTGTCCGAGGCCGTCAACGACACAAGCTACAAGCTCCGGATTCTCAGCGGTCTCCAGCTTTTCTCGGCCCGGGTCGGCGACTTTCAAAGCGCATTGACGCAGGCAGCAAAGTTTCATTCAGCCAGCGAAAAGCTGGCCGACCCCGGCTACCTGTCGTTGTCGGAGGCGATGCTTGGTGCGGCATATCATCTGGCCGGCGATCAAGCGAAGGCGCAAGTTCACTGTGAGGCTGCATATGGAATCACGCGCTCTCAAGACCCGAAACTACTGCAATACGGGTACGATAATTATACCCGCAGTCTCGGTACGCTTGCTCGCGTTTACTGGCTTCGAGGTCTAACGTCGAGAGCCGTTTCGGTCGCGCATGAAGCCGTCGACCAGGGCCGGAAGATAGGTCATCCAGTCACCCTTTGCATGTCGTTGATGTTTTCGGCATGGGTCTTCCACTGGGCGGGCGATCACGACGTCGCGTGGCAGATCACAGATGAATTGCAAGCTCAAAGCGAAAGAAACTCGCTGATCCCATTCCTAGCTGCGGCGCGAGGTTTGGCAGGTAGGTTACTAACGGCAGATGGCGATAGAGACAGAGGCATCGCGTGCATGCGAGAGGGCCTGGAGCACCTCCGCGGCCATCGTCACCAACTGATGGCGACCACGGTCGCGACTGGCCTGGCCGAGGCCTTGGTGGCCGGCGGAGAGAATAGCGAAGCCGTAGCGATCATCGATTCTGTTCTCAAGCAAGACGCGGAAGGGGGAGGTTCTTGGTACACGCCGGAAATTCTTCGAGTCAGAGGACTCGCGCTCGCCGGTGTTCGGGGACCAAGATACGCCGATGCGGCAGCCAGCCTCGCAGAATCGTTGGAGCTGGCGCGCACCCACTCGTCGCTCGCCTTCGAACTCCGCACTGCCATCGCCATGACGTGCCTCGGGGAGCGGTGCGTCGGTGCGCTTGATCCTGCGTTACTCGAAGACTTGTGCGACCGCTTCCGCGACGGGCGCTCGACCCCGGACCTTACGCTCGCTCGGTCGCTATTGGCCGAAAGAGCAAAAAAAGATTGAGCCGGCGGAGCCGGTTCGACCGCGCAGCGGTGACGCCGCGCCTCACTTGACGTTCACGTGAGCGTCGAGGAGGCGGGCGGGCAGAATGAAAAGTTGCGCCCGACACACCCGTGAAGATTCGCGAAGAGTTGTGAAGGTGAGGGGTACCTTGCTTGAAGGCGACCTTTCAGACCGTCACAGTAGGGTCACGACGGACTGAAGCGCGACCAGGTTGCCCACGTTGGCTATCCGCTCTTGAGTGTGCCGCAACAGGGAGGAGTGGAATGAGCCTGCTAGAGCAGGTCTTGTCGGCGTCTGGCGGCGCCGACCGGTGGCGCAACCTGCGTGGGTTCACCGTTCATATGACGATGAGCGGTTTGCTTGTCGAACAAAAACATCGAGAAAACTCATTGAAGGAAGTGGTGGTCGAGGCTGACATCCGCGAGCATTCGGTCCGTATTATGGGCTTCGATGTCAGTAATGATCGTCTCTTCTGTGATTTGAGCCAGGTCGGTATCGAAAACGAGAATGGGCAAGTAATCCAGGCCGAGCGACGTTCTTTCGAGGATTGGACGAAACGTGCTTCGAATGGATCCTGGGATGTCCTGGATCTCGCTCAGTTCTGCGGATATTCCGTGTGGACCCTCGTAGCTATGCCGTATCTTCTGGAAACAGCGGCGTCGATACGCGAGGGCGATCCACCGCTCGTGAACGGTGGGTTACAGCCTCTTCGCCTGATGCATGTCGAATTTTCCGAAACGGCCTCGATTTATCCCCTCCAACAGAAGTTATTTTTTGATTCAGAAGGACTTTTGGTTCGGGTGGACTATGACGCGCTGGAACTCGGAGGAAGACCGGTATCGCAATTTGTAAGTGCTTACCAGAATTTCTCCGGCTACATCGTTCCAACGTTACGGCGTTTGAGGCCCGTCGGGCCAGAGACTGGTCCAACGAAGCCGCCGGTGCTCGATATCGAAATTTTCGACCTTAGTTGCCGGTCCGAGTGATTTGTCGTGCGCGCGCCTGCAACTCCACGTGTAGGCACCCGATCTGAAAAAAGGCTGTACTTGTCGATCTCGAAAGACGATGGCGTGGCGATGGAGATGAGATCGGTGACTGTTTCCTGCTCGAAGCCGGCGTCTCTTCTTCAGCACCATTTGTAAATTTTGGATCGACGATCCGAGAACGACGACAGCTCGAGGAGCAGAACGCTAGTCTAGCAACCTCCAGGCCCTCATGCGGCGCTCCGGTTCACTTTCGCAAATATTGGCCCGCGCGCGCCTGGAAATTTGGAGCCGCCGCCGTAACGCACGTGACCAACGCCCAGGTCGAGAAGATGGTTGCCGCGGTCAAGCCGCCACGATCCGAGCGACCTCGTGCTTCTGCCATGATGCAGGCTCGCGCTCGATCACTTGCGACATTGCTCTCGGTCACAGTCTGGCCGGTCGCGAATGAAGCCTGATCAGTATCGAAGCAATCGTGAACGCGTTCGCGTTCCTCTATGGCCAGCCAACGCGGGGTTGGTCATTTGAGATTGACGTCCGAACGTCACGCGTAAAGCGGTGAACGGGGCATGCCGGCGCTTAATTCCCTCGTCGGGGAATATCGAAATCCGCCGCGGCGCGTTTGGCTTGGCGATACCAGCAAGAATACCAGCAAAGCGGACGGCTGCAGTGGGCTTTTGCTTGTATTTTCAATGCATCCCGAAAGTTTTGCGGAGAAATCCGGAATCGAACCAGGAGCTTAAGTTATTGTTATTATTATGATTTTTTCCGTGGTGCCCCTGGCCGATAATTGCCTAGAGCCATAACCATTTGAATCTGAAACCACTTTTGTCGTCGATTGCTGTCGATACCAGCACAAATACCAGCAGGATGACGCGTGGTATTCGCCGACAAAAATAGAACAGCAGGCTTCCGGCAGCGGGGACGCCGATGCCGTTCCGGACTCCACAATTTGCCCCGACCGGAATCGAACCCGGCTCAGACTCGAAATCTTTGGAGGAGGCAGGCGAGCGCTTCCTCAGCAGCTTTCGGTCTCCTTGGAAGTGGAACGATTGAAAAATCGTGAGTTTGACTCCAACTCTCTCCGCCAGGCTACGCTACGGCTCGAACGCCTTGCGGGATTCCGCGAGCGCAGCGCTCAGTACGGACCACGGCCGCCGACCTGCTTTAGTTTCTGCAGACGCGCTTCCGCTTCTGACACATCGGATTTATCTGCTTCAGTGCCGCATCGAAATCCCCGGTATGCGTTGCGGCTACCTTGCCCGCGGCCTCACGAAACTTGTCGGCGGCTTCGCGCCAGGCCTTCGCCTGCGCGGCGGCGATGTCATGACTGTGTCCGTTGACTACTCGAATCGGATGATCTCCGAGTTCGGCTTTGCTGGTGTTGACTTGGGTTAACCGCCGGGTCGTTCTCTGTCGCGTCCATCAGGCCGCGAGATAGGGAAACAGCCTTACCTCTTCATCCTGGGGCGTTGGCCGCGTGCGCGGCGGTCCGGAAGCAATCACCGCATAGAAGTCGCTCGGCGTCATCAGCTCGGCATCGCGGGGCAGCACGTCCGCATTGAAGACCTCCTCGCATATGCGCGGGGCATTGGCCAGGCGGTTATCTTCCGCGAGATTGAGCTCAGAAACGCGACGACTGGTCTCGTTTAGCTTCGTTTCTTCAACTACAGACATGATTGAACGCTCCATGAATTGAACGAGCTACGCGGCCGTCCAACCCCCATCCATCGAGAGATTCGCGCCGGTGATCTGTGCAGCGTCGTCGCTGCACAGGAACCGTGCGAGCGCGGCGACCTGCTCCACGGTGACGAACTCCTTCGTGGGCTGCGCGGCGAGCAAGACATCGTTGATGACTTCGTCCCTCCGCATGCGACGAGCCGCCATCGTGTTCGGGATCTGCTTCTCCACGAGTGGCGTCCAGACGTAGCCCGGACTTATGCAATTGCAGGTGATCTTCGAGCGCGCGAGTTCCAGCGCCACCGTCTTCGTGAAGCCAGCGATGCCGTGCTTGGCCGCGACATAGGCCGACTTGAAGGGTGAGGCGACCAGCGAGTGCGCCGAGGCCGTGGTGATGATGCGACCCCAGCCGCGTCTCTTCATGCCAGGCACGACTGCACGAACGGCGTGGAAAGCGGCCGAGAGATTGATCGCGATGATGGCGTCCCACTTCTCGGCGGGGAAGTCTTCGATCGGCGCGACGTGCTGGATGCCGGCGTTGTTGACCAGGATGTCAACGCTGCCGAAGCTCGCCTCGGCGAGGGCGATGAGCCCGGCGATCTCACTCGGCTTCATCATGTCCGCAGGCGAGTAAATCGCCTTGACGGCGAAGTCGCGTGCGATCGCGGCGCGCGCCGCCTCGACGTCTGCGGGCGATCCGATGCCGTTGATTACGACGTTAGCGCCCGCGCTCGCGAACGCCCGCGCGCAGGCGAGGCCAATGCCGCTCGTCGAGCCCGTGACGACAGCCGTCTTACCTTTCAGAATTCCCATCTCGTACACTTCCTCCTAAACGCGAACCATGAAACCTGCGCAGCTGATCGCGAAGCGCGCTCAATATTAGAAGACGAGAGCCTTCTCTCCGGCTCGAATCGAGCCGCGCGCCGGCTGTTGCAGATAATCATGCACCACCGTCCCGAGGCCGAGCGTGAGGTCGGCGCGGATGTGAACGGCGGAGACGATCTCCAGCACCGGCAGTTCGGCAACCGGCGCCAGGGCGTGCGGCGTCAGGGCCAGCGCCGCCGGTCCGCTCCAGGCGCCCTTCAGCACGATGTCCTCGAGACGATATTGAACGAGCTCACAGATCCGTGGGCTGCCGTCGACGTGCGGGATGATCTTGAGCAGGAAGTTCGGCTCGTTGAGAGTGGCCTTGACCTTTGCCAGATCGGCCTCGCGGTGCTTGTAGCCCATCGTCCCCGTGGCGACCCGCAGCGGGCCGTAGTCGAGCGTGCCGATCAACGTATCGATCTCGGTTCGCAGGATCGGCTGCGCGAGCTTCTTCGGGAAGCCCCAGAGCTCGCGCCCGCCTGCAATGGGTCCTTCGTCATTGAGGAACATGCAATGCGTGTAGCCGCCCTTGCGTCCGCGGAACGAGACGGGAATGACCTGACCGCTTTCGGTGTAATCGCCAAAGCCGTTGGAATCCGGCATGCGAATGAACTCGTATTTGACCAGCGCGTCCCGCTCGTCCACCTCCAGAGGCTCCGGAACCACGGCCCGGAGCCTGGCCGGGTCGGTACGATAGGTGATGATCATGTATTCGCGATCCGCGAACCGGTACGGCCCGGGCGGATAGGCTGGATTGGTGAGCGGCATGGCAAAGGCTCGTTGCTTCACGTCAGTCTCGCGCATTGCGTTATCTCCAGGCGAAGGGGTTGCGGCTACTCGCGGCCATCGTGTTCGAGATCGAAGGTGAAGACCCCGTCGGGACTCGAGGGCCGGGCGAGCACCTCGGGATGACGCAGGGTGCGCAGCGCATCGTGATAGCCGGCGCGCCAATGGTCCTGCATCGATAGCCGCGAGAACTCGTAGTCCTTGGAGTGCCCCTCGTAATTGCGTGCGCGATAGATCAGATGGACGATGTTATAGACATTGCGGGAGATCGCGGTGCTGAGCAGCTTTACGTCCTCATGCTCGCTGAGATCGTCGGGCAGCCGGCCGAGCAGGTCCGTGAGCGCGCGTCGCAGGCGCTGCACATGCTTGAACTGGTCGGTGCTGGCGCGCGTGCGGCTCGAATACTGGATTTCCTTGTGCCGCGTGACGACCTCAGCCATGTTGCGGGGAAGCTGACCGCGGGCGCTCCAGAGGTCGACCTGGAATGCGAGTATGTCCTGCGGGGCATCCGATTCGATCACCCATTGCAGCGGCGTATTGGAGACGAGCCCGCCGTCCCAATAGTACTCGCCCTCGATTTCCACAGCCGGAAAGCCGGGCGGCAGTGCGCCGCTCGCCATGATGTGCTCTGCTCGGATTGTATGGGTTGTGTTGTCGAAATAGATGAAATTCCCGGTTCTGACATTGACCGCGCCGGCGCTGAAGCGCGTCGACCCGGCATTGATACGATCGAAGTCGACCAGGCGCTCCAGCGTGGTCCTGAGCGCGCGCGTGTCATAGATGCTGGTCGCATCGCTGGCGCCTCCGGGCTGCAGCCAGGGCAGGACGGGACGGGCGGAGAAGAATCCTGTGGCACCACAGGTGGCCGCCAGACCGGCGCTCATCTGGTTGATGAGGTTGCGCGTATTGTCGCTCCGCGTCCAATCCAGGAAAAGATTGCCGGACCAATCCCACGGCGCGGTCGAGGTGACCTGCGTCCAGAAATCGCGCAGGCGGTTGACGCGAGACTCGGGCGGATTGCCGGCGATGATGGCGGCATTGATGGCTCCGATAGAGATGCCAGCAACCCAGTCGGGATGAATGCTGGCTTCGGCCAAGGCTTCGTACACGCCCGCCTGGTACGCACCAAGCGCACCGCCGCCTTGCAACAGCAGCGCGATGCAGTCGAAAGGAAGCTGCCGTTGTGCGGATGAGAGTTGTGATCGAGGCTGGAAGTTCATGGCGAGTGTGCTCTTTGATTGCTGTTGAACATGTTCGTGCTAGTCGCGACTCGCGCCTTGCTTTCCGACCTTTGGAGGCTCGAGCAGCACCTCTTTCAAATGGTCCCCTGAGGCGACGACGATCACGAAGTTGAGCTTGCCGTCCTGTCGGATCAGTCCACCAGCCAGCGCGCTGCCGGCCGCCGCTTTCTCGGCGATCTGCACGGCATCCGACAATTCCGGCTTCATCCATTTCAGGGCAAGGATGTTGGCGAGGTCTTCCCGACCGAGCTCTTTAAGCGACGACGTCGTCTCCTTGCCCGTGATACTTCCGGTATTTGCGTCGATGGCGTTCTCCCACACGTGCTCATTCCGGATCGTGCGAACGCGGTAGACGGGCGGACCGTCGATCTCGAAGCTGATGTCGGCGGTCTTCGAGCCATCATGCAGGTGCTCCGCGATTGCCATGGCGCGGCTGAGCGGGACGCGTGTGGTGCGAAATTCTGAGAGAACGCGCCGGATAGCGGCCTCCTCGGCATCGTTTTGCGCGCTCGCGCTGCGGCTGTCCGTCACCGCGGAATTTTGGACGTCCGCCACGGCGCCGGTGGCGGCGAGCGTGGCGGACCACAGGATCAGGGCGAACAAATGCTGTCTGGACATCGGATCAGTCTCGGTCTGGTTGGTCGCCGGAAGCAGGTGAGTGGGCGACGACGATCTCCTTGTCGGGGGGCGCGGGCAGGGGCTGATCGGTATCGATCGTGACCAGCTCCGGTCCCCTGACGTCGGAGTGGATGCGGATCGCAGGCCGCGCCGGATCCGGTTCGGAAAACCGACCCGGCAATTGCGCCGGCAGCGCCCAGTTCGCCAACCACAGCAAGCAGACCAGCACTCCACCCACCGAAAGAAAGTAGCCGCGCAGGGGAAGGGCGCTGTCGGTCGGCTGCCTAGCACACATGAACATTGCGGATCGTCGGCTCACGGCGCGTCGCTCCCGGCAGCGATATGAAGCGGTCCCATCATCAGATACTCCAGGGGCGCGGGTGCCGGCGGGCGAACTCGGCGTCGAGATAGCCGCGCTCATCGAGCCACTCCGCCGGACAATCGGCGCCAGCTTTCGGATGGATCATGAAGCCGTCGCGCTGGAGTGCCGTCCGCGTTCCGGTGAGACCGATCCACATCGCCTCCCGGCTGATCGGATTCACGTCCATCACGTCGAAGACTTCGATGAAGTTCAGCATGTCGCGCCACCGGTCGTGATCTCACGTCGCGGCGCGGGGCGTTCGAAGTCCTCAGCCGCGGCGAGCGAATGAGCCCACGCGATCGTCGCGATGGTGATGCCGATAAGCAGGCTCAGCGCCACGAGGCACACGGCGACGACGACATTGAGCGATGCGACGGCGAGCCCGGGTAGGGGATTTTCGCGCAACAAGACGAACAGCAGACTTGACATTCTCCGCCTCCTAAATAAAATATACCGTATAGTTCATATAAATCACGCGCTGCGATTGGTGTCAAGACGGCTGGCTCACAAGCGCGTGTCCGGGATCAAGGCGGTGAGGCTCCGCCTAACCAGAGGCCTCGAGCAAAGAAAGGATCTGACATGACGAAATTGACGATGGTGTTGTTCGCAGCGGTTGTGATCGCGCTTGGCAGCGCATCAGCATCGGCTCAGGAGAACCAGGGCACGGCGGAGCAGAGGGCGGCCTGTACGCCCGACGCCTTTCGTCTGTGCAGCGCCTACATTCCCGACCCCTCAGGTGTCGAAGCCTGTCTGAGGCAGAGCAAATCGAACCTGAGCGAGGCGTGCAAAGCGGTGTTCGACCAAGCCAGCAGCGGCTCGGCCAGGGCCAGATAAGGATTGATGCCGCGACCGATGTGGCGGGGTTCCTGCCCTGAATTGCATCGGCATCGCGGTCAGGAGACAGGAGCGATCTCATGAGCACGGTGTACATACCGGCCCTGGCTGCCTTCGGCGGCTCTGCGTTCGGCGCGCTCTCGACCATTGTCAGTGGATGGTTTAGCGGACGCCGAAGGCGTCGCGAGCTTGATCATGCCCGCTCGTTTTCGAAGCGCGAACAATTGTACCATTGCTTCATCGAGGAGGCCTCACGGCTCTATGCCGAGGCCCTGGTCAATGATCAGGCCGAAATCCCGCAACTGGTCAGCCTCTATACGCTGGTCGGACGTATGCGGATCTTGTCGAGCAGCGAGGTCGTTCAGGCCGCCGAGAGAGCCGGGCACTTGATCATCGAGACGTATCTCTCGCCAAACCGCACATTCGTCGATCTCCCCAGATTCATCGAGGAGATGGATCCCTTGCGCGATTTCGGAGAGGCCTGCCGCCGCGAACTGATGACCATCCCGGCGAAGTGAGAGACGTCATGCGCAGGCAGATTGAAGATCGAACGAGCAGCGCCCGCCGCAGGATCGTGCAGGCTGCCATCCATCGCTACGGCGAGATGGGACACAAAAAGACCACCGTTGCGGATATCGCGCAGAGTCTGTCGATGTCCTCGGCCAACGTCTATCGATTCTTTCCCTCGCGGCGGGCGATCGAGGAGTCCGTGGTGGAGGAGGTGCTCGAGGAGGCGGCCAGTGCGGCGGCTGAAGCGGCCCGTGCCAATGGGCCAGCGTTACGGCGATTGGCTGCAATCCTGAAGGCCATCGCCGACTGCAATGAAGGTCGACCGGCCAAGCATCGACGACTGCAAGACCTGATCACTCTGGCCGTCCGTCAGAACTGGACGGTCGTCCTCGCCTATCACGACAAGATCCGAGGGGTCGTGCGTCCGATCATCGGCACCGGGCAAGAACGCGGCGAACTGCGAGGCGGCAGTCCGATGGCGCTGACCTGCTGCCTGCTCGAAGCCATGGACGTGCATCTCAATCCCTCGAGAATGGGTGCTGCGACCCTGCGGCCAAGCTTCGAGGAGATGTTGAGATTTTGCGCGGGCGCCCTGAGCCGCCCGCCATCGTGGCTGCCGGTCGAGATGGCGTCGCAGGTGCATTTGATGGCAGCCGGCTGACGCGGACGCCAGGCCAACCGTCCAGCAGAGGACAGGCCGCCATGCGCCTACGACCAGTCGGTCTCGCAGGCCGCCAGGAAGAAGCCGACGCGCTCGCGCACGAAGCCGGGAAGCTCCTTCTTCAGGTCCTTCGGGGTCTCGCCGACGAGCGAGCGGAACAGCATCGGTAGCAGGATCAGGTCGAGGAAGATCTGGGCAGTGGCGCGGCTTCGTTTGGCGCTGAAAGGCCCCTTTGCGGTACGGGCGAGCTTTTGCGTGGCTTCGTCCAGAAGTTGCGACACCGCATTCAGGGAGCGATCGCGCGCAGCGTCGTGGACGTTGCGGCTCAGTTCGGGAAACCGCTGCGATTCCGCGATCGTCGCGCGCACCATGCCCAGTGACTCTTCGATAACTCTGTCGACGATGGCTGTGCCGAGGCTCATCAACTTGTCCTCGATGGTGCGACCTTCGGGAGAGAAGCCCTCGAAGTCGGTCAATCCCTCGACCGTGCGGGCCACCACCGCGGCGAACAGCGCTTCCTTGCCGGGGAAGTGGGCATAGATCGTCGGCTTGCTCGCGGGCGCGAGCTCGGAAATGTCGTCGATGCTGGCGCTGCGGTAGCCCTTCTCGAGAAACAACTGCTGGGCTGCATCGAGAATTCGCGCCGGCGCATCGCCGGCAAGATCCTTGGGCGGCCTGCCTCGCTTCGTCTTCTTCATTCTTGCACCTCCGAAATCACGAGTCCGTGCGCTTCGCTTTCCCCCTTGACACGCCCGGAGAAGAAAGGCAAGAAAAAGAAAATATACGGTATAGTTTATTAAGGATCTGCCAGAGCTCGACGGGCCTGGCGCGTGGTCCAGATGATCCGGCCGCGAACGGCGCGGCCTCTGACCCGATTGCCGAAGCAGATGGAGAATGTAGTGACTGTCTTGAACCAGGACCCCGCCGGTTTGCAGGAAGGCGTGCTGTTGCGCGAGCTGAATCACCGGGTCACCAACGGCGTTGCCTTCGCCATCAACCTGGTCTCGGCCGCCGCGATCCGGGTCGAGGAGGCCGAAGCCAAGGGCCCGCTCAGTGATGTCGTCGAGCTACTGCATGGCTATGCCGATGTTCATCGCGCGTTGGCCATTCCCGCGGGTGAAACGCTGATCCACGCCGCGACCTACCTTCGCAAACTCGGCTGCGGCATGCGCCGCGCGGTCCTCAACCCAATGAACATTGACCTCGTATTTGCGACCCAGTCCCTCGCGCTTGAGCCGGAGCGCTGCTGGCACCTGGGGCTGATCGTCCACGAACTCGTGATGCACGCGACAAGGCACGCCTGCTTCGACGCACGCGACGGGCAGATCAGGATCAAGCTGGCGCGCACCGGCGCGCTGGTGAACTGCGTGATCCTGGACAACGGCTCTCGACCTGCGCGGGACGTTTCCGATCGCGAGCTGCGAATTGCGAGGGATATCGCCCGGGCGCTCGGCGGCCAGGTCGAGCAGGGTTTTGGCGCCGACTTCACCTCGATCGTCTTGTCATTCCCACTGACCGAGCGCGAGCGCGGCGCAAACTGGACCATCGCGACACGCCAGATGAGAGCGCCGCGCCGCACCAGAGCGGCCGTTTCAAATGGCGCAGCCTATGTGTCCTGCCGCCCCGCGGATGCGCTCGGCGCACTCTTGTCGCTTTCTGATCGAACGGATGCGCCATGACCCAACCATTCTCCAATCCGGTCCGTCAACGGTCGCCTGCGATGAAAGCAGTCGCCGCAGCGGCGGTGCTCGTGATCATTACGCTGAGCGGCTGCAATGATCACGCCGCGCCAGCGGCCGCGCGTGCCACGCTGGTCCGGACCACGGTCGTGCAGCCACGCGACCGGCAACCCGCCATCACGTTGACGGGAGACGTCCAGGCGCGTTTCCGCGCCGATCTATCGTTTCGCATCAGCGGACATGTGATCGCTCGCGCCGTGGACGTTGGTGCTCACGTCAACAAGGGCGACGTCCTTGCCCGGCTCGATCCGGCCGAGCAACAGGCCGATGTCGATGCTGCGACCGCAGCAGTAGCCTCCGCCGAAGCCCAGCTGCGCGTGGCGAAGGCTACGTTCGAGCGGCAGAAAGCGCTGATCGCAAGCGGCTTCACCACCCGGACCGTTTATGACCAGGCCCAGGAAGGTCTGCGAACCGCCGAGGGTGTGCTGGAGGCGGCAAAGGCGCAGCTGGGCACCTCGCGCGATGTGCTCGGATATACCGTCCTGCGCGCGGAAGCCGACGGCGTCATCACTGCGCGAAATCTCGAGGTCGGCCAGGTCGTGCCGGCCGCGCAACCTGTGTTCTCGCTCGCACAGGACGGCGAGCGGGATGCCGTGTTCGAGGTCTACGAATCCGTCTTCCTTGGCGAGGCCGAGAGCCGCCGCGTGAGGCTGGCACTGCTCTCTGATCCCAACGTGACCGCGACGGGCGAGGTGAGGGAGATTTCACCAGCGATCGACGCGAAGAGCTCTACGATCCGCGTAAAGGTCTCTATCGACACTCCGCCGACCGCGATGACGCTGGGCAGCGCCGTCGCCGGAACGGTCAAGGTGAAAGCTCAGCAGGAGATCACCTTGCCCTGGAGCGCGCTGACGGCCGCGGCCAGGAAACCTGCCGTCTGGACCGTCGACCCCAGGACGCAGACGGCGTTGCTGAAGCCGGTCACGGTCGGCGCATACGAGGCCGGTCAGGTGCTGATCAAGGCGGGCCTCGAGCCCGGCGAGCGCGTCGTCGTCGATGGCGGCAAGCTGCTGAGCGTCGGCCAGTCCGTCACTGAAGAAGGAGGTCGGTCATGAAGCGACGGGTCATGATGATCGCTGGCACGCTCGCGGCGGCCTCGTTGTTCACCGGCTGTCAGCAGGAGACGAGCGCGCCGGAGCCGGTCCGCCCGGTGCTCTCGATGCTGGCCAAGCCCGACAACAATGACAGCACGCTTGCCGTCGGCACGGTCGAGCCGCGCTACAAGACCAATCTTGGCTTTCGCGTGCTCGGACGGCTGACCTCGCGTCCTGTCTATGTGGGCGACCTCGTCAGCGAAGGCCAAATCATCGGCACGATCGATCCGAGCGCGCTCGATCTCGCCGTTCGCGCAGCCAAAGCTCAGCTTGCGAAGGCCGAGGCCCAGCTTGCGGCGGCCAGGGGCACCGAGGAGCGGCAACGCACGCTCATCACCAGCGACGCGACCACGAAACAGACACTCGACAATGCCGAGCAGGCCCGCGCCGGCGCCGAAGCGACCGTCGCCCAGGAGCAGGCGAGCCTGACCAAGGCAATCGAGCAGCTCGGCTATGCCCAGATCAAGGCCGATTTCGGCGGCGTCGTCACCGCTGTTGGCGCGGAGGTCGGCCAGGTGGTCTCGCCCGGTCAAACCGTGGTGACGGTCGCGCGGCCGGACATTCGCGAGGCGGTCGTCGATATCGGGGAAGACTTTCCCGTGCCGCTCGAGGTCGGTCTCGCCTTCACCGTCAGCCTGCAGCTCCTTCCCGCCGTTCAGGTCGAGGGCAGGATCCGTGAAGTCGCTCCGCAAGCCGATGCGGTGACGCGGCTGCGGCGAGTCCGGATCGCGCTCGACAACCCGCCCGAAAGCTTCCGTCTCGGCGCGACCGTCACGGCAAAGCTCGGCAAGGACCAGGGCAAGAATCTGCGCCTGCCCACATCAGCGGTGCTCGCGAGGGACGGCGCTGATTTCGTCTGGGTGGTCGACCAGTCCGCCGGCACCGTCTCCCTGCAGAAGATCGATGGTGTCATCGAACCGGCGGGTATCCGCGTCACCGGCGGGCTTGCCGCAGGTACCCGCGTCGTCACCGCTGGAATTCACAGCCTCAAGCCGGGACAGCACGTCCGCATCCAACAGGATCAGGAGCCATGAAGTCGTTCAACCTTTCCGACTGGGCGCTCGGCCATCGTTCGCTCGTCTGGTATTTCATGATCGCCTTCATGGCGGCCGGCCTCTTTGCCTATCTCCAGCTCGGACGACAGGAGGACCCTGATTTCACCATCAAGACCATGGTGATCGGGGCGCAGTGGCCGGGCGCCTCGCCCGAGGAGATGACGCGTCAGGTCACCGACCGGATCGAGAAGAAGCTCGAAGAGCTCGAATCGCTCGATTACACCAAGAGCGTGACGGTCGCGGGCCAGACCACCGTCTTCGTCTACTTGCGCGATTCGACCAAGGCGGCCGACGTCAAGCCGACCTGGGTGCGCGTCCGCAATATGATCGCGGACATCAAGGGCGACTTCCCGCAAGGCGTGATCGGCCCCGGCTTCAACGACCGCTTCGGTGACGTCTTCGGCAACGTCTATGCCTTTACCAGCGACGGCTTGAGCCAGCGACAGCTCCGCGATCAGGTCGAGGATATCAGGGCCAAGGTGCTCACCGTGCCCGATATCGGCAAGGTCGACATTCTCGGTGCACAGGACGAGGTGATCTATCTCGAATTCTCCACCCGCAAGATCGCGGCGCTCGGCCTCGACGTCCACGCCATCATGAATTCCTTGCAGGGCCAGAATGCGGTGGCGCCTTCGGGCGTGTTCCAGGAAGGGCCTGAGCGCATCAGCGTCCGCGTCAACGGCCAGTTCACCTCCGAGGCGAGCCTGAAGGCGGTCAATCTGCGCATCAACGACCGCTTCTTCCCGCTGACCGATGTGGCGACCATCACACGCGGCTACGCCGATCCGCCGTCGACCCTGTTCCGATACAACGGCCAGCCCGCCATCGCGCTCGCGATCGGCATGAAGTCCGGTGCCAATCTGCTCCAGTTCGGCGAGGCGCTGAAGAAGGAGATGACCGGCATCATCTCCGACCTGCCGATCGGCGTCGGCGTCCACCTCGTTGCCGACCAGCCGGTCGTGGTCGAACATGCCGTTTCCGGCTTCACCGAAGCGCTGTTCGAGGCGGTGGTCATCGTGCTCGGCATCAGCTTCCTGAGCCTGGGCTTGCGAGCCGGTCTCGTGGTGGCCATCGCCATTCCGCTCGTGCTCGCGATCACCTTCGTCGTGATGGCCTATTGCGGCATCTCGCTGCAGCGCATTTCGCTGGGAGCCCTGATCATAGCGCTTGGCCTGTTGGTCGACGATGCCATGATCGCGGTCGAAATGATGGTGGCGCGGCTCGAGATCGGCGATCCGCTCGAGAAGGCGGCGACCCACGTCTATACCTCGACCGCGTTTCCGATGCTAACGGGAACGCTGGTCACCGTGGCGGGCTTCATCCCGATCGGACTCAACAGCAGCAACGCCGGCGAGTTCACCTTCACCCTGTTCGTAGTGATCGCGGTGTCGTTGATCGTCTCGTGGATCGTGGCCGTCTTGTTCACGCCGCTGCTCGGCGTCACCATTCTGCCGGCCAGGATGAAGGGACATCACGAGCAGAAGGGCCGCGTCGCGCAGATGTTCGCGCGCCTCCTTCTGTTCTGCATGCATCATCGCTGGAGCACCGTCGCCGTGACGGCTGGCACCTTTGGTCTTGCCTTGTTCGGCTTGCAGTTCGTGCAGCAGCAGTTCTTCCCCTCCTCCGACCGTGCCGAGCTCGTGATCGACTGGAACCTGCCGCAGAACGCCTCGATCACCGAGACCAACGCGCAGATGGCGCGCTTCGAGCGCGAGCAGCTGCAGGGCAACGATTCGGTCGAGCACTGGTCCACCTATGTCGGCACCGGCGCGCCGCGCTTCGTGCTGTCCTTCGATGTGCAAACCGCCAACACCTGGTTCGGCCAGCAGGTGATCGTGACCAAGGGCGGCATCGCCGCCCGCGACAAGCTCAAGTCGCAGTTCGAGGACTACTTGCGGAAGACTTTTCCGGGCACCGACACCTACGTCAAGCTGCTCGAGGTCGGCCCTCCCGTGGGTCGTCCGGTGCAATACCGCCTCAGCGGCCCCGACATTGCTGTGGTCCGTGACCTCTCGCAGAAGCTTGCCGGCGTCATTCGCAGCAGTCCTGATCTTGGGAATGTGGTGTTTGACTGGATGGAGCCGGCGCGCGTCGTCAAGGTCGACGTGCTCCAGGACAAGGCGCGTCAGCTCGGTGTGACCTCGGAAGACATCGCGACCACTCTGAACTCGGTGCTGCAGGGCACGCCGATCACCCAGGTGCGTGACAGTATCTATCTCGTCGATGTCACGGGACGTGCGACCGCGCCGGAGCGCGCCTCGATCGATACGCTGCGTGACTTGCAGATGACCGGGCTCGGCGGCCAAGCGGTGCCGCTCGGGGCCGTCGCCAATCTGCGCTACGAGCTGGAGCAGCCCACGATCTGGCGGCGCGCGCGGATTCCGACGATCACGCTGAAGGTCGCCGTCGTCAGCAACGTTCAGCCGAAGACCGTCGTCGACCAGCTCGCGCCGAGGGTTGCAGAGTTTGCAAAGCAGCTGCCCGCGGGCTACGCGATCAAGATCGGCGGCTCGGTGGAAGAGAGCGCCAAGAGCCAGGGGCCGATCATCGCGGTCGTGCCGTTGATGCTGTTCGTCATGGCGACCGTGCTGATGGTGCAGCTGCAGAGCTTTTCGCGCCTGTTCCTGGTGTTCGCGGTGGCGCCGCTCGCGCTGATCGGCGTCGTCATGGCCATGCTGCCGAGCGGCGCGCCGCTGGGCTTCGTCGCCATCCTCGGCGTGCTCGCTCTCATCGGCATCCTGGTCCGCAACTCCGTGATCCTGATCGTTCAGATCGAGGATCTCAAGAAGGAGGGCAGGCCGGCCTGGGATGCCGTGGTGGAGGCAACCCAGCACCGCATGCGACCGATCCTGTTGACCGCGGCCGCCGCGAGTCTCGCGCTCATTCCAATCGCGCGGGAGATTTTCTGGGGGCCGATGGCCTACGCCATGATGGGCGGCATTATCGTAGGCACGCTGTTGACGCTGTTGTACTTGCCGGCGCTCTATGTGGCCTGGTTCAGGATCCACCCGGAGGGCGAGGACGGATCGCCTCTCCAGGAACGCGGAGCTTCTGCGTACGACACAGAGGCCGGACAGACGGCTACTCACGGGGCGCCCGCGCTTGTGCTCGAGCCGTAAATCTAGAGCACAGACGGCATGCGTTCGCGACCGTTCAACAGCTCTCGTCGAAGGGGTAAAGCGGCTCTAGCCTGTTGCCCGTGTGTTGCCTCATGCGAAGGATCGGATGAGATATCGTAGGCTTGGTTGGTGTGGGGAAAGGCGGTAGCGCTCCCCCGCTACCATTCCTGCGATTCGAACGTGTGGCCTTCGCCTTCGGAGGGCAGCGGTCAGGAGCGCAGACGATCTCTTGGTCACCGCGTATGTACGCGCGGCGGTTTATCTCAGGTGGCCAAGCGCAACGGGTTGCAAAAGCGCTGCGAAATAGATCCGCTTTCCGGCACGTCAGGCACAAGCGTTCGACGACTATCACCTGGCTTGCCGCGGGTTGCATTGGAGAAGCTCAACCAGCCTGATGTTAGGAGACTCAAGCCTGCGCGCCTACCTTGTCGGCATCGACTTCTTGGGATCGAAAC
>NZ_JCAMOT010000062.1:0-32511 GCF_059512425.1 Bradyrhizobium sp. Leo78
GACGAACTGCTGCCGTGGGCCTGGAAACCGACGGATCATGTCAATACCTGACCGACGTGCGAGAGCCAGACGCTAACTAGCTGCCCACTGATTGCTTCACGCTGGATAACGGATCGATTTGTAGAGCATCGCTGCGCGGCGATACGGCGTTCCGCAACAGGCGACGGCACCTTCGTCCAAGTTGAGAGCGTGCAAGCTTGAGCGTAAAATCCGTTCCCGGAAATCGCCGCGTCGGCCTCGCGAAGCCGTCCGTGTCCTCTAGATCTCCGGAAACAGGCGTGGAAACAGCACGTCGAGCGCAGCAATCGGAAAGCGCAGCGACACCGGCCCCTTGGGCGTTTCGGACGCAAGAAGACCGGTCGCGACGACGTCGTTGAAGACGCGCCGTGCCGTCCGTTCGGGCAGGCCGGTGATGCGCGGGACTTCGCCGCGCTCGAACTGTCCGCGTATGAGCGCTTCCTCCAGAAGACGGGCGGCTTCAGGCTTGAGCTTCTCGCTGCGGTCGACGAAACTCCGCAATCGCTGAGCCAACGTGTCGATCTCGAACAAGCCTGACATGAACGTCACCTGATCGAGGCACACGCGCAGGAACCAGAGAATGAATTCGCTCAAAGCGCGTTGCGAGAGGTTGCCACGGCCATCGAGATCGCCCTGCCGGGGCGTGTCGGCGTGGTCCATCATCCGCCTGTAATCGCCTGGGCCGGTAAGACCACGCGCCAGTCCGCGCGAGACCGACCACAGCCCACGGGCTCCGATGCCGGCCTGATGCGCCATGGCGTGGCTCATCAGGCGGCTGACACGACCATTGCCGTCCGCGAACGGATGAATGTAGTTGAAGCGATGATGCGCCGCTGGAATGGCGATGATCCGCGCCGCCTTGCCCAGGCGTTCGAAGCGATAACGCTCCGCGAAATATTCCATAAAGGCCGCGACACGCTCGCTGGAAGGTGGCTGATGCCGGCCGACTGCAACGTGTGCTCGTTTCGCGACCGCCAGGTGCCGGGCTCCATCGTGAACTCGGTGCCATTGCCGCAGATCCGAAGCATTTCGGGGGAAGCGTCGCGATAGAATTCGCGATGGAGCCAGAGAATGAAATCGATCGAGGCCGGTTCAGGCAGGCGATTGTCGAGCGCCATGGAATCGATTTCGGACTGCACATGGACGTGGGCGGCCGCCTCGATCTGCAGATTGCGCCGCCCTTCGTCGTTGTCGAAATGACCGCCGATCGCGCGTTCGATATCCCGTGGCCGGGTGTTATGACCTTCGATCAGGTTGCTGTAGTAGGTGTTCATGATCCGCACGAGATCCGCCAGATGGGCCGCGGTCTGCGGATGGAGCGCGTAACCGAGCTTGGCGGTTGCCGCCGAAAGCTCCGCCACCACGTCCGAGATGGCTTCGGAAATCTCCTCCAGCCTAGCGGGCTCGATGCGTTCGACGGTTTCGAGACGTAGGTTCATGTCGGCCGATTTTATGTTATGCTAAGGCATTAAAAATGAATAATTTTCTTCTTGATGGCGGCCGCTTTGGCCGATCCTGTGGCCGATTTTAGCGAGAAGCTTGGAAGTCAATTTTGGCCGATCCATAGCTCATATAAGTAATTTAAACAACTGAAGAAAATCCTACCTGATGGCTATTTTGGCCGCTTACTTGGCCGATCCCGCGAGATCCCGCCGGCTGCCCGCCCGGGCACCCGGCTCCTGCGGCACAGGATGCCGCCCTCCGCGGTGACTGTTAGAGCATGATCCAAAAACGTGGAAACCGGTTTTCCCTCGCGACAAAGGCAAAGCGTTTGCGTGGGAAGATCATGCTCAAACAAAGAGGGATGACGATGCGAAGAAAAGTCACCCGGCTTTAGCCTGCTGGATTCCAGGTCCAGATCGGCCGCGCCACGCCGACAATATCGCACCTCAACACCGGCCCGAAATATCGCGAGTCGAACGAATGCGGGTGTGGCTGCAGCAGAAAGAACTCGCCCTCGACGAGCCTCAAGCACCCCTCCCAGGCCGGCAGCGGCCGCCCGTCGCGGTCCTTGTCGAGCACCTCGGCGATGACCTTTCCGTTGATGGCAATGGTGCCAATCGGGTCCTTGGCGCGGCAGACTTCGTCACCGCCGATAGCGGCGACCTGTTTCAGCAGCGGCACCGGCACGGGCAAGATTTTGTGCGCGATGATGAACAATTCGATCGCCGGCGGCGGCTTGAATACTGCGAGCTCACCGCGCTTCGGCAATCGTGGCTCCAGATAATAGAAGCCCAAGGGCGCGCTGCCCGAGGCGTTGTAGATCAGAAGCGGTACCGCGGGTGCGGACGACACCAGCATGGCAATGATGCCGGCGCACATGGTCGAGAGAACGCCGACCTGGCGCGCTAGTTGGGTGCGATCAATCGGCATTGGAGGTCGACCTCCGCTTGTTGGCCTGCGACCATTCAACGAGATCTTCGATGTGGTAGCGGACATAGCGTCCGTGCTTGCGGTAGGCGGGCCCTCGCCCCTGCACCCGCATCTTCTCCAGCGTGTTCTTGGTGAGCCTCAGCCAGGCGGCGGCCTCGACGGTATTGAGGAACGGCTTGTCCGGCACCTTTTCTTCATTCTTGGTCATTTCGACGCTCCCTATTCCATACCTCCCTGGGGTTGAGGTAGGAGAGGAAGCGTCGTCTGATTGTGAGCGGTTTTGGGAGTGGTGAAGATGAGAGGCGCCCGTTTCGCCATCCCGCGCGAGCCAAGCTCGTCAAGCGGGCGACGATCGGCGTGCGCAAGACCGGCATCCGACAACGGCCAGCCAAGTTCTAAAGTAGCTTCAGTTCTGATTGAATCAGAACCGAAGCCCTCGATTCCTGTTTTGATGCGTGTTCTTCACGCGAGCCGGTACCGACTTCGCTTGAAACGTTCTAATACAGCAGATCGCGATAGCCGCCCTTCATCAACTCGGTTCCCTTGGCGACAAGCCGGCGCGTGCGATCCTTGAGAAACTGACTGGGACCGAGCCATTCCTCGGCAACTTTTTTCTCTCCGAAGATCGTGATCGCGATCTGCCGGTAGGTCTTGCCGTTGAGGCTTTCATCGAGCGCGATCAGCGCGTGATGGAGGCGTTCATCGCCGCTTCCCGCCTGCCTTGGAACCGTTCTCACGTCAGCTTCAGTGAAGCGCTGCAATCGCTTCAAGAGCTCGGTCTGCGCCGCAAGGTCAGCAAGGTCGTGCAGTTCGAAGACCGGCGCAAAGGAGGCGGTCAGGACGGAGAGGCCGTGGATTTCGACGGCGACATAGGCACCGTTTCCCTTGATCAGCACGAGTGGAATGCCGTCCACGTTAATGACGGCCCTGCGTTCGACCTTGAAGCCGGCCAGTGAGAACCGGGCGGCGTCTGCATCTGACCTCGGCTTCCGTGCATCCAGGCGGACGATCCGTTTCAGCGCATGGGCGTGCCAGAACACCGGCACCTTGGGTGCATCCAGCCCCGGGTCGGCAAAGGCGGAGAGACCCCATTTTTCGGCGCGGGGAAAGCGTCGCGGTAGCCGCAAGACCTGCGTGCCGTCCTTCAAGGTAATGCAGGGCAGATGTCGCGGAACGGCGCTGCGCCATTCGCCGATGTAGTCGGGATTGCGGCGCAAGAACTCCCAGGCCCAGTCGCTGGCGTCGAAGCCTGTCGCGTCAAGAAACGCGGCGCGGGCGCCTTGGCGCGCTTGATTGCTGGCGTCGTTCAGAACCGCCCCCGGGACGTTGACGTCTTCTCGAGCCGATCGTTTCGATCAAATGGGGCGAGAGGACGGCCCCCGCGAGCAGTTGTCGCGGGGGCCGTTTGGCGTCAGTCCGCCGGGTTCCAGATCAGGGCGAACACGCTGTCGTCATCCTGGCCGGCGGCGCGGCCGAGATTGGCGTAGAGCTTGCGCGGACCGAACTCGGGCGCTGCGAGCGACAGGCTCACATAGTCCCTGCCGCTGTTCTCGCCCCGGCGGATCCAGCCCGCGCCGATCTCGACGCCCTGGGTCACGACGCGGAAGTCGGGATGGGTATCGGCGGTCTTGTCCCGGTTCGGGATGATGTCGATGTCGGCGCGGATGGAGACGGTCCGGAGCTGGCCCTTGTAGCTGCCGTTGTCGTTCTTGGTGACGTATCCGATGGCGGTCATGGTCTTGTCCTCATCTGTTGTTCGCGAGGAGCCGATCCCCTCGCGATGGCGAGACCGTGATGGCGGGCGCAACGCCTTCGAACCCGCATCCACGCGGGGCAGAGCGAATGCGGAGCACCCGAGCCGGCAGCTTTTTTTAGAGCGAAGCGGCCGCGAGGAGCCGGAACGTTCCGGCGGGGAAAAAAGCCGACGGCGAGGGTTTTGAAGAGGCGGGGCGCTTGCCATAGGTCTGTTTGCCACGCGCAGGGAGATCGGACCCGCAGTCAACGGATAAGGACAAGGCCCTGCCCGATCGGGCCGTCGCAGCGCGACATGCGGCGAGCAAGACCAGCACAGGACCGTTTCCATCCGCGCCGACATCGACCTCATCCCGAACCGGACGACAGCGAAAAGCCCTGCCCTGTTTTGCGGAAGAACACCGCGCGACGTCTGCGCAAGGCCGGTTCGCAGCCGTGAGAACAGCGGCAAGGACGATGTGAGCCTGTCGCCTGCGGCGCCCATGTCGGCCTCCGCACGCGCCCTGCCAATCTGGGGCGCGCTGCATCCGGGTGACGACAGCGTTCGTCCTGATCTAAAATCCTGCGGACTGCCGCCATCAGCCCTGGTGACGACCGCTCGGCGGGGCCATTCCGTCGCCCTGACGCATGATCTTTTCATGCGGGACGACTCCACGCCATTCACGCGGCGCGATGAGGGCCTTCCGATATCAAGCCGGCAAATTCGATGCTATGCTTTCTTCATGCAGGCCGATTCACGGGGCCCGCGCCTTGATGATTTTCTTTGAACGATTGATGGAGGGCCCCATGGCCAAGAAAGCGAAAAAGGCGAAGAAGACCACCGCGAAAAAAGAAGAAGAAAAAGAAGTAGTTCGTTCGCCGACGGGCCCGACGGCCTGTTCGCGCTACGCGTCGGCGTCCGGTGGAATCCGCTGTGACCACCATCTTGATCGCCTGGTCAAACGGGTCGCGCCGACGGCGGGGACCGACCGACATTCAATATTTGCCGTGAATGTGTCGGCGGTGGAGAGCCGCCGGCTAGACATGATCCGATGAGATGGAATCGGACCATGATCTCATCTCTCTGTTTAAGCATGATCTTCCCACGCAAACGCTTTGCGTTTGTCGCAGGGAAAACCGGTTTCCACTTTTCCGGATCATGCTCCAAAGCGGGGCTGCCCTGTTGATAGGCGCAACCGCGGACTGATATTGTCTGATCTGGTCAGTCGCATTCGGATCGATCTTCAGCCGCCATGCCGTTCTATCGTCCCGAGGAAAACGACCTCGCCTCCGCTGGTGGCGCCGGTTTCTCTCCCGAGAACGTGCCACGCGCCGTCGTCGCCGTCGGCGTCGACATGGTCACCAAGGGCATGGAGATGGCCATTCACGAGCATCGGAAGGCCCAGCTTGTCCTGACCTTGCGGGGCGTCGTCAGGTGCGAAGCCGACCAAAGCGTCTGGATCGTGCCGCCGCGCTGCGCGGTATGGATTCCTGGCAATCTTCCCCACAGCGTGACCCTCGCCGGAAATGTCGAGGTATATCTTCTGTTCGTCGAACCGGATGCGGCCTCGGCGCTGCCCAGGCAATGCTGCACGCTGTCGATCTCGCCATTGCTGGAGCGTTTGCTGATGCACGTCACCGAGATGCCGGTCCTGTACGATGTCGACGGCGCCGACGGCCGGATCGCCACGGTGCTGCTCGACCAACTGTCTGTAGCGCCCGTCGAGAAGCTGAACTTCCCGATGCCGGTCGACGCCAAGCTGCGCAAGATCGCCGCCGCGATGATGGCCGATCCCTCCGACCGCGCAACGTTAGACGAGTGGGGCCGGCGCATGGCCGTTGCCCCGCGGACCCTGACCCGCGCCCTGAAACGCGAGACCGGCATGAGCTTCGGCCGCTGGCGCCAGCAGCTCCATATCCTCATTGCCCTGCAGCGTTTAGACCAAGGGGCGTCGGTCCAGACCGTGGCGCTCGATCTCGGCTATGAGGGCGCGAGCGCCTTCGTCACCATGTTCCGCAAGGCCCTGGGCAAGCCGCCCGCCCGATATCTGTCGGAACGCCGCATCGCCGCGTGATCTCCGTCGTATCGCGCGAAGCCCCACGCGCGCACTGACCGGAAATCGCAATATATTGTCCCGTTTGCGGAATGCGGTCAGGCGGGCGATCTCCTATCCTGCCTCTGAGCACTGACACCCCTGGCGCGCCGGGGGGCGCATTCTAGAGCATGATCCGGAAACGTGGAAACCGGTTGTCCCTCGCGACCAAAGCAAGGCGTTTGCGTGGGAAGATCGTGTGCAAAACAAAGAGATGAGATCGTGATCGGATTCCATCCAATCGGATCATGACCGAAGGAGCCCGATACATGGATTCACTCAGCAGCGGCCCGGTCGCGGAGGTTCTTAAACGCCTGCATGGGGAAGCGGAAGCGGCCGATGCACCGTTGATGCAAACCTACGCGAGCGAGATGACCAATGCCGAGCAGGCGATCAGCCAGGTCATCGAGGCTGAGACCAAGGATCTGGCGGGACTGTATCACGGTTTCGCCGGCAATTTCCTCAGCGTCTCCCCGGAATTCGGGCGGTTTCTCTACATGTGCGCCCGCAGCTGCAAGGCTAGGCGCATTGTCGAGTTCGGCTCGTCGATGGGGGTTTCCGCCATCTACATGGCGGCAGCGCTGCGCGACATGGGCGGCGGCCGTCTGATCGGGACCGATCTCGAACCCAGCAAGGCGGAGCGCGCGTGGGCGAACCTCGCTGCCGCCGGGCTGGACGACCTGGTCGAGTTTCGGGTCGGCGATGCGCGCGAAACCCTCAAGCCCGGCGTCGGCGGCGACATCGACATGGTGATGCTCGACGGCGCCTTCATCCTCTATCTTCCCATTCTCAAGCTGCTGGAGCCGCATCTGAAGCCCGGCGCGATCATCATCGGCGAGAACGCGTTCTCGGAAGCCTCAGGCTATATCGACTACGTGCGCGATCCGCAGAACGGTTATCTCTCGCTGCCGCTGCCTGTCGATCCCGGGCGCGGCAACGAATTCACGGTGAAGACGAAGTGATCCGCTCGGGGCTGCGACCTCGACATGTCGGTGAATGGAGCGAATTTTTGATGCAACCCGTTCGCAGGCAAATTTCTACGCCGCCGCTCGCGCCCCCGGGCCGACTCACGCGGACGCTGCTGCGATGGCTGATGCGTCCTGCGCGCGTTGCCGCAGTCGAGACGCTCTCGCCGCAGTTTCGGCTGGCCGAGCTGGAAGGCGAAGCGCTCAGGAACGTCGCCTGGACGGCTGGCCAAAAGGTCCAGGTGGCGATCGGCTCGGGCCTCAGCGCGCGGACCTACACACCGATGTCGTGGGACGCCGGCAACGGCAGGATACGCATGCTCACCTTCGCGCATGGCGACGGTCCCGGCAGCCGATGGGCAAGGGACTTGAGCGCAGGCGACACCTGCCAGTTCTTCGGTCCGCGCCGCTCGCTCGATCTATCGGGCCTTGAATCGCCGGTGGTCCTGTTCGGCGATGAAACCTCGTTCGGCCTGGCGGCGGCGCTCCGCGAGTGCCCGCAGGCCGACGGTGCAATCCATGTGCTCGAGGTCTCGGACGTCGCGGAGTCGCGGCCGGTGCTGGAGGCGATCGGCCTCGGCCAAGCGACGTTGATCGAGCGCCTCGCCGACGACGCCCATCTCGCAGCGGCGGAAGCCGAGATGTTGCGCCTTGCCGCACGCGGCGCGCATTTCGTTCTTACCGGCAAGGCATCGTCGATCCAGCGCGTAAGCCGGGCCCTGAAAGCAGCCGGTCTCGCATCATCGCGGGTGAAGACCAAGGCCTATTGGGCGCAGGGCAAGACCGGGTTGGACTAGATCATGATCCGATTGGACGGAAGCGGATCATGATCTCATCTCCTTGTTTGAGCATGACCTTTTCGGAAAACCGGTTTCCACTTTCCGGATCATCCTCTAGCCATCCTGTGCCAGTGGAGCGCCGTGCGCTCCGGCTGTTGAATTTGCCTGCGTTGGTGATCCAGGCCCGACGCGGATGGAAACGGTGCTTCCGTGAGCTCTGGAGCATTTTCGGTTCTGATTGAATCAGAACCGAAGCTCTCGATTCCTGTTTTGACGCGTTTTCTGCGCAGATAGGTCTACGCAATCTGCGTAAACGTAATTGCCATGCGAACCGGTGTCCACCTCGCTTGAAAACGCTCTAGCGCAGCCCGTGCATGATGGACGTCGTCAGCAGCACGGCGGTCGACGCCAGCGCCGACAGGCCAACGATGGCCTGAGCGAGGCAGATGCGCCTGAGCGTTGTTGCTTGCGGGTCCGGAACCCCCCTGAACGGGCTCGCCATCTCAGGCTCCATGATGCGGTGCACGCGCTTGCTTTTTGCGAGCTATAGAGCGAGTCGCGCCGATCGCGATCCACTAAATTTGCAGCCTGCCAGGTTGACCCGTCCGCGACTCGGCAACGGAAAATTCGGCTCCGGATCAGGCCGCCGCGCCCGAATCGGGCAGCACAAGCTCAAGTAAACAAAGCATTAATGGCTTTGCATGCGCCGGCACTTTTCCGTGTCGTGTCCGGGATCAAATGGCTGATCGGAAACGCATGCATCGCGGCGCGGAGCTTTCGGCACAAGGGCGTTCCTCGCCATGCAGATGATCGCGGATGATCGTGTTCAGCGTGTTGGCGGGCTCGATAGATTTGCACCCGCATCGGGCGGCGCCGCATCATCTGCCTCTTTCATCACGCCACCGAACGAGGTCGACGTGCTGATGATCGTCATGGGCATCTTCCTGGTGGCCGCCGTGCTCTGGTTCGGACATTGACCGGCGCTCTGATGAGCTCGCTGAGGGCAATGTTGCGCAGTCGAGGTTCGCTCTCCCTTTGTGGTGCGGGTGGGCCCAGTTGGTTGCGTGCGGCCGTGTCGACGAGGTCCGAGGTCGAGAGGCTTTGTGATCGGCGAGATGGCCTGTGGTCGCGCCGGCGGCGCCAGCCGCAAGCCGCAGCCAGAGGCGGGGAATTCCCGGCGGGCATCAGCTCGCCGGCTTGCGTGATTTGCCTTTGGGCTTGCGCCGGTCTCGCCGATAGACCCATCACGACGCGTCATCACCTTGGGCTGCTTGCGCGGCGGAGCCGCCCGCGCCGAACGCCAGCAGGAAGTCGGCGGCTTTGGAGGCTTTGCTCGCGGCGCGGAAGACGGCGCGGCTGTCCTCGCGAAGGACGTTTAGCCAGGCGCCGAGATAGTCGGCATGCCGCACGGTCGGCTTGATCGACAGCGCAGCGCAGACGAAGGCAGCCGTCAGTTCTGCGACCAGCTCTTCATTGGCATAGAGCCTTGACCCGAACGCGCCGGACAGATCACGGTTGAGGCGGCTGGCATGGCCGGTCCAATGGCCGAGCTCATGAAACAGCGTCCGGTAATAGTTGATCTGCTCGAAGAAGGCGGGCTGCGGTGGAATCTGGACGTTGTCGTTTGCGCGATCGTAGAAGGCTTTGGTGCCGCCGATGCGGATCGTGGCGCGGGTTGCCGCCGCCAGCGCCTCGGCCTGCGGCACGATCTCGCGATCCGGCAGCGCGGGTGTGTGCGCAAAGCAGTGGTCGGGCAGGCCGTCGCATTGGTCGACGTTGAAAACCGTATAGCGGCGCAGGAACGGAACGGCGGCCTGTTCCTCGTCCGCTTCCGTGCTCTCGGATCTTGCCTGCTCGGCCGCTCGCCGGTTCCGCTTCGGGACAAAGCGGTCGGCGTAGCAAACGGTGACGCCGTGCTGGCCTTTGCGGACGCTTCCGCCGAGCGTTGTTGCCTGGCGAAAGGTGAGCCAGCGCTGCGAGGTAAAGCCGGCCTCGAACAGCCTGCCCCACAGGATCAGGATATTGATGCCGGAGTACCTCGTGCCTGTCGCGGCGTTTCGCGGCAGCGCGAACGCCTGGCTGCCGCCACCGGTGCCCCACGGCCGCGCCCATGGGAAGACGCCCGCCTCAAGCTCGGCGATGATCCGAGAGGTGATTTCTTGATAGAGGCTTTGTTTCGTCGTTGTGGCACGGCGTTGCGCTGACGTTTTGGACATGACGATCTCCGCTCGCTCCTCTTCCACGCCCGGCCCCCGGAAGGCGGGGTGGGCGGCGAAGAGCGACCGGACAGCCCCGAACAGCAGAGGCAGGCAGCACCGGAACGGCCGGAGCGGATGCGGAGGACCGCGGCCAACGCAAATGATCGTCATGAGCGGCTTTGGCGGGGCGTGGTTGCGGCCTGCCGGTTCGGGGCTATACGGGAGCGCCGCCCACCCCGCCGCCGCGGGCCAGATCAAAATGTGCCGGCCGCCGGCGGCCGGCTCCATCAGGTCTGCTTGTTCGCCGTGGCCGGCGCATCCACGACGCGCTTGACCATCCGATTGGACGGAATCGGATCGATCCGATCTGTTTGTTTGAGGTGACCTTCCGATGCAAACGCTTTGCGTTTGTCGCGACCGGTTTCCACTTCTCAAGATTGTGCTTTTGACACCCTTTTTTCACAAAGGCGCGTGCGGCCAATGAGGATCGCAGTGCGGCGGCTGCGCCAGGGATTGAAGCCGAAGGCCGAGACCGCAAGACGGGCTCGGTTCACGAGAGCCCGGCCCGCAAGCGGGAGCTTGCGGGAGGCGCCTGCTACGAAAGCAAGCCTTGAATTTTTCGGCTCACGGCCGGATCGTCCAGCGACACCGCCCATTCCAACAAGGCCTGCCGGATTGTGGTCGCGACGATTCCATGGTGGGCGAGCCGATCGAGAACCAGCGCACGGTCGGCTTCCAGGCGCGCCACCGCCAGGTCTGCGAGCAGCCGGATATCGTAACCCTGTCGTGCCCCCTCCAGCGCCGCAATGAGGACCTCTTCCTCCAGAAATCCTCCGCCCAGGAAAATGACACTGACATCGGCGCGGGCAAGACGCTCTGCAAATCGATGATCTCGCCACAAGGTCAGAGCGTCCAGATCAACATGCTCAAGTGAAGCGGTGATCTGATCCGGAAGCGCGTCCCGTTCATACGCGCCGACCGCGAACTGAGGCACGGCAAAGAACTCGTGACAGACCGGAAGCAGGAACAGACTTCCGCTGCGCAGCGCGGCAAGCGCATCCGTTCTGCCACGCGTCGGGTTCAACAGAACAATGCAGCTATGGTGAGGATCGGCCAACATCGGTTCATCCTGTTTGAGCCGTGAACTCGAGACTGACCAGGCCGGCCGTCGCCCCTGCACCGGGAAGCACAACAACGGCACCGTCAAGACCGGCGTGATGGTACATCGCCTCAAGCACCCGATCGGAATCGTGCAGCAGTCCGGCCAGCGCGGTGGTTTGACCAAGTACCTGCGGCGGAGCCAATCTTTCAAGCGGCCACCCGGCGCGCCTGAGGATGCGCTCCATCCTGGTGTCAGTGACGGTTACGATTGACCGAGCGCCCCTTGCTCGCATGGTCTCCAACATCGCAGCGAACAGGGCGAAGGTCGCTCGATTGACACCCGCATGGCCGATCTGAGGCGCACGCTCGGTGTCGACGCAGAATCTCGAGCTCTCCAGGACGTGCTCGCTTCGTGGTGCGTCCTTGCAACCGAGCAAGACCGCAAAGGTATCCGACAGCATGTTCGGGCCGGTGGTGGGCAGAAGCCGCACACAGCCCAAGACCGTCCCCTGCTCCGAGATAGCCAGAAGATACGTCGGATCCAGGGTGTCATATATGTCGATTTCAAAATCTCCCGACACGGAGACGGTCCAGCCAAGACGATCCTTGAAGACGCGGCGGCGCAGCCGAAACATCTCGGCAAGCAAATGGAGATGCTGTCCGGCCTGACGATGATCGAGAACAATGACGCGCATGGCGAGCTCCCTTTAAGCGAGAGCGCAGCAGAGCAGAACGCGCGCCGTCGAGCGCCTGTGCTATTTGACAGGTCACCTGCCAAGGTCAGGAAGCTTGAGCAACCGTTAGCAAGCAAGCAGAAGCGTTTCCAGACGAAGTGAATACGCTTTTTTGAGCTGAGCCGTATCCGGAAAGGTCGGCGCCCGCGGCGCTAGGACAGAAGGCCGCGACGGAGCGCCAGTGCGACACAATGCGCAATCGATACCGCGCCGAGCTTGCGCCGGGCGTTCTCCACGTGAAACGCGATGGTGCGAGGCGTAACGCCAACCAGGACTGCGGTCTCGGCCAACGTCTTGCCGCGCGCGGCCCATGACAGACACTGCCGCTCCCGCTGGCTGAGAATGGCCTCACCGCTGCCGGCGTCGTCTGTTGCGACTGGCGGCTTGGAAACATGGGTGTGGAAGTAGAGGCCGATCAGTTGCAGGATGTCGCCTGAGCTAGCGAGCAACCGGTCGAGCTGCAAGTTAGGATCGTCGGTTGCCAAGGTGAATGCGGCGGTTCGCCCGAAACCGCTTCTGATCGGGATGGTGATGCCGGACTTGATGCCGAAGGTCGCGGCCTCGACGAAGAACCGTCGCTGCTCGTTGCTGCGCAGGCGGATTGGTCCCTGCGTGGTCCAGCCGAACAGGCTGTGTTCATGGCGGGCGCGGTGAATGACCGGATCAAGGCGCTGATAGTTCAGACGGAAGTAACGGTCGGTCCAGGATCTCGGATAAGAGGAGATCAACTTCGGCGCGTTCTCGGTCATGCTCAAATACGCAAACCATCGAAAGCCGAGGCCGTGCGCCGACCGTGCTGCCAACCGTTCGAATTCGCGATCATCCCTCGCCGTTTGCAGGGCGTCGATAAACTCTTGAAACAGGTGTTCGGGCCGGCTCATGTTTGAATCCACCGTCCAGAACGGTGTTCCTTGCTTTCACGCCCTCCTTTCGCCAGGGCGGGGTTCGAGCGAAAATCAGGACAGTAGCTTTGTCGATCCTCTGGCGCCTTGAAGCGCGCTAATTGACGTTGAAGTTCACCGGCACGGTGATCGTCCGGCTGACGCCCGGCGGTGGCGCCGGAACGGGCGAGGCCCGGTGCACCAGCGCCACCACCTCCTGATCGAGTTCTGCGAATCCGGACGATCGCACCAGGCTTGCCGACAGCACCTTGCCGGCGCCGTCGATCGTGAAGCGCACATAGGCGATCCCGCGCGCGCCGCGCTCTCTTGCGTCCGACGGATAGCGCTTGCGGCGCTCAAGATGAGCCATCAGCAGCGACTGCCAATTGGCGGGCGACATTGACGACAGTCCCGAGGCGGTCTGCGCGGCGGCAATGCGGTCCGATTGCCGAGCCTCCACGTGCGCCTGCCAGGCGACCTTCGATTCGGCAGCGGCTTGCTGCTTGCGAAGAGGCGGCTTGTTCTCCTTCGGTTTTTGCTTCTTGGTTTCCTGCTTCGGCTTCGGCTTCGGCTGCTCCGTCGGAAGCTGGACCTCCGCTTTATCCAGCACGACGGTCTTCTCCTTGATCTCCTGGTGTTCGGCCGGCCGGACCGGCCTGGTGGCCGGTTCGGCCGTCTGCTCAGGCGGCCGTTCTTCGCCTCTCTGCTCCTTCCGCCGCACGCTTTCTTCTGCCAATTTCTGGTCCGGCGTGATCTCGTTCCGCGCAGCCTGGATTGCTTCCGGCGCGGCCGCGAGCTCGATCATGATCGCGGCCGGCGGTGAATTGTCTGCAGCCACGACCACCTTCCCGCGCAGCAGCCAGGCCACGGCTCCGGCATGGACGCCGACCGTAACGAGGCCCGCAGCCAGCCACAGCAGGGCTTCGCTCACCTTGGCCCGGCGCGTGATCGAGCCATTGAAGTCGTTCATGGCGCAGCCACCGCAGGTGATGGGCGGGCCTCATCGGGTTCGCTCTTGCTTGCTGACGCCGCTTCGAGGCCGACCAGCGCGACCTTCAGATAGCTCGCCTCGCGCAGCAGGTTCATCACCTCCATGAGATGTTGATAGTCGACGGTCCTGCCAGCGCGCAGGAAGACGCGCGCATCCTTGTTGCCTCCAGTGAACGATTCGATCGCCGCTTGCAGTCTCTCCCGTGGCACCGGGTCGTTGCCGAGATTGAGCGTGAGGTCCTGCTTCAACGTCAGGTAAACCGGCTTGTCGGGAGGCGGCGCCGGCGGCGCGGTCGAGGCCGGCAGATCGACATGAACATCGACGGTCGCGAGCGGCGCCGCGACCATGAAGATGATCAAGAGCACCAGCATCACGTCGATGAACGGCGTGACGTTGATCTCATGGTTGTCCTCGAGATCGTCCTTGAAGCGATCGCGGATGCCGCCGGCCATAACGCCTACTCCGCGGCCACGGCGGAGGTCGAAGGCTGGCGGGGGCCGGGCATCTTGCGCAAGTCCAGATCGAGGCTGACGAGCCGTTCGACCTCGGCGGCCGCATCGGCGAGACCCTGCCGATAGCCGGTGACCGCGCGCGCGAACACATTATAGATGACCACCGCCGGAACAGCGGCGACGAGACCGACGGCGGTCGTGAGCAGCGCCTCGGCGATGCCGGGCGCCACCACCGCGAGATTGGTGGTCTGCGTCTGCGAGATGCCGATGAAGGCGTTCATGATCCCCCATACCGTGCCGAACAGGCCGACGAAGGGCGCGGTTGCACCAATGGTGGCGACCAGCCCGGTGCCGCGGGTCAGCCGGCGGCCAGCCTGGGCCTCGATGCGGGCGAGACGCGACGCGACGCGCTCCTTCACGCCGGCGTCCCCGGCGTGAAGGAGGATCCGGGACGACCGACGCAGTTCCTCGCCGGCGGACCGCACCATGAACACGGTGGGCCCACCCCGGTTTGCAAGAACGCGATCAGCGTCTGCAAGGCTCTCCGATGACGCAATGACCTGAGTTGTCCGCGTCGCTCTAGCGCGGGCACAGACAACCTCGACAGTCTTGGCGAGAGCCACAGTCCAGGTCGCGAGCGAGGCGAAGGCAAGGCCGATCATCACCGCCTTCACCACCCAGTCGGCCGCCATGAACATGCCCCAGGGCGACAAATCATGCGGCAGGCCGGCCCGGCGCTCCGAATCCGGGCCACGTGATGCCACGGAACGGTCGCTTGGCGTGGTCTCGGCGGGAGACGGCTTGACCGTCTTCATCGACTCTGCCGACGGCGCAGCAATGCTGGTGTCGGGCGGCGCAGCCGGCTGTTGGGCCATCCCGCAGGACATTGCCATGGTCAACACGACGAGCAGCAGCAACGGCGTGATCGTCCATTCTCGCCTCGGCAATAGTATCATGCCACGTCCTTCCAATCGTCCATCAATCGATGCCCGTAACGCGGGTCGTTGGCCCATTCGCATCCTCGCCGCGATCGCGCTTTGGTTGTGCGCCATCGACCCGCTCACGAGGCGATGCGCGCCACCGGTCGGCTCCGCACTGAAACGATCCGTCCCCGTTGGCTGGCAATCCGCCCATTCTCGTCAGGACGAAAGCTCCGGAGGATGCGTCTGTCGAACAGCGCAACGATGGCCCGCATGGTCCGACGACATTGTCCTTCGGATAGAAATGCGAAGACCGTGCAAGTGTTCACGAACATCAAGAACAAGGCGCTGAACACCAGTTCAGAAAGTGTTGTCGTCATGACTCACCCCAGCGCTTCGTTGCGGCTTTTAGGCGTTTGGCGCGGCGCGTTGCAGGAGGCTTTTCGATTTCGATCGTGGCCATCCTTGCTATTCTTCCCTGAAGGCACGGTGGATCTGATCCGAAAGCGGTTTCACAAGATAGGAAAGCGCGGTGCGTTCGCCGGTCTGGATGAAGGCCTCGGCGGGCATTCCCGGAACGAGCTTCCGTTCGCCAATACGAGCGAACTGTTCCGGCGGAACGGCGATCCTGATGACATAGAAGGATGTGCCCGTACGTTGGTCCTGCGTGAGGTCCGCAGCGACACGGCTCACTGTCCCGTCGAGCTCCGGCGTCGTGCGCAGGTTGAAGGCGGTCAGGCGCAGGATTGCATCCTGCCCGAGATGGACGTCGTGGATGTCCTTTGGCGAGATATGCGCCTCCAGCGTCAGGCGGTCTTCGTCGGGAACGATCTCCATCACTGTTTCACGTGGAGCGATGACCCCGCCGACAGTGTGAACCGACAGGTTGTGCACCCAGCCATCCTGGGGCGAGATCATGTCGATGCGCCGCAACTGATCCTCAGCGGCAATCCTGCGTTCGGAAAATTCACCAATCTGCGCCTGCGTATCGCGCAGGTCGCCGGTGACCTCGGTCTTCAAGTCTTGATCGACCTGCAAACTCTGCAATCTTGCTTCGGCGATACTGCCCGCCGCCTGCGCCTGCCCCGCGACGACCTGGCCGCGATAAGCGTCGAGTGTCGCCTTGTCACGTTCCAGTTCATTAAGCCGCTGGACGGACGTGACGCCTTTTGCCAGCAGGTCGCGCAGATCCACCAACTCCCGCTCGCGAACTCGTATTCCATGCTCAAATGCTTCCTGCTGGTCTTTCAGACCGGAAATTTGGTGCTCGTATTCCTTGATACGCTCCCCAAGCTGGGCCTTCTTGCTAATCCGCGTGTCGTGCCGTGACCGAAACAGATTCTGTTCGCTCTGCATCGCGCGCGCCACTTCGCGGTCGTTCGCATGCTCCGTGAGAAGGGGCGGAAACGTGATCGTGTCCTTGTCGTCGCGCTCGGCCTCAAGCCGAGCCTCGCGGGCGGCCAGTTCGTTGAGGCGCTTGCTGACGATGGCCAGGTTTGCACGAACCTGGGTGGCGTCGAGGCGGATCAGCACATCGCCTGCTTTGACCAGCTGACTCTCGCGAACCAACAATTCGCCGACCACACCACCGGTCGGATGTTGGACCATTTTCACATAGGACTCGACGACGAAGGTGCCGTCGGCGACTACGGCGCCAGCCAATTCTGTAGCCGCCGACCATCCGCCGATGCACGCGGTGAATGCAAGCACAGCGAAAACGCCGAAAATGAGGTGGTGCCGGATGGAGCGGACCACGGCGACAGCATCAGCGTTAGACATCGCCTTCCTCTGTTGGGACCGGAGACGTGTCGTCGGGCGCCGCTACGACTCGAAGCGGTCCGAGCGAATGTGTCCCCCTCTGATCAGCGGGTGAGCTTTTCAACCCAGGCTGGACAGAAGTCGGCCTCATCATCCGCGGCAGGATCTCATCGCGCGGGCCGAAAGCTCTTGCGCGACCGTTCTCCATCATCAGAACAAGATCGACAATGCCGAGCACACTCGGCCGGTGTGCGACGACGATTGCTATTCCTTTGCGCGCACGCACGGCGGCGATCGCCTGAATGACAGTGCCCTCTCCTTCGGTGTCGAGATTGGAATTTGGCTCATCGAGAACGACGAGGAACGGATCGCCATAAAGCGCCCGTGCGAGACCAATGCGTTGACGCTGTCCCGCAGAAAGGGCCGATCCCCCCTCGCCGATTGGCGTGTCATATCCGTTGTCGAAACGAAGAATGAGGTCATGGACGCCAGCCGCCTTCGCCGCCTTCACGACATGGTCGGGATCCGCAGAGGGATCGAGACGCGCGATGTTCTCGGCGATTGTCCCGTCGAACAGCTCGACATCCTGCGGCAGGTAGCCGATGTGGCGGCCAAGACTTTCGTTGTCCCATTGCTCGAGCGAGGCGCCGTCAAGGCGCACCGTGCCATGGGCGGGATGCCAGACCCCGACGAGAACGCGGGTCAGGGTCGATTTGCCACTGCCGCTGGGACCGATGATACCGAGCGCGCTGCCGGCGTGAATACCGAAATTGACCTCGACGACCGTTGGTTTTCTATGGCCCGGCGCCACGATGCCGACCCTCTCAGCGGTGAGATTCGCCTTCGGCTTCGGCAGCGGGGTCATGTTTGCTTGAGGTGCGACGAACGACAAGAGATCCCGCAGGCGCGCCCAACTTTGCCGAGCGATCAAAAGGGACCGCCACGTGGCGACCGCGAGATCGACAGGCGCGAGGGCGCGCCCCAAGATGACGGAACTGGCGACCATGACGCCGCCCGTGGCACTTTGTTGAGTGACGAGATACCCACCGACGCCAAGGACCGCCGATTGCAACATGATCCGAAACACGCGCGCGGTGCCGCCGAGCGCGTTGCCAACGTCTCCCGCCCTTCTGTTCGCGGCCAGATACTTCCTGTTGACCGCGATCCATCGGTCTGCACTTCGTTCACCGAGCCCTAATGCACGGATTACCTCCGCATTGCGGCGCGACCCGTCCAGGATCGCGTTGCGTTCCATGCCGTATTTGATCGTCTCCCGGACCGGAGCCGACGACAACTTGTGGGTGAGGATGGTCAGGGCCGTCAGAATGGCGGCCCCCGCCAGCGCGGTGAGGCCGATCCATACGTGGAGGCCGAAGCAGATGGCTAGATAGAGCGGCGCCCATGGCAGATCGAAAAAGGCGGCGGGCCCCTGGCCGGACAGAAAGCTGCGAATGTTGTCGAGGTCGCGCAGGGCCTGGAGACCATCACCCGGTGCGCGTGTCTGCAAAGCAAGCCGCACAACTGCCTCATGGACACGGCGGGAAAGCTCATGATCGAAAAATTCACCGGCGCGCAGCAGCACGCGCGACCGAATGATTTCGAGAAGCAATTGAAAACCATAGGCGATCATCGCCAGCACGGAGAACCCCAGCAGGGTCGGAATGCTGCGGCTTGCCAGCACGCGGTCGTAAACCTGGAGCATGAAAAGCGGTGCGGTCAGGCCGAGGATGTTGATGACCCCGCTGACCAGCGCCAGCGCGACGGCGCCTTGTTTGAAACGGGAAACAGCCGCCGCAGCCAACGGCTGCGGCGGTGTCCGCTTCATTGTTCGTGGCGCTCGTGGTGCCATCAGACGAAGGCGAAGTCGGACGCGGACAGGCTCGAGACGCCGTCGACCGTGACCGTGCTGTGCAGGCTCGCGTTGGTCGGATCGGTGTAGGTGATGGTGTTACCTGCGACGTTCACATGGCTGTCGCTGATGAACTGGCTGTAGTCGGACCAGCCATAGTTCTTGAAATCGATGAGATCGTTGCCCTGAACGAAGTCAGTGATCGTGTCGTTTCCGAAACCGTGGCTGGAATCGTAGAGGCTATGATCCCACTTGAACGTGTCGAAGTCCGAGCTTCCGCCGTTTCCGGAGAGCGCGTCGTTTCCATAGAAGCTGTACAGGTAGTCGTCGCCGGAGGTGCCGTTCTGGGTGGTGCCCGTCTCGCCGAGATAATCGACTAGCCCGGCAAAGGGCTGACCGAACTCGGTTTGGCCATAAACACTGCCGCCATGGGAGAGCACGTAGATTGCCTGATTGAACGTCGTATCCGGGCTCGTGCCGCCGGAGCCGCCGAGTTCGATCGAAAGTTCGGGCGTGGTCAATCCGAAACCAGAACTGCTGCTGCCAGTAAGACCGTGGCCAAAGTCCAGTTCGGTGATGGTGCCGCTGAATCCGCCGGGAGGCGAGTAGGTGAATCCCGAGCCATGCAGGATCACTCCGGAGTCGCCCGAAACCCCGCTATTGCCCGCCGCCCATTCCGAGTAGGGTGAGGAGTTCGGATAGAAAGCACCGTTGTCATTGTAGTTGAAGTCGTTTTCCCAGGCACCGGTAAGATATCCCAAAAGATCGCTGCTGGCCGATGTAAGGTTGATGGTGGAAGTCATCTTTACCTCTTCTCTTGCTCAAACGTTCGTCTTGCTGACGAACCTCGGACCCCACGTCGAGAGGTGGGGAAACTTGGACTCTAGCGATGCAGTCGCCGTCCGGGCCGGCGCGGAATAGGCATCCGCCTCGGACTTGTCGTAACGCGCGTCGATCTCGCGGTGAAAGTGCCGCCCCCTTGAATTAGAAGCGATAGTTCACGCCGATCTTGATCGCATGAAAATCAAGATCGTTTTCCGCCCTGCGACCGTTCGTCGTCTGGGACGAGCCAGGAACTGTGACTGTCTGGGTGCGATAGAGGCGACATCCGCCGCCGCGGGACGGAGGAAAGTAAACAGCGCAGATTTGGGTCTGTACCGCGTACGGCAGCGTCACGCCGGCGGTCGCATTCGGGAAGAGAAACTCCCTATCTCCGAAATGATCGTAAGAATACTCTCCTCTAAGAGACCAGTTATTGGTCAGCGCATATTCGAATCCCCCGCCGAACGTCCATCCGCTACGTGTCCCTGAGGCCTCTTCGCGAAAGTTGAGTTGAGTGCTAGGCACGCTTCCACTGACGGCCCGATACTGACTGCGAACTTCGCTTTCGTTCAGGAACGTCAGACCGCCCATCGCATAAACAAGCACGCGATCGAAAGCGTAGCCGACGCGGGCGCGCAGCGACGCCGTCCAGTCGAACTGGTAGTCGGTCTTGGCCTGCAGGAAGCTGCCTGTCGTGAGCTTGGGGGCTTCCGTTGCAATGGCGTCCTGCGTCTTCCGGAACTTGGTCCAGGAATAATCTCCCTCGATACCGATCACCACGCGGTTCGAGAACTGATAATTGAACCCGCCCTGCAAGCCTCTCGTCAGATCGCGGAAGCTCAGGTCAGCCGACTCCGTCGCCGGGATAGCTCCGGGCGTTCCATCGCCGGCCGTCGTGACTCCCTTGGTGCGGGCCAGGCCGTAACCGAGGTGGCCGCCGAGATAAAGACCGGTCCAGTCGCTCCCCGGAGCGCCGTCCGAGGCATTTCCGAGTCTCGCGTTAGGAAGATGACGAACGAGAGGCGTCGTTTCGTTCAGCGTCGTCGTGTAGCTGATCCGGGCGGTTCGGCCGGGCGACGGGACGGCGATCGAGGTGAGCGCGCCGAAGTAATATTGGTCCGTTAGATTCTCGATGCTGAAATTGATCGTCGAGTCGTCATCGATCTTGTAGATGCCGAACAGGTCATACACCTGATATGAGGGCCAAGTGAATGTATCGCCGCTGGTTGGCGGCCAGACGCTGCCCGAGCGTGCCGATGAGAACTGGACCCGTCCGCCCAACGTCAGCTTCTGATCGAACAACCGGATGCCGGCCGTCACGCTGCCGGCATAATTCGGCGGGACATAATTCACAGCGTAATCGTTTTTCAGTGCGCCCGTCGGGCTCGCCAAATCAAACTGTGACGTCGGCGGCGCGCAGCTTCCTGCTGTCTCGCAATATTCAATCTTGGTGTATTTGGTGAAGGCGCCCTCGAGGAAAAACGCGCCCGAGTCATAGTTTCCGGATATTTCGAAGCCGCGGAAGTTGGCGCCGTTGATATTGTACCATACGTATTTATGGTCCGCAGCCGACCCGGTTGATCCACTGCCGGTCTGGTAGCGGACGATATAGTCATCATAGTGATTGTCGAAATAGGCGAGCTTGACGCGAAGCTTGTCGCCGGATTGGAGAACGTTGTTACGCAGGATATTCAGGCCGGCTTCGTAATCCTTGGCGATCTCGGGCTGCAAATCCGGATTATTCCAGAGCAGTCCCTGATAATGCCAGTGCGTTTCACGGAGGCTCGGAGGGCGGTAGCCTTCCTTGTACTGGCCGTAGAACTGGATTCCCTCCATGGGCGATATAACGACAGCGGCATTGGGACTAACACGCCCGCCTGACCGATCAGGAAACTTGGTGAGGTATCCTTCGCCGCTGGAATTGTAATGGTCATAGCGCAGCCCTGCGGAGAGCGTCAGCCAGTCGATCGGCCTGAGGCTTGCGTTGCTGAATGTCCCCGTCATCAGTCGCACGCCCGAAGGGCCGTAGGTTTCCCAGCCCTCCGACCCCGACACCGAACTCGGAAACTGCTCGGCCGTAGCGCGCTCACGCGTGAATTCAACGCCGTTGTCCCAGGTGAGCTGACCGAGCGGCGTGGTGAACACGGAGGTGTTGCCGACATCTCCGCCGAGCGTAGTGTCGCCGTAGGGACCAGGAAGCACGCCATGGCGTTGCGACGCAAGATCGGTCAGCCAGAGGTTGGCCCGCATTTTCACATACGGACTGTCCGACGGCTCATACTTATATTTGGCCGTGTAAGTATCGACACGGGTCTCGGACAGCGGGAATTGTCCGTAGGGTAAAATTCCCGACACTATCGCAGCCTGATAGCTCAGCTCATCAATCTCACCGTAATGGGAGTTGTAGGAGAGATAGCCGAGTTCAAGCGACTGGCCGTCGCCCCACTTCACCTTTCCTTTTGCAAGAAACGAATCCGTGTTTTCGGAGGTGTTGAAGACCTCCTGGCCAGGCTTTACGAGCGAATTGGCATTTGCGGTCGTCGTAACCGCGTTTGCAGGACGGAATATGATTCCATCAGGGACTTTTGTTCCGGCGAAGTAGTTGCCTTGCACGTGCTTGGAATAGGCGACAATGAATTCGTAGTTCTCCTTGATCGCGGCGACGGCCGCACTGCCCGAATATGTGTCGCCGTTGAAAAAGGATGGCCGGCCATTGGCTGCCGTGTTGACAGCATTGTTCGACAGGAAACTTGGCGACTGCTCCGCTACCCCGTTGGTGACGAGGCTGCCTTTGACGCGCGTACCAAATGTCTGGCCGTCCTTGACGATGTCGCCTGCTTCGAGGGTGCGGAAATTGACGTTGCCACCGATGCTCCCAACACCCACTCCGCTGCCCGGTCCCTTGGAAATGTCGACACCGCCGATCAGATCGGGATCGACATAGGTCTCGTCGCGGTTTCCGATATAGCCCCGATAGGAGCTCGTGTTCTGGCGCGTACCGTCAATCGTCGTGCCCACGCGGCCCATGCCTTGCAGGCCCCGGATATTGGGATTGATCGACGTGCCGACATGATTGCCCGCCGAGATTACGCCGGGCGTATCGATGAACACGTCGCCGGCCGACGCCGGCGGCAGGCGATCGAGTTGCTCGCGCGAGACGTGCGAAACCGATCCGGGGGTCTCATAGGGCGTATCTCCGTTCGTCGTAGAACGATTGGCGGTCACATTGATGGGATCGAGAACAAGAGAACCGTCGGCCGCCGGCCGGCCGGCAGCGTCTGATGCGTCGGCTGAGGGTCGCCCGCCAACGACGGCCGTTCCTTGCGAGGTGATGCGGTAGCTCACGCCGGTTCCGCGCAGAAGCCGCTCGAGCGCCTGCTGCGGCGTGAAGCTACCGACAACGGAGTTGGATCGCACACCCTGCGACGCTTCGGAGGGAAATGCGACCTGAAGTCCGGACTGGCGGCCGAACTGGCTGAGCGCGTTCGTCAGCGGCTGAGCCGGAATGTTGAACTGACGCGCCGGAGCGGTCGTATCTTGCGTTTGCACGATCTGAGCGAAAGCAAGGTGCGCGTATAATACCGGCCCGGCAGACAGCGCGCAGACGCCAGCACTCCGGAGCAATCGGATAGTCGCGCGCTTCGACCTACTTTGTGTTACCGATCCAATTCTATTTGTTACGCCCCCAGTATGCATCAACTCGCTCGTCTTCACTTGTCATTGCGCAGCCACTCCGTAGGCATGCACTTCCGACCGCAAAGACGTAGAGCTGCCGCAAGATTCTCACGGTAGCGCTCGTTTTGGAGGAATTATAAGATTTGCGAGCGAACCAATTACAGACGCGACACGATCCGCACGAACGGGGTCAGGGCACGGACTTTGCCGCCGAAGGGCTCGACGAGCCCAGCGAGCGCGCGGTCAGGATCGCGCAGATCGAACAGCCCGCTCACCTTGCGGCCCGCAAGGCTTCTGTCGGGAAGCAAAATCGAGGCCGAGAAATAGCGCTGGATCAATTCGATGGCCGATTCCACGGTGACGTTGGACAGAATGACCTTTCCTTCACGCCAGGATCCGATTTCCTCAAGGGATACCGGCTCGATGCTTACATTACCTGTCATGTGATCGACGACGAACATTTGGCCAGGCTTGAGAACGGCAGATGGTTCGTCCTTCGCGGCGGGCGTGGCTTCGATGGAGCCGCGCAGCAGCGCAACTTTCGTGCTTGTCGATGAGGCCTGGATATTGAAGGCGGTGCCATGCACCTTGATTTCGACGCCCTGCGCATCGACGAGGAACGGCCGCCTGGTATCGGTTGCGACGTCGAAGAAGACCTCTCCTGCCAGCAGCGTAACGCGGCGCTCTGTCGTTCCGATATCGGCCTTGATCGCACTGCCTCCGCCGAGCTCGACGACGGAGCCATCTGCCATCCGAATATGTTCGGTGTGGCCGGCGGCGGTACGATAGTCGGCGTGGATGGCAATGAGGATTGCTGGAGCTGCAATCCACAGCACGCATGCCGCGACAACCGCGGCGACAACAATCTCGATTGGTCGACGATATGATCTGCGCACCGTCCCGGAGCGTGGAGAAAAGCCGGGTGCGGAGGTGTGCGCCACGTGCAATTTCAAGCGCGGATCGACGTCTTCCCAAACCTTCTGATCGTAGGCGGGTTTGACCGCGCCGAGCACGGTCCATGTCTTGTTGGCGCGCTCCCACGCGCGCCGGTTCTGCTCGCAAGCCGCAAGCCAGGCTTTGAATTCATCGAATACTGCGGAGCCCTGGGACGCGTCTTCCAATCGTAGAATCCAGCCTGTCGCCTCCTCGAGCAGCTGATGCTCCGTATCGTGTTTCGCAGCCAACGTTCCAATGTTCCCTGTCGCGGTGCTGTGTCGCCGTCTACCAATGAACAAGACAAAGCCGTCAACCCGAACGAAGTCGCTGGCTTCACATGTTTCTTTACAAGACTATTCGCGGCCGTCCGAGTCCTGTTCGAGCCGAATCGTGACCGTTGCTACGGCCGCTTGGATGAGACGGTAGACCGTCGGAACAGAGACTCCGAGGTGGGCAGCCACCTCTTCGACCGAGTGTCCGCCGAACCTGTGCATTTCCAGCGCAATGCGCTGTTTCTCCGGCAGCCCGGCGATGATGTCCATGGCTCGGCGCTCGTTCTCATAATAAAGAACGGTTTCCTCAGGCGTGGGTGCGGCCTGTGAGCTGGCCCAGACCGGCGCATTGTGGGCGCTTCGCAGATTTTCCAGCCGCTTCCGCCGCAGCACGTCAACGGCCAGATTGTGCACGATACGGAACAGATATGATCGTGGACGGGCGCTCGGCGTTCTCCCGTCACCTGTCGGGATGAATTTGATGAATGCTTCCTGGACCAGGTCCTCGGCGCCCTCGCGAGAGCCGAGCAGGTACGAGGCGTAGTCGATGAGAACGGCGCGATAGGACAGATACAGAGCGAAGCGTGGATCAAGCCCTTCCTTCATCAGAGCCTTCTCCCCCGATCACGCACAATCCTGCCGCGTCCCGGTCCCGGCCTTGCCTCCATTCGCCCTTGGGCCATGACACTGGTCGGGCCCTGCCGGCCAACGCGTTGTATGACTCTTGACCCGGTCATGCGGCCCCTTCGGCCCGCTAACCTCTTGATTGATCAGGGCGCCCACTGCACGCGAAACAGTTAGAAACTCAGAAATTCGTTCGCAACGACAATAATCTATAATGCCTCTAGCTAGGGTTGAACTTGTCCGCCGCAGGCCGGTGGCTGTGTTCCATTCAGAGCTACGGAAAACGGCCGGAAGAGACTGCGCACGCCATGATCAATGGCCGCTGCGTACCGATCGACGGGGATACATGGACGACGATGGTCTTGTCCGCGTCGTATCAGGGGTATGATCGTCTCCAGTTTCGAGAGCATCACTTCAACCGGGGTCGAGAACATGACCGCGCCGCACTGGTGGCGGCGCAGTGCGCAGCCATCAGCAGCCGAGCGAACCCGGTTCTTGCTACGTCTAACGTTGAAAGACCTAGATTTTTGATCCTGTTCTAAACGATTGTGCCTGTTCGTTTCTGGCGTAGCCGGGCTTATTCTACGGTTGGCCCCCCGGGCTGGATTGATTTGACCGCCGATCTTTCAGTTGGTTGCGGGGACGTGCAACCATCTCAAATTGCTTTTTCAGGCGGTAGCCTGAGCACGCATTGCGTCCCGAACGCAGTGAGCATCTTCTAAGTTGTTGATTTTTCTTGATGCTGCAGGTGCTTCCGTCCCGTTTTGTTCACGGTCGTTTCACCCAATTCATTGCGATTTCGTTGCGCTCAGGGATGAGAACAGTGATGGCTGCGCCAAGGTCGCAGCCAACAGTTCGCCTCGTCGAATAGCCGGTCCAAATCCGGAGGGCGTCGAGAATTGCCCCAAGCGCGAATCCCGGGACTACGTCACCCAGTGCGCCAGGACCATTATGCGCGTCAGCGACAGACCGACCGCGAGCGCGCGGATTGACGCGAAGCCTGCAAGGGCATGGAGGACGCCGCCGCAGACCTGCGCTGATCGGAGCCACGCAGCGCGTTGAGCACTATGAAATCGCCGGGTCTTTCGGCGGCCGATCGCGACCGTGAGCCTGGTCCATGACGAAACCCTCATGCGCTTCATAACGGAGCGGACATGCGCCTTCCATGCTGAGCACCGAAGCGTTTCGCGGTACCGCAACTTCAGTCACTGCATTGCCTTTCCACGCATCACCCGTTTCGGTCTTCGCCTTGCGCTTCGATCTCGGCGTGACACATCGAGACGGCCCGCTTCAGTTCGGCCAGCTGCCCGCGAAGCGCGTCGGCAAGGCGCTGTCTGGCGAAGATCGCGGCTTTCCTCGAACGGGCGAAGAGCTGCATTGGGCATGCAATCCCACGATAATGGTTCGCTCGCAGTCGATGGGTTAAGACTGAAGAAGGTCACGGGGACCCTCAGCTTGCGTTAGTGACCGCATCAGTTCCCCCAGTTCCCTCCTCGGGCCCGCGCCGCTCTCGCGTCCTCCCTCCGCGCTGATCGCCATGAAGCAAGGCGGCGGGCCAGAAGCAAAGCCGGGCGACGGCACGCCCATTCCGACCATCGTCTTCCACGGCGATCGCGACACGACCGTGCATTCGAACAACAGCGGTCGAATTGTCCGGCAATCCATCGGCGAGCCGGGCCGCCAATCGGTGCGGGTCTCCTTCCGATACGGACTCGCATCACGTCGGCTCGATTCTTTCCGTCGGGAACGACCGGCCGATTGGGCCGTTCGACTGCGTGACGGATGCCATTTCCTAGTGAGCCACCAGTGAGCGTACTTCTCGTCGAGGACGACCCTCTGATCCGCGAATTCGTAGTCGAAGCGCTGCGCGAGGCAGGCTATCCCGTGATCCACGCGAGCACTGGAGAGGAGGCTCTGGCCTGGTGCGAGCACCACGTCGCGCTGGTCACCGACGTCAGGCTGCCCGGACAAGTCGATGGATGGCAGATCGCGGAACGCTACCGAGAGCAGGATCCGAACCTGCCGGTCATCTACGCAACGGGCTTCTCGCCCACCCCACCACGCCCCGTCCCCGGCAGCCGCATCGTGAAGAAGCCCGTCCATCCGGAGGAGATCGTCCGGACAATCAAGGAGCTCGGCGAGGAAAAGGGGGCACCGCCTGGTTAGCTGCTCTACTCATGGCAAAGCCTTTCTCTTCTTCAAACAGTTCGGTGAGGAGTCGTTGCGATCCTGTACGCCGATCCTGCGCAGGGCATGTTCGTAGGCTCGAGACAGCCGCGCGATCTCTTCAGGCCCGAGAGGTGAGTTTTGAAGTATCCGGTAGATGGCCAATTGTTATTCCCATGCGGGCACCAATCGCTGAAGGAGCATTGCATCGTCGAAGCAAATTTTGGTTTCGCGAACTGCCGCCTTACTTTCGTCCTGCGAGGATGCAGTGAGAGGTAGTTAGCGAAGAGCGCCGCTGACCTGCGGTCGTACTCGCCTGCCTTTCCGGGCGACTGGATCAAGAAACTTCGCTGCGCGCAGAGGAACGATAGCGCGAGCGCCAGGTTTTCCCCGACGCCCCTGCCCCAAGGGGCGAAGCCCGTACTGGCCCGAGCTCATAGCCCCTGCCCTATGCCTACCGCAAATCAAGTCCGGGCATATTGGTGGTGCAGTCCGCCCAGAATCGGGCGACAGAGAATGCGTCCAACTGTCGCGGCGCCGCGTGAAATCGGCGCGTCTTTATGCAACGACAAATGGGTGCGCGTGCCGTTGTAATAGTTCATGTACGAGAGCAGCACGTGACGCAGATGGCGCTCTCCGAACACCACGACATGATCAATGCATTCCGGCGGATTGAACCGATCAGCCGTTCTGCACAAGCGTTTTGCCAAGGTGAGCGAGGAGACGTCGGACGGTCTCGAATCCCGATGGATCGAACCCGGCGCAGGAATATCTTTCCGTAGGCGCCGTCGCGGTCCCGGATCAGGTAACGAGGGATTTGCTCCCAGCCACACGCCTCCGTCAGTTGATTGGCGATCCATTCGGCCGTTGGGTGCGCGGTCACTCCAAGCCACAGGATCTGCCGCCGACCATGGCCCATGATCAGCAATCCATAGAGCAACCGGAACGAGATCGTCGGCACCACGAAAAGGTCCATCGCCGCGATCCCGTCAGCATGGTTGCGAAGGAACGTCTTCCATCCCTGCGAGGGGGGTCCCCTCCTCCGTGCCATGTACTTGGCGACGCTGGTCTGGCCGACATCGATGCCGAGCTTGAGAAGCTCGCCATGGAGTCTCGGTGCTCCCCACAATGGATTGGCGAGGCTCATCTCGCGGATCAGACGGCGAATCTCCAACGATACCGTTGGTCGACCGCAACAGTGGCGCGATTTCCTGCGCCAATACAGCCTAAAACCGGCGCGGTGCCAGCGGATCACGGTATCGGGTCGGACAATTGCAAGTGTATCATACATCTTGGGAAACAGCCGGCAGATACCTCCCAATATCAGCCGGTAAATCGACGCAAATCGAAGTCTCTTGGGATTGCCGCGCCGCAGCACATTGATTTGCTGCCTCAGCACCAAAATCTCCGCCTCGAGCGTTGCGCGCGACCGCAGCAGATCGATCACTGTCCCGACGATCAGTTTGCACAAATCAAACATCGAGCAGCAGCATCGCCCGATTCTCGATCAACTGCCAGCGGATTGGATTTGCGGTAGGGACAGCCCTTGTACTTGTCCGCTGGTTTCTCGGTATTCGACAAACGATATGAGGAGGTCATGGACTAGTGAGCGGAGCTCGCGGTCGGCTTACATGGGGGGCGACCCCATCGCTGAGAAAAGCAACATCCAAGCATGCCATCACGAGTAGCAAGTTGGCCTGATTTGGCTGAGGGGCGTTCGCGCAGGGCTGTCGCTCCGGCGATCAGCACGAAATTCGAGGCTCGACACCGACAACGCCGACGGCACTACGATGGTTGCCGCTAGTATGAAATCAGGCGGGATGTGGAGCCCTATATCGACCATCTGTGAAGCGTTGCTTTGGGCCTTACGGCAAGCTCTGCCGATAGAACCCTTCTTTTATAGTGCAAGTTGCGGGAGCTAACCGGCTCGAGTGTTTCGGCAAGGACGGCAAATTTGGCAAACGCTAGCGGCCGCGGACGATTGCGCGGGCCATCAATAGATCGACAACGGCTTGCGCTAGGTGTTCGGGCTTCTGCCCCATGGTCTTGAGATGAATTTCGGGTCTTATTGGCGTTTCGTAGGGCGCATCGACGCCGGTGAAGTTCTTGATCTTGCCGGAGTTCGCCTTTGCATAGAGACCTTTGGGATCGCGCCGCGCGCATTCTTCGATTGGCGTGTCCACAAAAACTTCAATGAACTCATCCTCAGCAACCAGGTTGCGTACCATATCTCGCTCGGACCTGTAGGGCGAGATGAATGAGCAAATCACGATCAAACCGCTATCGGCCATCAACTTGGCGAGTTCGCCCACACGCCGAATATTTTCAACACGGTCGGCCTCGGTGAAGCCGAGGTCCCCATTTAATCCGTGCCGCACGTTGTCGCCGTCCAGCAGCATCGTGTGGCGCGACATTGCGAACAACTTCTGATCGACGACGTTGGCAATTGTCGATTTGCCCGCGCCGGACAGGCCGGTGAACCAGATGATGCAAGGCTTTTGATCCTTGAGCGCCGCCCGCTCTCTCTTACCCACTGAAATCGGTTGCCACGCGATATTGCTAGCCCGCCGTAGCGGAAACGCGATCATGCCGGCGCCGACCGTGCGGTGGGTGTAACGGTCGATGAGGATGAATGAACCGGTCTTGCGATTGACCTCGTAAGCATCGAAAGCCGTGGGCGTTGCGGTCGCAAGATTGCAGAATCCGATCTCGTTGAGGCTAAGCGTCTTGGCTGCCAGGTGCTCACGTGTGTTGACGTCGATCCGATACTTGATTGTAGTAATACGACCGGCGGCCACAGTCTGTGTTCCAATGCGAAGGATGTAGTTGCGTCCAGCAACGAGCGGGTCATTGTCCATCCAGATCAGATGAGCGGCGAATTGATCGGCGACCTCCGGCCGCTCAGCCGGACGAGCGAGAAGATCGCCACGGCTGATATCAATCTCATCTTCGACGACAATGGTGACGGCATCGCCGGCCTCAGCGCGAGGAAGATCGCCGTCCTGGGTGACGATGCGCTTGACGCGTGTAGTCCGTCCAGACGCTGCGACAACGATCTCATCTCCTGCCGAGATGCTCGCGGAAGCCACCGTCCCGGCATAGCCGCGGAAGTCCAGGTTGGGCCGATTCACGCACTGGACTGGAAAGCGGAAAGCCTGGCTTCCAGTGTCGGACTGGATATCGATGCTCTCCAAATGATCGAGCAGGCAAGGCCCCTGGTACCACTGGGTCTTGCCGGAGCGGTTGATGACGTTGTCGCCGTACCGGGCGGAGATCGGGATCGGAACGATCGACGTGAAGCCAAGACCGGCAGCAAAGGCCACATACTCACCGACGATCCGGTCAAAACTCTCCTTCTTGTAGTTGACGAGGTCGATTTTGTTCACTGCCAGGACGACATGACGAATACCGAGCAGCGAACAGATGAAGGAGTGACGCTTGGTCTGGACCAGCACACCCTTGCGGGCATCGATCAGGATGATGGCGAGCTGGGCGTTCGAGGCGCCGGTTGCCATATTACGCGTGTACTGCTCGTGGCCGGGCGTGTCGGCCACCATGAACGAGCGGCGCCGGGTGGTAAAGAAGCGGTAAGCCACGTCAATCGTGATGCCCTGCTCCCGTTCGGCCTCAAGCCCGTCGACTACCAGCGCAAAGTCGATTTCATTGCCGTTGGTGCCGTGCTTGGCGCTGTCGCGTGCCAGCGCCATCAGCTGATCCTCGTAAATCATCTTGGTGTCATGCAGCAGCCGGCCGATCAGCGTCGACTTGCCGTCGTCGACCGAACCGCAGGTGATGAATCGCAGTTGGTCCTTCGTTCCGGCCTGGACCAGCTCGGCTGTCGCTTTGGAAGCCATCAGAAGTAACCTTCCCGCTTCTTCTTCTCCATCGAAGCGGCTTCATCGGTATCGATCAAGCGTCCCTGGCGCTCAGATACCCTCGCGGTCTGCATTTCCGCGACGATGTCCTCGATCGTGGTCGCGTCGGAGTCGATAGCCCCGCTCAAGGGATAGCATCCCAGCGTGCGGAAACGTATCATCCGCATCTCCGGCCTCTCGTTCGACTGAAGCGGTAATCGCTTGTCGTCGACCATGATCATTGCGCCGCTCCGCCGGACGACGGGCCTTTGCTTTGCGAAATAGAGCGGGACGACCGGGATCTTCTCGAGCATGATGTATTCCCAGACGTCGAGCTCAGTCCAGTTCGACATTGCGAACACACGCATGGTTTCGCCCTGGCGGATTCGGGTGTTGAAGAGATTCCAGAGCTCCGGTCGCTGGTTGCGTGGGTCCCACACGTGTCCGGCCGAACGGAAGGAGAATATCCGTTCTTTTGCGCGGCTCTTTTCCTCGTCACGTCGTGCTCCACCAAACGCGGCATCGAACTGATAGAGATCAAGCGCTTGCTTTAAGCCATCGGTCTTCATCACCTGCGTATGAAGAGCCGAGCCGGAATCGATCGGGTTGATCCCGCGCTCGATGCCTTCCTTGTTCACGTGGACGATCAAGTCGACGCCGAGGCGCTTGGCTGTCTCATCGCGGAAGGTGATCATCTCGCGAAACTTCCAGCCCGTGTCGACGTGAAGCAGGGGGAACGGCAACTTTGCCGGATAGAACGCCTTGATGGCGACGTGCAGCATGACGCTCGAGTCTTTTCCGATCGAATAGAGCATGACCGGCCTTTTGAACTCGGCGACAACCTCACGCATGATTTCGATCGATTCAGCTTCGAGGCGATGCAGATGTTTAGGCAGCACGTGGTTCTTCTTTGATGCAGGATGTCTGTCGTTAGCTGGCGTTTTGACGCAGCGAATTGCGCCCCAAGGCGACAAAGCCATCGTTGCGGAACTCGGGCTTGCCATAGCGCATGTCCTGTCCATCCGGTCCAACAACCTGGCCAGCCGCGAGCAGGACCGCATGCCGGGCATGCCGTATCCCGCGTCGTGCCAGCCCAGGTGTAGACACCCGCCTCGCCTTGCGCAATCAAACAGAGGTTTAGTGACGATCCCGGGGTTCCTTAAACCCCACCTCGTTCTAGATCGCACCATCGCTGCCCGGGCAGGGCTAAAGGGAGCGCATTTGGCAATCACCACTTATCTGGTCGACCGTGAAGAACCCGGATTTCAGCTTGGGAGGAGCTGAAGTCGGCGGATGAGCTGGACGAGGATTTGGCGCAG
>NZ_JCAMOT010000063.1:0-29054 GCF_059512425.1 Bradyrhizobium sp. Leo78
GGAGCTCGTTCAAATACCTACGCGGGTCTGGACTCTTTCGTTGACCTGAATGCGCCGACGCCATCCGAATTGCGCGACGATGCTCAATCAGCGCCGGTGCTCGGCCCTGCCGGCTTTGTCGTCGGCGCATCGGGCTCGCTTGTGGAGCTTGAGGATATCGGACCTCTCGTCGGCGAGAATTGGCAGCATGGCTCCCGGCCGGTGCCGGATTTCCTGCTCGATGCCCTGGATAACATCGGCGTCCTGCCGACCCAGTTCAGCGGCCCAAGGCAGGTCTCCATCAACAGTGAGACCTACTCGATCACATTGGGGACGCGAGGACGCCGCGATGCGCAATTCATCCATCATCCTCGCCCTTCCCCCGTCCCAGATGCCCGGACCGGTACGTCAGTTACCGGCGCCTCTTCCGCCGGACGCGTGCTAGGTGCCACGGACTGGCTGTCGAACGAGCATATCCAGCGGGACTATGAGCTCCTGACACAGGAGTTGCAGGAGAGCAATCCGGATCTCGCCGCCCGGACGCAGTTCGTGAATCCCCTGATAGCCCAAATGGTGCGGTCAGACGCGTTCGCGGCACAAGCACTCAATTGGATTGGCCATACAGACGACTTCCTGTTCCTGCCGGTAAACGATGCCGGCGCGAAGATAGAGCAGCGCGGCAGTCACTGGTCGCTGCTGCTGGTTGATCGCAGCGATCGGTCAAGGCCGCCGGTTGCCCATTACTACGATTCTCTGATGGTAGACGATGGGTACGGCTCTCAGGTGGGATATAATGACGGGCCCGCAGCGGAGCTCGCAGAACGGCTGGGGGCCAACCCGCAACGGGCCGCAATGCGCCAGCAGAGCAACACCTATGATTGCGGCGTCTTTGTCGTGGACGGCACCCGGGAGCTGGTCAGGCGATTGGCAACAGGACAGCCGGACCTGCTGAACCTTAAGAACCTCAGGGTCAGTCGGCTGGCCCTGCAAAACCGGCTCAGGAGCTGAGGTCGGCTTGTGTCGATAGAACTGGCTGAAGCGGCTCTCGCCGACACCGGCCAGACCTTGTGTGCGAGGCTGAATCCGACAGTCGAAAGGCAAAGCTGGCGAAGCTGCTGACCAGTCGGCCAAAAGGCTGCGCGGCCCTTTCGAAGGAGGCGAGATTGAACCGGGCCATTCGAGCCTACCGGATGAATCTCGAAGGAATCCTTTCGAAGCACAGGCTGCGGCGGCCGCGCACTTGTGACTGGAAGAAGAATCGCAACCATCCATCTATGCGGAGAGTCAAAGACGCCCTGTCTTGGCACGGTCTGTTCAGCCACCGGCGCAGCCCGCGATGAGCGCGCCCACCGAATAGGCAAGCAGAAGCAGGCTGACAACCACCAGCGACATCATCGCGGCCGGAACAATGATCTGCGCTTCGGCGTGGAAACGATATCGCTCATGCGACCAGTGCCGGCTGCTTGCCGAGCATATCCGGTCTGATGCGGAGAGCGATCCAGAAACGAAGTAAACCCGGCCATCCCTTTCGGCACAGCAGGGCAAGTCGCGTTTGGGTCTCAATTTCGGGAAACCGCGGATATGTCCGCGACAGCCATGGTTACCGTCACGATAGGGAGGGCAACGACGGTTCTATCGCGGCGCGGCCATGCGCCGAAACATTTCTTTCCTCCGGGGATCGGCGGCACGATGAAGCAGAGCGCGACGACCAGGAGCCCGACGAAAGCAACTCCGAAGCCCATGTTGGTCTCTTGCATTCTCCGAGATCGCAGATAGGCCAACAGCCGACAAGCGGGACACGATTACGCCGCCTTGGTGCGTTGGAACCCCGAGCTTGGATTTGTTTGGAATGGCGGGTTTCGCGCCTTGATTGATAGGGCACCTGGCAATGGTGATGACTACTGGATCTAGTCATCTGGAACGTAAGTTCGTCACATTATATGATGGCGCGAATCTCTATAGAGGAGAGCGCTTGTGGCGAATGCAGGTGTGAGAGGCCGGCCAATCGAACCGTTGGTGCTGAGTCTGCAAGAGCGAGCATATTTAGAGAGGCAAGTTCGTCGTCATCGTGTAGCTCGGTCGCTGTCTGAGCGGTGCCGTGCGATCCTGCGGTGTGCAGACGGCTTGCCAAGCAAGTCTGTGGCTGCCGAACTCGGCATCCATGAACACACCGTTGGCAAGTGGCGCCGCCGATTCTTGAGGGATCGCTGTGATGGCTGCTTGACGAAGCTCGCCCCGGCCGCCCTCGAACCATCAACGACGATCAGGTTGCTGAGGTAATCGAGCGGACATTGCGTACGACGCCACCGAGGGTGTCAGAAAGAATGTGTAAGCAGGTTTCTGTGAGTTTACCTTACCGAGGAGACTCACATGACGACCGACACGACGATTACACCTGAACTACTGGATCAACTGCTTGCTAACTATGAGAAGCCTGAAGACCTCACAGGTGCAGACGGGCTTTTCAAGCAGCTGAAGAAGGCGCTGATTGAGCGGGCGCTTGGTGCGGAGCTGAGCGATCATCTTGGCTACGAGAAGGGGGACCCGGCTGGCCGCGGCAGCGGCAATAGCCGTAACGGAACCAGCGCGAAGACAATCCTGACCGAGGACGGCGAGATCGACATAGCTGTGCCACGCGACCGGGCCGGCAGCTTTGAGCCGCTATTGATCGCCAAGGGCCAGACCCGTTTCGACGGCTTTGACGACAAAATCCTGAGCCTCTACGCGCGCGGCATGACGGTGCGTGAGATCCAGGGGCATTTATCTGAACTTTATGGGGCCGAAGTCTCGCCGGATTTGATCAGCCGGGTCGCCGATGGTCTGCCCGCCGGGCTGGTTGGGGTGGCGGACATCCCAGCCCATGCTGTCGCGCAGCAGCCACGGCGCCACCACATCGAGCTTGGTCAGGGTGCCGGTGTTGCGATCCTGGGTGAAGGTGACGCGCTGGATCTTCATCGGCATGTCCAGCATCGCCATCGGCGAATAGACGTGAACGTCATCGCCGGGCTGCCACAACGATCGGCCGTCGCGCAGCCAGCCGTACACTACGATGGTTGCGGTGACGTTGGTGCCGTTGTGCCAGATCGCTTCGTACTTGGCGCGGTTGCAGACTTCCGGCTGCGTCTTCACCGGCTGCTCGGCCGGCGTGATCAATTTGGAGAACATCGAGCCCGACATGCCGGTGACGCTGCATTTCAGCTCGCTGGCCGCGGTGCCGGAATTGTCGTCGCTGGCGGCGTGCTGGCCGATCACCTTGTGCTCGGTATAGACGTGCTCATGGCTGATCACGCATTGGCACGACTTGATGTTGATGCCCTCGATCAGCTCGCTGACGATGGTGCCGGTGTGCTCGCCGATCAAAAGGAAGCTGCCGTGCGCATCCGAGCCCATCACCACGCCGCGCGGGCGCGCGATGCGCTCGAGGAAATCCCAGACCAATTCGCCGGGATTGTTCTGCAATTTCGGGAATGGCGTCAGGTCCGGCGACCCGACTACCTTGATGCCGACGCCGTAGGGCGCGACCACTTCCTGCGCGACCTGGACCACGTTCTTGTCGTCGAAATTCCCGGTCTTGGTGTCGACGCTGGATTTCGCCGCGTTGGCGGTCAGGCTCTTGCCGATCAGCATCACGCCGTGCTGGGTGGCGTCATAGGCCACCTGACGCACTTCGATGAAACCGGTGATCGCGAGCTGGCCGGCGAGCAGGATGGTGCACTGATCATCCGGCTTGAACTGCAATTTCTGCCACAGCGGCACCCTGCCGCGCGCCGTCGTCACCTCGGTGTCGCGCTCGGCCGCGGTGAACTTGAAATGGCTGAAGGCTTCCGCCCAATCGCTCGAAACCTCGACGGTCTCCCAATCTTCGAAGATCAAGCCGGCGACCACCAGCTGCGCGACTTCCTGGGGTCGCGGCATGTGATCTCCTTAAGGTTCGCTCATTGCGACAGCGCCAAGCCCTCGGTCGGGCAGAACGCCGGATGCACGATCTTGTTTTCCTGCCGCACTTCATCGGCGCGCGAGGCGTCGTCATAGAGCCGATAGGACAGCATCAGCGATGGCAGCACCGCGGCGAACTGGTAGCGCAGCATGCGCGGCAACGGGCGCGCGGTCTCGACCAGATGATTGGTGATCGCCGCCTGCAGCCGGATCAACGCCTGATAGGTCATCGAATCCATATCGTCGGCCGCGATCTCCTCGGCCTCGGCGAAGGGCTGCGCCATCTCGTTCTTGATCAGCGCGACGCTCTGCCGGCTGACGAACTCCATCCGGGCGATGATCGCGGCCTCGGTGGCGAGGCAAAACCGCACACTGGCGTTCTTGACCAGGATGCCGCCCAACGTCGCGGTGGTCTCGGCATCAAGCTGGCGCCGCACGCTCTCGATCTGCTGCAGCGTGGACCCGGCGAGCCGGGCGTCGTCAAAGCAGGCATCGAGCGATGGCCCGATGTCGTCATGGATCAACAGCTTCAAGGCATTGGCGCGGGTGTCGCCGATCGTGGTGCGGGCCTGCGAGCCGGCGCGGCCCTTCGGCGGCACGGTCGCGATCAGGTTGGCCAGCATGCGGTCGACGATGCCGGCGGCTTCGATGGCGTCCTGCCGCTTCATGCGTTGACCCCGGCCGGCGGATTAGCCAGCACGCGCTGCGCCTGGTTGCGCAGGTTTTGGCTCTCATTGAGCAATTTGCCAGCGGTATCGATGGCTGGCGTCCAGGTCTGCGGATCGAGGCCTTGCTCTTGAAAGGTGATATCGAACACGCAATAGCCGCCGAGCTTTTCTTCCTCCGTAATCCGATAGCGCGGGCACACCACGATCTGGTCGCCCAAGGTCGGCAAGCGCAGCCGGCCCGGGCCTTCCTCCTCCAGCGCCGCGATCAAACGATTGCGCGCCAGCTGGTAGTCGCGGCGATACAGGATGTCGTTGGCGGCGTCGTCATAGGGATAGACCATGCAATAGGCGCGGATCGAAAACGTGCGCGCGACGCGGCCCATGTCCTCGGCGTAGGGCAATTCCTTTTTCGGAAACACGTGTTCGACGATGCTGCGGCCGCCTTCCCGGCTGTTGACCTCGCAATGGAAACGCGCGTTGCGGAATGACGCCGGCATATAGCGGTTGCGCCACGCCGTTGGCAGATCGAAGATCGTCGCCATCGATCATTCCTAGATGTTCATCGGTTCTTCGTTGGTCGCCGAGCGCTTGGCCGGCTCCATCTGGGTCTGCCGGTTGACCTCGACTTCCTTGAACAGTCCGCCGCCCTCGGCGCCGACTTTGGTGCCCTTCGGCGCGTTGACGTCGACGCTGATCTTGCCGGTGCCCTCGACCTTGGTGGCGTTGGCCTGTGCGCGATCGACTTGGGCGCGATCGGCGATGGCCTGCTGATTACGTGCCGCGCAGGCCGCGCTCGCACCGGTCGAAAATTCAACGCCGCGCCGCCGGCCTTCCCAATAGTTGTAAACCTCGCTCGATCCTGGCACCGCGACGCGACCGGGCAGATGGGTGCCGGGATCGCCCTCCATGCCTTGGTTGGTGCGGCCTTGGATCAGGTTGCTGCCACCGCCGACCGCCGCCACCTGTTTGTCGAATTCTCGCTGCTGCGCCGGGCTGATCGATTTGGCGCCCATGCCCGGCTTGTTCATCGCGTAGAAGCGGCTGTTCAGTTCATCCTTGAGGGTGTAGCCGGGCACTTTTTGCCGGATCATCGAGACCCGGTTGTACAGCGCCTCGACCGTGGCGGCGCCGCCGCCCTCATAGGCCTGCAGTTGCGACAGCTTGGCCTTGACCGCCGGATCGTTCAGCTCGGCCATCAACGGCGCGCGCTGCTCTTGCAGGTATCCGCCGCCACCCTTGCCCCCGGCTGGCGTATCGCCCGCGCGTTGGCCTCCGCCCGGGCCTGCGGTCTGACCGTTGTTGGCGACTTGGCTGCGATCCCAATCCGGACGGCGCGCTGTAATTTGCGAGGCTGAACGCCATTGCGTCGACACGCCGCCTTGTCCGGACGCGGTGCCGCCTTGGTTGCCGCCGAGCATTTCGTACTCCAGTTCACCGGTTCGCGGATTCTTTCGCGTTGAACCGGTAAGAAAACCGACATGGCCGCCGGTCTGGCCGGCGCTGCGGCCCCGCGCCAATATGCCGATGTCGCCCGGCTGCACGTTTCCCGGTTTGACCGCCGAGCCGTAATTTAGAAAACTCGTTGCAACCAGCGAGCCGGAGCCCTTCATGCCGGCCTTCGCAAGATTGGAATTGACGAATGCCGCGCACCACGCCGTGGTTGCCGGATTAACCTTGATGCCGTTCTCGCGGAAGAAACCGCTCAGTTTGGTCTGATCGCGGATTTCATCTTCGCCGAGATGTTGCCGCGCGAAGGCCAGCGCCTGCGCCGGACCGGCCTCGCCGTTGCCGGAGGCCTGATTGCCGGCGGGTGAAATGCCGCCGCCGACGTCGCTGCCATTGGGCGCGCCGCCGGCACCGCCACCCGGGAATGCAGCCGCGCCACCGCTCTCGCCGCCGCCGGCTCCGCTGGTGTAACCACCGCCACCGGCCCCGCCACCACCGCCGCCCCATGCACCGCCGCCGCCGCCGAACATCGGCGCGCCACCTTGGGTTCGCCCCAATCCGCCGCCCGGCGAATAGGCCGCCTGCTGCACCATGCCGGCGAAGCCGCCGCCACCGCCGCCGCCTTGGAACGACATCGGTTGATAGCCCGGCAACTGTTTTTTGATGGCTTCATCGATCTTGCCGGTCAGTTGCTCGGTCGCCTTGGTGTTGTCCTCAACCGGCTTGTTCGGCTTGTTGGTCCAGTAGTCGTTCCAGCGCTCCAGGTAGCTCTTGTCTTCCTCTTTCCTGCCCGGCTGTTGCGGCAACAGCTCCGGCTTGGTGGCCCCCTCAATGCTGCTCGGCGTGTTGTACCCGCGCTTGAACACATCGCTGTTGCCGATCCGGATGAAAAGCTGTTCAAGCGATTCGAAGCTGGAAAGGATCGCCGACGTCACCTTGTTGGCGTTCTCCAGCGCGGTGGTGAGCGGCCCGACCTTCAAGGTGTTGATAATGTCGCTTATGCGGCTCCACTTGCCTTCGAACAAATTCAGCTGCTTGTCGAATTCCGTGCCGAGCCGCAACCTGCGCTCCTCGGCGTCGTACCATTCCTTGGATTTCTCGGTGATCGTCGGCGACATCAAGAACGTGGCGGGCGCGCTCTTGACCGCGACGCAGGGCTACATCCGCAACATGTGCTGGCTGATGAACCCGCAGCAGGTTCTGTCCGCTGGGCTGACCCCGGCTCCGGGTGTGGGCACGTTCCCGTTCCAGGCCGAGGTTAGCCAAGGCAGGCTCGCGGGCTATGCCATCATCGACTCCGGCACGGTGCCGATGGGGACCATCATCGCGCTCGACGCGGCCGACTTCGTCACCGTGGGCGGCGAGGCTCCCCGCTTCGAGATCAGCGATCAGGCGACGCTGCACATGGAGGACACCAACCCGCAGCCGATCGTGGGTGGTGCCGATCCGGGCACGCCGGCCAACCCGGTGCGCTCGCTGTGGCAGACCGACAGCCTGGCGCTGCGGCTGATCCTGCCGGTCAACTGGACGCTGCGGCGTCCGGGCATGGTCGCGTGGGTGCAAGGCGTGACGTGGTGACCGCCATGGCTGACAGCGACAAGAAAGACCCGCCGCTCCCGGCGGGTCAGAATCTTGCGGAAGGGTCGAAGCCTACCCCGACGCAGGAAGAGAACGATCTCGCTGCGATGGGCGAGCACGTCATCGAGAAAGAGCCGGACGGCAGCCCGCTCGATCCCGGGGTGCCGTATCCGCCGGATTTGCCGAATCCGCCCGAGCCAAGCGTGCCGGTCATCGAGAGCATTTCCCCGACCACCGGCCCGCTTCCCGACGTCACCCTGCAGGTCGATGGCTCGTTCGGGCCTGATGCGGTGATCGTGTTCGACGGCGCGCCGCAGACAACCACGCTGGTCGCCTCGACCCGGCTGACGACTTCGATCGTCGGCTTTGCCGGTGCGGCTGGCAGCTACGGCGTGCTCGTGCGCGACGCGGCCGGTGACAGCAACGTCGTGCAGTTCACTTTCACCGAACCGGTGGAAGGCGCTGCCGCCGCTGGCCGGCGGCGGCGATAACCAGAGGAGATCAGGTCATGACTGATGCGAAAGAAGCGGCCAAGAGGGCCTACGACCGCGAGCATGAGCAAAGCGAAAAGACCCGCGCCGAGGGCAAGGAGAAACTGTCGAAAGGCAAGCCGACCCCGACGCAGGAGGAGAACGACCGCACCAAGATGGGCGAGTACATCCAGGAGCACGAGGAGGACGGCAGCGGACCCGATCCGCATGCGCCGAAGCCGGAGCAGAACAACCACAAGACCCGGCACATGGAAGCGGGACAACGCGACCGGAACTATCAGACCAGAACGAGCTGATGGGTGCTTGGGACCTCCTGTCGCGCATCGCAAGCCGGATCATCAAAGGCGAAGGCGACTATCGTCCCGGTCCATGGCATTTGCCGGTCACTGGCGGCTGGCTGCCTGTCGGTGTCGGCGAAAACTGGAATTGGTGGCAGCTCGGGTACAGCCCGATCAGCCTGTCGCGGTCTGCGATGGTCGAGGCGTGCGTCTCGGCCTATTCGCAGACGGTCGCCATGTGCCCCGGCGACCATTGGCGGCTCAATGACGAGGGCGGGCGCGACCGGGTCAAGACCTCCGCGCTCGCCCGCATCCTGCGACATCCCAACGACTACCAGACGATCAGCGATTTTCTGCTGAACACGACGCGCTCGCTCTACACCGAGGGCAACGCCTATGCGCTGGCGCTCAGGAATGACCGTTACGAGATCGATGAACTGCACCTGATGAATCCGGCGCAGTCGCATCCGCGTCTCGCCTACAACGGCGAGATTTTCTATGCGCTCCACGGCAATGACGTCATCGCCAAGCGCCTGGGCGGAGAAGCCGGTCTCTTGGTGCCACAGCGCGACGTGCTCCACATCAGGCTGCACACCAATAGTCGCGCGCCGACGCCGCTGGTCGGCGAGTCCCCCATCGTTGCCGCCTATGAGGACGTCGGCGTCGGCGCCGCGATCTCGCGCCAGCAGGCGGCGTTCTATCTCAACGAGGCGCGCCCGAGCGCCGTGCTGTCGACCGATCTGGTGCTCGACAAGGATCAGGTCCAGGCGCTGCGCGACCGCTGGAACGATCAGGCCAAGAACCTGCATCAGGGCGGCACCCCGATCCTGACGGCGGGACTCAAAGTGCAGCCGTGGTCGGTCGGTGGTCGCGATGCTGCAACGGCGGAAATCCTCAAGCTCTCGAATGAGCACATCGCGCTGGCGTTTCGCGTGCCGCTGCAAATCCTCGGCATTGGCGGCACCAACTACGCCTCCACCGAGCTTTTGATGCAGAGCTGGATCGCCATGGGGTTGGGCTTTGCGCTCAACCACATCGAGGAAGCATTCGGGCTGCTGTTCGGCCTCAAGGGCCAGCCCGACGAATACGTCGAATTCGATACCGCCGCGCTGTTGCGCTCGGCGCTCAAGGACCGGATCGAGGCGCTCGCGCGTGGCGTCCAGGGCGGCATCTATGCGCCCAACGAGGCCCGCGCGCAGGAAGGCCTCGACGCCGTCGACTTCGGCGATGAGCCGCGGGTGCAGCAGCAGGTCGTTCCGCTGTCCGCCGCTGGCGCCATCCCGGCCGCGCCGGGACCGCAGGCGCCGCCATCCGCTCCGCCAGCACCAGCTGCGCCGCGCGATCGAGCTGCACGCGTGCGCGCTGCTGCTCGTGCACAACCATCCGTCGGGTGACCCGTCGCCGTCGGGCGCCGATATCGCCATGACGAAACAGATCGTCGAGACGGCCAAGCCGCTCGGCATCGCCGTGCACGATCACATCGTGATCGGCCGCGACGGTCACGCCAGCCTGCGCCAGCTCAACTTGATGGCCTAACCGGAGGACCGACCATGTCCCGTTTGATCTGCCGCGACCCGTTCGCCCGCACCGAGCTGCACCGCGACAACGCCGGAGCCGGCGAATGCCAATGGTGCGGCACCACGCGCCAGCTGTTCCGCTACTTCACCGAAACCGACGGCGGCCGGCGCCTCGACCATCCCGGCCGGTTCTGCAGCAAGAGCTGCTTTTGTGCCTTTCACGAATGAGCACGCGCACCATCGTCACCCATGCCCGGCAGCGAAAGCTTACCGGGCTTGAGGCGTCAGAAGGGGCCGCGATCCTGCGGCCTCGGCTCAAGGGCAAATGGATACCCGGAGACAAGATGACCTACATCACCGAAACCGAAGAACACGGCCGCAAGCGCTGCAGCATCGATCTGCCGCGCTTTGCCGCCGACATCGCCAAAGCGCTGGGCGGCAAGCTGCTGCCTGCTGGCGACTATCCGAACGAACAGCAGCAGATCCTGGTCGGGACCGACCGGCTGGACTTGCACGCCAACACCCACACGCGCCGGGTCAAGGCCTACGCCAACGCGCCCGAGATCGCGTGGGGCGACTGGTCGACCTATGACAAGGCCCAGGCGACCGAAAGCGCCTCGATCAATCCGGACGGCCGCAGCCTCGCTGCGATTGCGAACGACCTCAAAAAGCGGGTCCTTGATGCAAATCAAGCGCCGCTCGCGGCACGGCGCGCCTATGCCAAGGCGCAGCGCGAGAACCGCGCAAGCATCGTCAAGAATGCCGACGCCTTGAAGGAAGCGCATCCGACGCTGGACATTCGCGTGAACGAACGTGAGCAGACGGCGCAAATCTATTCCGGCGCTTCCGGCCACTACATCGCGGCGCGCATGAGCCATTCCGGCGAGGTATCGATCGATCGCCTTGGCAGCGTGTCGGCGGAAACCTTCGGCCGGATATTGGCCGTCCTCGACGCCGTCAAGCGAGGCTGATCATGCGAGAGCAAATCATCATCAGATCGAACGGCACGAATCCGCAGCACTCACAACCCGAAGGGAAAATTGAAATGACCACCAAGAAGACGACCACGCCGAAGCGAGCATGGACGCTTGCGCGCCTGACCAAGCTTTACAAAAACCTAGTTCAAGAATTCGGCCCGCGCGCCGTCTGGACGCACCAGACCAAGCCCGGTCGCGGTCTCGACGCCTACTATGCCGAATTCTGCGAGAACTTCGGCGCGGAGATCGGCGCGAGCAAGGACGCGGTGCAACTGCAAATCTCATTCACCGAATTGTTTGCGTCGCGCACCTGGGCACCACGGCAGACCCACTATGCCGTCATCAACTTGGCCGCCGCATGGGAGGCGGGATTCATCAAGACAACCGATTTTCCCGCCATGACGGTGCAGCGGTCCGTCACCAACTGGCCAGAACCGCATTCCATCTCCGAACCCGAACGTTGGGCGGAGCTGCAGGCGGCGAGCACCGCTCGCATGGGCGAAGACCAATAACGGCTGATCGGAGAAAAACCAGATGACCGACAAAATCACCAAGATCAAAGAGCTGGTCGAGATGCGCGACCAGGGGCTGATCAGCCAAGACGAATTCGAGAAGCTGCGCGCCGAAGTGATCGCGATGCCGGCGATGGGCAGCACCGGCCAGCCCTTTAGCTTGCCGTCACAGCCGCAACGCTTTGAGACTGTATTTCGCAACCCTCAAACCGGCGCGGTTGTCAGGATCAACAAGGGGTCGGCGTTCTGGCTGACGTTCTTCTTCGGCTGCTTTTATCTGGCCTACAAAGAAGTCTGGTTGCACGCCGGCATCGCGTTGCTACTGGCGCTGCTCACCTCTGGCCTCATGTGGCCAGTCTATGCCTTCTTCGCCTATCGCATCATCGTCGATAGTTATCGGCGTAAGGGCTGGATCGAACTCGACACGCCGCCTGTGCCCTTCAATCCTTCCTATGGCGAACAGGTCGAAGCCATCCGGACCGCTATTGCGGAAGGCCGTGATCCCCGGCAACCGCCGCCGCCGAGGCAATGACGATGTGGAAACTGTTCGCCACCGTGCTTGCGCTCACCGATACCGGCTCGGTCTCGATCACATCGATCGCGACCGACTTCGCCAACCGCGAGGCCTGCAAGGCCGCGGCGCGCGATCTGTACCCGCCGATCATCGAGCGCGAGCTGCAGGGGCACCGGCTTTCGATCCGGGCCGCTGCCGAATGCCGGACGGACGGACCGCCACCGCCGCCGCCTCCGTTCCCCAATCCGTTCAGAGAATTCATGCGATGACCCTGACAATCTGCACTGCGCGTTACGAGCGCGAGCACGGCCAGAAACCGCAGGGGCGCGGTTACTGGCGTTTCCTGCTGATCTCCGCCGCCGTCACCGTGGCCGACCACTTCGTGAACTGCAACACCGAGACGGACTACCATCAGGCCTTGAAGCGGGCGACCGACGTCGCGGCCTTGCGCCGCCACGTCCATAGCATCGTGGTGCTGCCATGAACGACGAGATCGCGCGCCTGCGAGCGCGGATCGCCCGGCTGACCCAGCTGCTGGCGCAGCTCGACCAGCACACGCTGCTGACCAACCGCTTGCGAGAGCCGGATGGCGGCCACACCATCATCATCCATCACGATCAAAGGACGACACTGCAATGAAAGAGCCGATGACACGCCAACAAGCAATTGATCGGTTCAAACGCCTCGTCGATCAATACGGTGTCCGATGGACGGCATCGGTCCCGGCGGCGGCTCATATTGAACTGGCGGAAATCAACAAGGTGCTACGGAGGCTGACCGACGTCAGGCCGTGCTGGAGATACGAAGATGACGACGAAAATCCTTCTGGCAGCTATTGCGCTCGCCGCGCTAACCAGCGACGGCTCGGCGCAACAGCGCAGCTATTACGACTCCTCGGGGCGAAGTGTCGGGCGCTCGGCGACCGACAGCCAGGGCACGACGACGTTCTACGACGCCGCTGGCAGCGTTACCGGTCGCGCATCCAGGAGCGGCAACACGACGACGATCTATGACTCGCGTGGTCGCACTGTCGGACGATCCACAGGCGGCGCGGCTCGCTGAAATGGGAGCCAGCTGATGTGCGCTTTGACCGCCAGGGCGTTGCGCCCTATCCTTGTCGAGCCAATGCAAGACGAAGGATTCGACATGACCAACGAGCCCGCGATGACCCCTGAGCGCTTCCGTGAAGCGCTCGATCTGCTGCAGACCAGCCAGAACGGTTTCGCGCGTTTCCTCAATGTCGACCCGCGCACCATCCGCCGCTACGCCTCTGGCGAGCTGCCGGAGCCGACCAATATCGCCATCCTGATCGAACTCATGATCCAGTTCGACGTCACCCCGGAGCGGGCCTACCGGCTCGCCGGACTCAAACCATTGGACCCTGAACCATGAACGCTCCCGTCACCATCAACCCCGACGGCGTTTCGGTCGCAGGCTGCAGCATCATCTATGCCCCGCGCGGACAGGCGGGCGAATATTCACCGCTCGCCACCAATCCGTATCGCGGCTGCGGCCACGGCTGCGCCTATTGCTACGTGCCCGACGTCCTCAAGATGACCCGGAAGGAATTCGACGAGGGCGCCAACCCGCGTCCGGGTTTCCTCGACAAGCTGCGGAAGGACGCGGCGAAATACAAGGCCGCGCGCCTGACCGGGCAGGTCATGCTGTCGTTCACCACCGACCCGTATCACCCAGGCGACAACACGCTGACGCGCTCGACGCTCCAGGCCCTGATCGAGCACGGCCTCGGCATCTGCACCTTGACCAAGGGCGGCACGCGAAGCCTGCGCGACCTCGACCTGTTCCGGGCCAAGCGCGACGCCTTCGCCTCGACCTTGACCAGCCTCGACGACCGGTTCTCGAAAAAATGGGAGCGCAACGCCGCGCCGCCGGAGGATCGTCTCGCCGCGCTCAAGCGGTTTCACGCTGCGGGCATCTTCACCTGGGCTAGCCTGGAGCCGACCCTGGACGTCGAATCCTCGCTCGCCATCGTCAAGAAGACGCACCGTTTTGTCGACCTGTTCAAGGTCGGCCGCGTCAACTACCTGCCGATGACCAAGACCACCGACTGGCAAGACTACACGCTGCGCATGATCGAGCTGTTGAACAAGCTCGGCGCCGCGCATTACATCAAGAAAGACCTGCAGAAATTTCTTCCCGACGGCTATCCGAACCCGCCGCGGGTGCCGCAGCACCACTGACGCCGGTCAGCACCAAGCCGATGTAAAGCACCTGCGCCGCCGATTTGCCCGCTGCCTGCCAGCGGCGGTCGACGGTGCAGCCAATGCGCTGCGCAAAGCCTGCAATCGCGCGCTCGATGATCTCGTCCCGCCAGCGTGCCATCCCCGACAGCCGTCCCGTTAGCCCCGCCGCAGCTCCGAGCGCCTTCGGCAGTCCGCCTTGCTTCAGATTGATCATGCTGCCTTCGGTCAGCACCACGCCGAGGCGCTCGCCTGCAGCAACCTTGCGCCGCGCCGCGACGATCAGCATCTGCTCCCAGGGCGAGCCGAACGCGTCGAAGTCGAAGATCGAGAACGGCGCCAGATCGATCGCGCGCAGCACCCGCCGGTTGTCGGCGACATAGGCGCAGCGCTCATCGCGAAACCATTTCTGATCGCAGCCGACATAGCCGGCGGCTTGGCGCCAGACCTCGCGATACATCTCGCCCGAGCCCGCGAACGCATCGAAGACCTCGACGTCGCGGCCGACGGCCTCAAGCACGTTGCGCCTGATCAGGACCTTGGCCGGCTTGCCATGGCGATGGTTCGTCACCTTGGCGACGTTCTGCAAGCCAGCGGACCAGCGCGGCATTACGGCTCCAGCCCGATGGTGCCAAGCTCGACCTCGACGGCGGGCATGTCGGCCATCATTTTCGTCAGCCGCTGCAGCGCCGCGGCCTGATCCTGGAGCGGGCCGCGCACGGAGATCCAGAACCGGTCGTGAATCTCACCGGTCAGAATCTCGGCAACCAGTGGGGCGGCTTCTTCAACCAGAAGGCCCTGCAGCTCGTCGGGACTGAAACCCAGATCGTCGATCATCTCGCCGGCTGACCGCAGCGCCTCGATCTCGGCGCGCAGCATCGCCTCATCCCATTTCGAATTGAGCGCGATGCGATTGTCCGCCAGCGCCAGCGCGCGGCACTGCGCTTCGGAAAGGCCCGCCAGCTCGATGACCGGCGCCTCCAGCAGGCCAAGCTTGCGCGCGGCCAGGTACCTGCCTTCGCCCGCGATGATGGTACTGTCCTTATCGACCAGCAGCGGGTTGAGGAATCCGAAGCGGCTGATCGAGCGCGCGATCTCGGCGATCTGATCGTCGCTGTGCAGCCGCGCGTTACGCGGATTGAGCCTGAGCGCTCCGAGCGGCCGATACTCGATCTTGATGCGGTTGTGCTCGGTCATGGCTCCGGCCAAAAAAGAACCGACCTCTTACGAGATCGGTTCGAAGTCAGGTGTAACCACGACCAATGCCCAAGCCAAAAGCCGGGAGGCTCGAAAGGCTTACGGGCAAGCGTCACGGTGATTTCAACGATGGAAGCGCGGCATCGGTCAATCGGAGATTTTGCGAGAGCCAGTCGGTCCAGTCGAGCTTTGGATTTCGCTCGCGTTCACGCTTGAAGCGCGACGTCAGCTCTCGGCGCGCAACATCAGGCAGCGTCCGGTACTGGCTCACGATCTTTTGTCTGTTTTCGCGGAGAAGCCGCCGGGCAAGGCTACGGTTTGACACCGCCACACCGTTTGCCGATCTGGGGCGGGCGATCCCTCGCGTGGCATCGTCGGCGAGGATCGCGCTCGCAAGACGTTCAAGCTTTTGCTGGCGTTTCGTCATCGGCGCGCACCTCACCCCGCAGGGGCGCGGGCGAAGAGGACCCCTGTTTGTCAAGCTTGTCAACGTCATTCCTGTTGGAGGCGTTCGGAAGCCGCGGAAACACACGGCGCTCCAAATCTGTCCGCGTGCTGTTTACACCTTGCAAAATCAATTGCTTGATCGCCTCGTTTCGCAGCCGCGCCCGCGCGGCATGATAGCTCATGCTGATGCCGGTGCCCTTCGCCCGGAGCCGCCATTGGCGGTAAGCGGCATTGAACCACGCTAGTTCACCGCGCCCATTCGCGTCGCTGATTCGACGCTCAATCTCGGCGATGGCATCCCGAACGCGCGCTATCGCCGCGTTGTGGCCCGTCAGGCTGATGCCACGCTCGACGGCAGCCTTGACGATCAGCCGCGCCGCATCTTCGCCGCGCACGAGCAGGCGGACCTTATCGACATGCGGCAACACGCGGTTGACCTCGCTTGCCAGCGCCTGGGCGCGCGCTCGATCGCGAACCCAATAGGCGCAGCTGATGTCCCAATCCGGCCATTTGCGCTGCAGCGCCGTCAGCCTCTTGCCGAGATCGCGCGTCACCGCGACGACGCACGGCTCGCCCCTCGGCGCTGTCGCGATGTAGACCGCCACCACGCCGAAGGCGATGAAATAGCCGCGCTCGGCGCCGCGCGGGAGATCGAACTCAATGACCATTGAGGCGAGCCTGCAAATCGAGATCGCACCGCGCGGTATCGAGCGCCTCGATGAACCAATCGTAAACCTCATCGGGCGCGCCGTTGAGCGGCAGAGCGGCACAGATCGCGAGCGCGTTCAACACGGTGAAACTGTTGATCGGATCGGGGCCGCGCTTGTCCTGCGCGTCCTGGAGATAATCGCGAATGATCGGAGCCAGCTGCCGCAACAGGCCGTTGAATTCCTCCCTGTCGATTTCGGCTTCCCTCATCGTTTGCCTCCGCCTGCCCATGCGGCGGATCGGCTCGGCGACCATCCGCCCCGGCCGTCGCGATAGAGCCGCGTCGTGGTGTGCGCGTTGCAATCGACCAGATCGAAATAGGCAATGTCGGTGCGATCGTGAAACACCATCAGCTCGATTTCCTTGCTGACGTCGCCCCGGCGCCACGTCTCCAGCGCCAGCTCGCCGTGATTCTTCGCCTCCGCGGGGCGGTTGGCGTAATAGGCCCGTATCCGCCAATCCTCTGCCATCAGAACACCGGCACGAATGCGGTGCCCAGACCGCGCGCGATGACCTCGCATCCCTTGTCGTGACGATCGCGCCAGGTGTCGGCGTAGCCGCATTGCGCCGCGACCCATCCGGCGTCGCGCTCCAGCGAATGCGCCAACGCGACCATGTTGACCGCGCGCATCAGCCAGTCCGCCTGACCGAGGAAGCGCGCGGGCCAATAGACCGCCGCCTCCATCCGCGTGACGTCGCTGTAGCTCGGCAACAGCCGGGCGCGGTTCTGCATGCGCTGCGTCTTCTCCAGCTCGCCTTGCTCGTGCTGTGCGAGAAGATCCTCGAATTCGTAGGCGTAGGAAGGCCAGGCGCCGCAGTAGCCCTGGACCGCGCGCATCGGCAGCATGCGCAGCGTTCGCATCGCTTCCGACAGCCGCTTGCCGACATGCGGTCCGCTCCAGACCGACGGCGCGATGTCCTCCATCTCGATGTCCTCCAGCGGGTTGAACTTGAGATCGTCGTGCCTGATCAGGATGAGCATTGCTTATCTCCCCCGATCTGCCGCCGCATATCGACGACCAGCTTATCCAATCCATCAAGCGCAGCTTCACGGTTAGGTGCGAGCGTCCGGATAGCCGTGACGATCATGGTGGCGCAGCACGCCGTTAGGCTGAACAGTTTTTCCTCGGTGCTGAACTGATTGAGGCCCTCAATCCGGTGCGGCGGTCCAAGCGGCATATCGAGCCAAAGCGCCATCAGCATTGCGCGTTCGTGGTCAATGGCGGCCTGTTCATCGCAATTCACTGTCGTCCTCCATGGTCGCGGCTGTATGGGTCGATTTCCGTTTCTGCTTCAGCTCGCACACACCAAAACGCCCAACACCGATATCGTAGTCGAGGGCAAACTTGGTGGCATATCCGAGTTCGTCAAACCGCGCCTTTTTGTGATGCAGTTCGACGTAGGTCTCGCGCTCGCCCTTGTCGTTGAACAAGCGTGGGCGATGCACGACGAATCTCTGGTCGACCATGTTGTCCCAATGCTTTGAACCAGCGATGTGCTCAAGCTCCGGCGGCTCGCTGCGTCGCATGGTTTCCATCTTGGCAGGGTGCGCCAGGATTTGGACGTGGACATTGAAGTCGGTCGCGAAGTTGTAAAGCTCGCGCAGGCACCGGCCGATGTAATCGGTCTCGCTCTCGCGCGGCTCGCGGCTTGCCTCAAGCCGATTCCAAGGATCGACCTGGAGGATGTTGGCCTTGTACCGAACGACGGCGGTCTCCGCCTGTTGAAGCAACCATGCCAGCGTCGGTCGCCGTTCCGGATGAATCAGAAACAGGTAGTGATCATTGATCCATCGGTCGGCCGCCGCGATATCCGGTCCGGTCAAGATCGACTCCAGTTTCCGCGAATGCAACGTCCGCAGCTGGCGGCGGATGTGCGGCTTGGCCCGCGTCTCGAAACTCGCAACGCATGCCAAAAGACCATAGGCCTGGACGATGTTGTACCAGATTTGACCGAACAGCAGCGTCTTGCCCATACCGGGATGACCGGTCGTCACCGAGAGCGTTCCGGCGGCGAACATGCACTTGCGGCCCCAGTTGAACCCCGGGTCCCACGTCGTCATCGGCGCAGGCTCCGGAATTTCGGCCATCCGAAACAGACCCTCGGCTGGCCACGGCGTCGAGCCGTCGACGACAAGGTCATGCACCGCCTTGGCGCCATCGGTCCGCAGATGATCGTTTGCGTCTTTCGAACCTTCAGGCCAGTCGATGAAATAGAACTTCGCGGTGCCGAACAATTGCGCCATGGTCGAGCGCAATTCGAGGCCGGCCTTGTCCTCGTCGCCGCACCAGATGAAACGCTTGGCGCGATTCAAACCGGCCGCGAGCGCATCCCGAACATACTGCTGATCTCCGCTCGCCGACGGAGCGCCGAGAACCTGATCGGCTGCGATGCTGCACTCGACCAACGCGCAAACGTCCAGCTCGCCCTCAACGATGTAAACGTCGGTGAGGGGACCATCGAGCACAGCTGCCAGATTCCAGAACGTCGGGCTGGTGCCCTGCTTCTGCGTGAACGCCTTGGCTGGATAGGAACGCGCCTTCCAGCCGTCGGGATAGCGGAAGAACAGCGCCTCCGATTTGGATTGTAGGTCAGGGAAGAATGCCGTTCCGGATGCGACGGGCAGCTTCGCCAAAGTCTCTTGGCTTATCTTGCGCACGGCCTTGGCCCATTCGACGGCGCTGGGTGCCAGCGTCCGATGCGAACCCGTGAAATCCACAGTGGTGACAGTTGAAGATGATCCCATGACTGTCGTCCGCTCGCTTTACCGATAGACATTTCTGCGACTGGTGGTGCTTCCGTTTGTGGCTACAAACCGGGCATCGAAAGACGCCCGGTCTAGTGGCGTTGGTCCGAGCTAGGATCTGGAAATTCGTCTGCGGGCTGTTCTCCATTTGCTCTTGCCTCCCTTCGCAATCGCGCTCGTTCGTAGGCCGCATCGCTTCTCGCTTTCATCCTGGCGCGCTCATCGTGCGCGTCGAGGATCGCTTGAGTGGCGTATTTGTAACCGGGCGCCGGCGATGATCCGGCCGGCGGCTTTGTGCTCGACTTGAGCGCGTTTTCGGAATTCTTGCGCCGCAGCCAGCGCAGCAGCGTTTCCTTACGGGAGGCTTCCTTGGTGTCGAGCAGCCATGACCGGCACGCGTGACGCACCAGGCCGCGAACGTTTTTGATGAAGGGCAGCTCGGCATCGAGGGCGGCGAATTCCTCGGCGTCGATCAGGACCGATCCGTCGTCGGACAGAAAGTCGAAGTTCCCGAGAACGCGGCGCTCACCAGAGTCGGATTGCGATCCTGCTGATGATTCAGAATCTTTCTTACTACCATCATTAAAAGAAGAATCTTCTCTTATATGGTTTTGGTTTTGGTTGGATATGCGAACAGGCGGATCGAGCAAATGCTCGGGTGATGCGCCCGCATCTGCCGCATTGTTATTTTCCAATGAGTTAGCATCAGAGTGTGAGAACGCATTCGTTCTCGCTGAGAGAACACTTTTTCTTCTCGCTGAGCGAGAAACACTGGCGGGGTTGGAACCCCACCGGGACTGCGCGGCGTCAGCCGCTTTTTGTTGCCGTTTGTGCACTTGCTCCCGAACCTCATCGAGCCTTTTCTGCCGCCATCGACCATCTGAGAGTGTCCAAAACGCCATGACCCGCGGCCTTATGCGGGGCCAGTTATTCGGCGAGACGCGCGCAAACCGGGCTAGCTCGCTATCATCGTCGGGCAGGTCGTTATGCGGTCGCCGCCATGCCGTCATGAGCAGCAGCAGATAGGCTCCGGTTTCAGCGGCGCTGAGGTGCATCGTGTCCGAGAGGAAGGCATCGGTCCAAAGCGGCAGCGCGGGAAATTCGGCCATTACGCAATCCTCCGGCGAAAGAGCGGCGACGTTTGTACGGCGAGCCTCGGCTCAAGCAGCGATGCCTGGTAATGCCAGAGCGCGAGCGCATCAGCGGCGTTGTCATCGGCCGGTGCCCAACCGAGCCGATGACATGCATCGATGGTAAGGACCTTCGCCTCTTTGCGTTTGATCCGGTTGGTGCCGAGGAAATGCGCCCGCACGTCGGAGACGCGCGCCTCGCGCACATCGTAGCCACGCCCATAGGTTGCTTCCTCGACGACGACGCAAAGCCCGATCAGCACGCGGATCATGTCGGCGCTGGTGCGGCCTGACATGTGCTGCGGCGTCATCGGCGCTTCGAACACGATCAGCTTGACGTCGGATTCGGTCGCGAGGAAATCGTTCAGCCACTGCCTGCAGCCGGAGAACACAGCGCCCATGCTGGCGCCTTCGCGGGCAAAGCGCACCGAGCCAGAGCGCGGCGTCAAATCGGAGGGATAGCCGCAGGCCCAGCCGGAACGGCTGGCGAGATCGAGCGCGAGGATGCGCGGCGAATAGGTCATTGGACTTCCGCCCTATCGAAGAAGGCGGGTTCCAGTGGCGGCGTGATCGGATTTTGTGTTGACCATCTGAACCACTTACAAACCCAGCCAACGAGTCCGGCGTCGCTGACGTTGACGTTCACATCGCCGCGCTGCGCCTCAAATTCTTTCCAGACTTGGACTTTGTGAATCGGAAAGCTGTTCGGCACCCCCCACAAGTAGACGACGCAAAAACCAACCTTCACCAACGAGCTATGGCTTCTCAATTGCCCGCTCGTCATTTCCCGGTCGGGCACCGTCGTCTCGAACAGGAGATGATGGCCGTACCTCTCGACGTAGCCGTGCTTTTGGACGATGCCCTCGTCATCCAGCAGACCATCAAGGTCGGCAACCCGGATGGCCGTGCCGTTGAAGCACGGTTTCAAAAAATCCCAATCCCAAAGGGCCGCACAGTATTTCACCGGGTCTCGGATCATGCGGCTGCTCCCTCGTCAGCCTCATTCCCCCAAGCGCTCCAACCCGGTCGTGCAACGCCCCGCCGATTCAGTTCGATCTTGGGAACGGTCGGGAAATACTGCTCGATCATCTCAAGAAAGATTTCGGGCTTTGCGGAATGTTCACCGCCACGGGGCGCGTCGATCACAGAGTCCCACTGCGTGCCGAGCGCGGGGCATGGCGGACTACCCTTTGTCCCGATCAGAAGCACTTCGTGAACGCTTCGATTCCAGTATCCAAGGCCCAGGGTTGGTTTGCGCCAGATGTAGTGCGAAGCGTATTCAAAACCCCAAGCTCGCAAGACCTCGATTGCAACATCGAGGTGCTGATTGGTGGACCAGAGAAACAGCACACAGTCATCCGCGGCAATGTCCCCGACCGGGCGCTGCTTGATGTTCTCAATGTCGCTGGTCGTGTAGACGCGGGATGCGTGACGATTCATCCCGGTCTGTTCTGAGTACACTTCGTCGTGCCATTCCGGGTCGGCGAGGATGACGCCAAATTTGGCGTCCGGGAGCGCGGCGATCTTTGCACCAAGCCGTTGCTCCTTATCCGCGCGCCTCGCCTGCGTCGTGGCAATGTCGGTGGTGCGCCGGTCTACAATCTTTGCAGCTTGCGCGCCGCTGATTTCGGGGGGTGCCGGATTTCCGGCAGCTATCTTCTCGGAGGCTTTGGTTTCCTTGGAGTTTTTTTTCGCGACTGCCGGTTTTCCGGCAACGTCCTCATCAATCGTGGACGGATTCACCCCGAGCATCTTCGCAATGCTGCGGTTCGACGTGTCCGGTTGCAGCGCCTTGATCTTCGCCACCATCTTCTTGCGCTCGGCCGCGGCGGCGGTGAGCGTGTCGAGTTTAATGCTGGCGATGAATTTGCTGACATTATCGAAGCCATCACCGATCAGTTTCCAGCGGTCAGCTTCAAGCAATGACTCCAGTTCCTGAAACGCACGTTCCAGCGTGTAACCGGCAACATGGATGCCGGTGGTCAGACGGCCGAAGGCTTGGTTGGCTTGGGCGGTGTCATCCATGGCCGCCCCCATTACTGATACGTCGCGGGGCGGCTTTCAGCGGCGGCGGCCGATGCGGCGCGCCAGAGCGGCAGGTCCTTGACGCCCTCGGCGACCGCGAGCATAGCCAGCACTTGCTGCTGGTCGGCCTCCAGTTCCTCGTAAATCTCGCGGTTCTTCTGCTCGTTGTCGCGGATCTTCACCAGCGAGCGCAATTCCTTGGTCGGAACGCCGCGCGCCTTGGCTTCCTTGTAAACGTTGCTGATCGACTCGCGGATGTTGCGGCACCGCGCCATCGACGAGCCGCGCTCGGAAAGCAAATCGGATTTGTAGCCGTCAATCTTCGCCAGGATTTCCTGCACGAGCTGCGGATCGAAGTCGTTCGCGACTGCTGCTGCCTTGGCCATCGTCTATCCCTGTTGTGATTTGCTGGGCCTCGGCGAGCTTGGGATGTGCTGCGCGGGCCTCGCGTGTTGGCATCAGGGACTCCGGCTATGGTTGAAGTAGGCGAGATAGTGCGCTTGGCACCACGACGCGCCCTTGAGGTGCCGCGCGCCGCAGCGCATGCGAAGACCGTCCGCGCCGCGCTGATCGAGCACGGCGTGACAATGGAAGTCGCGCGCCTTAAGGTAGGAGACCGGCCGCGCCGGTTCGGTCCGGCTCGACAGCGCCTTTGTCCTGGTTTGGGACGCCGTTCGCGCCTTCATGGTGACCGGCCATCCATTCGCGCGTTGCAGCTTCATGCGAACGACCTTGCCGATGACCGCATTGCGAGATCGATGCATCGCCGCAGCGATCACAGACGCCGAATTGCCTGCGCCCCACATCCTTTGCAGGACCGAGACGGCCTCAGAATCCCATGTCGATGTGGCTGGATTGACCATCTGGTGTCATCGTCATGAGCACGATCGATGGTCGTTTTAATTGTCACCAAACGCGACGCGTGTCCATGTTTACACTTGTTCGCCGTTGTTCGATGTCCAGAGAGTTTGTAGCTGCGACGGTTTGACTGCCTCATAAAATATGCAGGCGAACACGCATTAATCCCAGAGGTTGCATCGTGTCCGGAAACTTCATGCGCTGACGTTCGAGCCTGTTGACAACTTGGTTTCGTGAGCGTGGAATCGCAGCACGATTTAGGGCGGTGAGAGCACCAACAGACACGCCCAGCTAACCACGACGGCGTTACTGTTCGCGACCTTTAGCGGGCGGCCCGTATCGGTTCCTCAGACTGGACTTCATTCGCCTTGTCCTCGGCGCGAGGGCGAGGAACGCCCGACGATTGCGCGGGAGGATGGGACATGCAGTCGATTCCTTGGGATGGGAAAACGATAACCGAGCCCGGGATTTATCGCGGCATCCCGCTGACCGACTACCATCGGTTTGACCTCTGCTCGGAGGTCAGCGTGTCCTCGACGATGCTGCGCGGCATCATCGGGGAATCGCCGCGCCACGCCTGGGAAAAATCCAGGCTCAATCCGGATCACGTCGACGATGAAGAGCAGAGCGAGGCGATGGCGCTCGGCCGCTTCCTGCATGCCGCCGTCGCAGCCGAGCCGTTCGAAAGCGATTGCGTCTTCCGTCCCGCGACGATTGCCGGACACCCGTACAACGGGAACCGGAAGGAATGGCGGGAGTGGAAGGCCGAGCAGATTCGGAATCGCAAAACGATCATCACGCCGGAGATGGCGTCGCATGCGAAGGGCATGATTGTCGCCCTGGGCAGCTTCCCGCTGGTCCAGGCCGGGATGCTCGGTGGCGCCCCCGAACGTTCGCTGATCTGGAAGGACGATCGCGGATTCTGGAAGAAGGCGCGGCCCGACGAGATTCCCAACGCCAGCGGCGACTATGCCGAGATCAAGACGACGCACCCGCCAGTGCTATACCGCAACCTGCAGCGGACGATGGCCGATCGCGGCTACTACCAGCAGGCGGCCATGGTGATCGAAGGCGCCCGCGCGCTCGGCCTTCCGGTGCAATCGTTCACGGTGCTGTTTGTCGAGAACCGGCCGCCCTATTGCGTGCGCGCCTGCACCTTGAAGGACGAGGACATCGCGCGCGGCGATCAGCTCAATCAGCTCGCCTACAGCATGTTCTGGCAGTGCTACCAGGGCGGCGTGTGGCCGGGACCGGGCGACGATCGTGCCGACGCTGAATACATCGACGCGCCCGACTGGTGGCGCAAATCGGTCGATGACCGGGTCAAATTCTCCCTGCGTGAGGCTGCCTGATGAGCGATCAATCCTTTCCCGGCGACCGTCCCATGGAATCCGACCGTCCGCATCCGGAGCGCGTGACGCGCCGCGACCTGGCGGAAGGCAACGCCGAAAAGGTCGTCAACGAGCGCACCGAACAGGTTCTGTTGTTCAAAGGCGGCGGCGGCGTCGACGTCGCCAACCTGCGCGACATGATCGATGAGGCCAAGCTGTTGTCGACCGCTGGCCCGATGATTCCGCCGTGGCTGCAGGGCAATGTCGGTGGCATGTTCGGCGTCTGCATGAAGGCGCACGAGCTGGGCATCTCGGCGCTGACGCTGGCGGGCTGGACCTACATCGTCGAGAACAAGGGCGAGAAGCGCGTCGCCTACGAATCCCAGTTCTTCCATGCCATCATCGAGCAGCGCGCGCCGATCACCACGCGGCTGAACGTCGAATATGAGGGCGAAGGCGACGACCGCCGCTGCAGGGTCTATGCGACCTTCAAGGGCGAGAGGGAGCCGCGCTATTTCCCGCCGCGCAGCGCCGACCCTGGCCAGTTCACGCTGGGCAAGCTGCGGCCGGCGCGCAACGAATACGGCAAGGTCAAGGGGTCGCCGCTCTGGGACCTGAAACCGGATTTGCAGCTGTTTTACAACATGTCGCGCGACTGGGCGCGCATGTATTGCCCCGACATCATCGGCGGCATGTACGGCCGCGATGAGATGGAAGACGCCGGATTCGTCGTCGCCAGCGAGACCGCGAAGGACATCTCGCCGCGCCTCGCCGAACGGCTGCGCGGCAATGCACCCGCCATCGGTCAGGCCGCAGTCGCCACGCTCGACGCCTACGCCAATGAGCATGCTGCGAAATCACAGAAGAAGGTGCCATCCGACGCAGGGTCGGATGAGGCCTGAAAGACGGGGAGGATACTATGGAAGTGATGGCACTGCACGGACGCTTGTTCACCACCAATTACGATTCCCTTTCCCTTGCTCTCGATTGGATCGCGGCGGCGCGGATGCCGTCGCTGACGGGCCATCCGCAGACGGAGCGACCCGCGGAATTCGCGGCCGTCGAGATCAATCTCCTGATCATGGCCGACCGGGCGTTCCGTCGCCATCGCGTTGCACGCCCCTGGAGCAACCAGATCCTCGACGCGATGGGTATCTGCGCCAAGTATTACGGCGTCACGCGGACCGTCCTGCTCAGTGATCGCTCCGACGTCGTCGAGATTCGCCAGAAGGTGATGGCGTTCGTCCGCGTCGTCACCGGCAAGAACTTTCACGAGATCGGCGAGAAGTTCGAGCGCAGCCACTCGGTCGTGATCCATGCCTGCAAGAAGTACGAGCACGCCATCCGGACGGCATTGACGCCGGTCGAGTAGCCGATGAGAAAACTGATGCGCGAGACGATCAAGCTTATTCGGGACTACGGCGGCTCCGACGTTCTTGTAACGCACGGCACCCGCCACACGCGCATCCATTTTACCAGCCGAGACGGCCGGCGTCTGATGCTGCTGATTCCGCAAGGCCATGCCACCAACCGGCGCTTTGTCGCGGGAATCCGTTCGCAGATTCGCCGCCGCATTGAATCGAGCGCTGCAGGAACCGGCGCCCCCGACGCCTGCAGCTCGATCCGAAAGCCCGCTGCTGCCTTAAAGCCCCCAGCCCCCAGGGCGGCAGCGGGCCGAGGATCACCTAAACGCGCCACAACAGGAGCAGACCACCCATGAACCTCGCCAACGAAATTTCAACGATGCAGACCGAGATCGAATCCCTGCGTTCGGAAAACGAGACCTTGAAGCACAACAAGGCAATTCTGGATTTCGAGAATGAGAGCCTGCGCCGTCAGCTCGCCAACGCGAACGCCGACCGCGACGCCATGATGCGCAGGGGTGAAGCGATCAAGAGCCTGCTCGATCAGACTGGCGCGGCTTTGATGCACGGCCTGCAGAAGTTTCACGACACCGAGCGCGAGCTTGACGAGCGCCGCTCGGTCGAAGGCTCCGAAGTCCAGTTCCTGCCGCGCAACGGCGGCAACGGTCAAGCCGCATCAACCGAGCATTGAGATGAAGAACGAGCGACCCAGCGACATCGAAATTGCGCAGGCGATCTGCTGCGGCGAGGTCTGCCGCACCGACACGATGCACTGTCATGCCGGTGATCACTTCAGCGAAGCCTATCGCGTGCGCAAGTTGCTGGCTCGCTTCACCCCTGGTCCGGTCCAGCCACCGGAGGCGGTGATGACGATCCCGCCGCGCGGCGAGGATAGGAGCGAGCGAACCGCGCCCCGCCGGAGGCGCCGGACCAAGAAAGGATGACGCCATGCCCTGCGCTCAAGAAGAACAGGACCGGATCGCGGTGAAATTCTCCCAGATCCTTGCCGACGCCGTCGCCGACTGCGCCTTTGTGCCGACCTCGCTCTGCGGCACGTGCCGGACGGTGCTCGCTATCAGCGCCTTGCTCACGGGCGCCGTCAAGATTCACCACGATGCTGGAATCGAAGACGATTTCTGCGATCTCGTGCAGCGGGTCCACGCCGCCTTTATCAAAGCAGAACGCAACTTGGATGCTTGACCATGGCTGATCGCAGCTATCTGGAACGTTTGTCGAAAGAGCTGGCCGAGGCGGGCAAGCTGATCGAGGCCGGTTGGATCGGCTACCGGATCGCGGTCGTGCCGCCGGACGCGCCGCTGGTCCAGCTTGAGGAATGCAAGCTCGCGTTTTTCGCTGGCGCCCAGCACCTATTCCGCAGCCTGATGACGGTTTTCGATCCGGGCGGCGAGGAGCCGACCGAGGCCGACATGCGCAAGATCGACCTGATCGACAAGGAGCTGCGCAGGTTCGCCGAGCAGTGGGAGTTGCAGTTTTCCAAAGCAAAGGGATCGGCATGACCTATCGCGTCATCAACCTTTCCACGGGTGAGATCGAGGCCGAACTGAGCGACTTCGGCATCGCCAAACGGCTTGCCGACAAGATCGCGAACGATGTCGGGCATCGCGAGGTGATCGGCGTGGTCGAGCTGGTGACGCGATACGAAACGCCGCTGGCGGATCAAGAGCATGGAGGATCGCAATGAAGATTCCGAAAGGCGCGGACGTCCAGTTGAAGACCAATGACGGCAACATCGAGCTGCATATCACGGCGGCGGTCACCACGCGCTCGCAGGCCGCGGAGCTGATCGGTTGCATCCGGCAGGTATCGGGCGCGCTGGAGGCTGAGAAGCGCGGCCCGCGCAAGCCGAAAGTCGCGGCGGTGGCGTGATGGGAGAGCGCCGGATCTTGCCGCAACGTCGCCGCGCCGAAACATTCGAGATCGAATGGGGCGGCGTCGGCCGCCGCTTTGCAGTGACGCTCGGGTTCTATGACGACGGCGCCCTTGGCGAGGTCTTCATAACCGGCGGCAAATCCGGCGAGGCCGTCGAGGCCATCGCGCGCGACGCGGCGGTGGTGCTCTCGTTGGCGCTGCAGTACGGCGCCGAGATCGAGAACGTGGCGACCGCGATCACCCGCGACGGCGCCGAGACGCCATCCTCGATCCTGGGCGCCGTCGTCGACCAATTGCTGCCGGAGAAGAATCCGGGACAGGAGCCCGCGTCATGACGACGCCTTATGAGAACGCGACCAGCGGCGTCGCCGCTCGCGACGACATCATCAAGGTGTTGCGCCGGGTCGGCTGCGACAGCATCGGCTTCATGGATGATTTCGAAAAGCACGAGCTGTTGCTGGCGTTTCGTCATCGCGGTCGTCAGATGCAGTTGCGCGCCAGCGCCAGCGGCTGGGCCGCGCTGTATCTGAAAGAGCATCCGTACAGCTACCGGATTCGGGGTCGCACCGAGCGCGAGCACCGCGAGCGCGCGCTGGCGCAGGGACAGATCGCGATCAATTCGATCCTGCGCGACTGGGTCAAGGGCCAGATCATGGCGATTGAGACCGGCATCCTGTCGTTCGATGCCGTCTTTCTCCCGTTCATGCTGACCCATGACGGTCGCACCGTATCAGACCGCGTCAACCAGCTCGGATTGTTGGAGGCGCCTGCATGACGCTCGTCTGCCAGGAATGCGGGAAGAGCAAGCCGGCGAGCGGATTCTATCAGCAGCCTCGTCGGCTTCGCCCGATGCCGATCTGCAAGGATTTCTGATCCGCCGCAACATTGCCGACGGCGACTTGGCATTTTACTCCACGTGATGACCAAGGCACGTCCATTCAAAAGCTGGCGTCAGTGGAAGGCGATCGCTGGGCCGTCGAGGACGGCTTGGAAACGACCAAGAACGAGCTTGGTCTTGATCACAAGAAACCCGCTCCTGGCAGGCGGGCATCGCCATGTCTCACAGGGCATGCTTGCCTTCGCCACAATGACCGTCGTCCGTTCTCGTGCCCACACCGCACCAAAGAACGCGATCGCGGCCTCGGCCAAAGGATCGTTCTTGATCCGCTGGTCGAGTACGCATCCGGTGAAGCTTTCAATTACCCATAACTTTGACCACTCGGGCTGATCCGCTGATCGGCGAAATCTTGAATCGAAAGAA
>NZ_JCAMOT010000064.1:0-26717 GCF_059512425.1 Bradyrhizobium sp. Leo78
GATCCCACGATCATCGCTTTTGGGCACGCGATAAAGCTGCTGCTCGAAGACCGCCCAGCCGCCGATGTCGCCCACCAACATGAGCGGAGTGCCGCTGCTGGTCGGCGCCGCAAGCGAAACTCCGTTGCTTGCGAGTTGAAGGTCGGAGAATTGCCCGAAGTGACGCCATCCGCCGAACTTGACCTGGCCGGTCAGATTGGGATCGCCTTTCTTGTTGTTCCAGGCGTACTGAATTTGCCCGAGCAGCAGAGGCGGATCGTTGACCCGGAAGTTAACGCCATATCGGTTGCGTTCTTGCGGATCCTGACCCGGGCCTGCCTGATTGCCGTCGAAGATGCCTCCAAGGACGGATAGCTGATCGGTGATGTTGACCAGTAGCCGGGCGCCCATCGCGGCCAACGGCGGCGACGGACCGCCGCTGGGCAGGTCGAGCGACGTGATCGCCGGCCAGCCCATCGACGCGTTCGTGAAGACGTCGGTGTATTTCGTGTTGAAGAACTCGCTGTCGGCGGCAAGCTGCCCAAACTTCAAAGAGACCGTTTTGTCGCCCCACTGCTTTTCGAAGTAGGCCTCGTAGAGGCGAGTCGAGGGCAACGCTTCGATGCCGCTCACGACGAAAAAATTGTCGAGATAGTTGCGCGATAATCCCTCGCCGTGGATCTGGAGCATGTTGGCGTGGAACGTGAGCTTGTCGATGCCGACGAGCTTCTGCAGGTCGACATCGACCGCAAGGTTTAACCGGCCTTCGTAGATCGCTCCCTGCTTCAGTCCGCCGGAGACATTCCCCAGCGTCTCACCGATGTAAGTCGCGGCGAACTTGATCCCGTACTTTTGGAATGGGTTCGGCAGAAGCCCGAGGGTCTTCTCCTCGACGGTGCTCTCCCCCGGTGTCGGGATCGGCGGGCTTGTCGTCGTCGGTCTTCTTGTCCTCCTGCGCGAATGCGTGGGAGCCTTCGAGAAGACCCGCCAGAAGAATTGCCAGCGCCAGGCCTCTAACGGACATTTTCAATCGAGCCGCATACCAAGATTCTCTGAGGTCGGGAGTATTGGGACACGCTCCAACGGCAAACTCGAGGGGCGTCTGTCATATGGGAGGTAAAGTGCTCAACGGCGCCACTAACCGCCTTTGGCGGGATCTGGCGGGGCACTAAGTCGAAGCCAGTCCTCGGTCCTCTTCGCCGCACGTGGGCAAAACCATCAGGAGCGTGGAAATGGCGGCAACAAAGCAGCGAGCTGCGTCGTCCTTCGAGATGAAAATCATTGCACCAGCTCGTGCTCGCGTTCATGACCTTAACCGGCAATACCCCACCTAATGTCAATCTGGCGTTCGAGACTCGGGATTTTCGTTAGTGTCGGGTGGAACCAGCCTGGCGGGCTCGTCGTAGCCCGCGCGGCTGCTGTAAAAGAGCAGAGCCATCAATCCGATACCGAACACCAGAGAAAACAGTATGCCGATTGCCATCGCGAAATATCCGAAGGGGGTAACGTCTGCTTCTTCAGCCGACGACCACCCCATGATCGCAAGGACAATCACGGCGGCTAGCAACATCAGTAGGATGCCTACTAAGACGTATCCCCCGATGCCCATGGTTCGCGCATTCGAGGCCATCTCTAGCCAAAATGATCTCCACCGAGACATCCAAATGCCGTTCATACTTGCTCGCCTCGCAGAGAAAATTTTGTCCCCCGGCACTCCCGTAAAGGCAAGACCCGACCGGAACATTAACGCCCTCCGCCAAAATGTGTTCCGGTCTTTGGATCGTGCGTCGCAAGGTGTATGATGCTTCACCAACTTCCACCGGACTTTGCACCAACGTCACACGGATGACCTCAGTCCCGCGCGGGCGTCGCCCACGCTGTCGATCGGAGTGATACAAGCGCTTGTCGCCGCGCCTTCAAGATGCACCGTGCACGCGCCGCACAGCTCCATACCGCATCCGAACTTGGTTCCAGTCATTTGGAGCATGTCGCGAAGCACCCACAGCAGCGGCGTGTCGCGGTCAGCGTCGACCGTATGCGGCTTGCCGCTTATCTTGAGAACATACGCCATTGTGCACCGTGGCGTTTGATCGCGTGTGACGGTAAAGGCGCCGCAAGTGCTCCAAGGTTTGGTGTGCATCCGCCGCTCCCGGAATAACTCACGATCGTGCTCCCTGGCCGCGTTCTACTCGATGACAACCTCGCCGTTCCGAGGCGGCCCCCCATGCTGGCGCGATTGCGTGGATCCGAAGGTGCTCAGCTCGGGACCAGGCGCCCCGGCGATTTCAGATACTTCGTTGTGATCGCATCGGCCGCCCAATAGGCCAGAGCTCCGACTGTGCCCGTCGGATTGTGCGACGGGTTTTGCGGAAAGGCGCCCGCGCCCATGACAAACACGTTGGGAACATCCCAGCTTTGCAGATAGCGGTTGACAGCGCTGGTTGTCGGATCGGCTCCCATAATGGTGCCGCCTGTCGTGTGCGTCGTCTGGTACGGGACGATCGAATAAGGTCCCTTGCGATAGTTGATGCCCATTTTGTCCGGGTTCATGTGCTTGGCGATGTCGGCTGCACGATCGGTGCAGTACTTCGACATGTCCAGATCATTTTTGCTGAAGTCGAACGTCATCCTCAGCAGCGGATTGCCGAAGCCATCCTTATAGTTGGGATCGAGGTCAAGATAGTTGCCGCGCTGGGCTGTGACGCTGCCGAATGACGCGATCACGAAAGTGCGGTTATACCAGTGGGCAACCGATTGCTTCCAGCCTTTGCCCCAGCGAGGCTCGCCTGGTGGCAGGTTACGGAAATCGATCGGCCGTTGCCCCTTGCTCTCGACACAGATGTAAGAACCACCCACGAAGCCGAGCGGCCCATGATCGAAGTTGTCGTAGTTGAAATCGTCTATGATCATGGCGCACGCACCGGCGCCCATGAACGGATTGAAGACCTTGTCGTTGAAGTGCGCGGTGACGCTGCTGGACATCTGGTAGGCGTAATTGCGCCCAACGCCACCCTTACCGGTTTCAGGATCGTAGATGCGACCGATTCCCGACAGCATCATCAGTCGTGCGTTATGGAGGCCAAACGCGCAGAGGAGCACCATGTCGGCGGGCTGTTCGAACTCGCGACCTTGAGAGTCGACATAGGTAACACCGGTTGCCTTTTTGCGGCCGGAGTCGAGATTAACCTTGGTGACATGAGAAAGTGTGCGCAGCTCAAATCTAGGGTCTTTCAGCAAAAGTGGCAGAAGCGTCGATTGCGGGCTTGCTTTCGCTGACATTTCGCAGCCGAAGCGCTCACAGAACCCGCAGTATACGCAGGAGCCCATGTCCACCCCCTCAGGGTTCGTGTAGGCCTGCGTAACGTCGGAGGATGGCTGAACATAGGGGTGAAACCCCATTTCCCGCGTGGCATCCTCGAACATCTTCATTTGAAAGCTGCGCTTCATCGCCGGATTCGGATATTCGCGCGCACGAGGTCCTTCGAACGGATTTCCGCCGTCCTGGATCACGCCTTTGATGTTGCCGGCCTTCCCGGCCGTGCCGCAGAGATATTCGAAGCGGTCGTAGTAGGGCTCCAGTTCGTCGTACGTAACCGGCCAATCTTGTATCGTCATTTCGTCGGGAATGAACGTCTTCCCGTATCGTTCGCGATAATGGCTGCGGATCCTGAATTCGCTCGGCGCAAACCGATAGTGCTGCCCATTCCAGTGGACACCTGCACCGCCCACACCGTTTCCCGGCAGGAACGATCCCCAGCGCCTTATCGGCAGCGCTGTCTGGTCAACGCTGTTGCGGAACGTGAGAGTCTCGCGGGACGCGTCCTGCATCAGGTCATGACGAATGGCGAAACGCAGTTCGTCGTGTATCATCGGCGCGGCAAAGTTCGGGATCGTGTCGCGCATCCCGCCGCGCTCAATCGCCAGCACGTTGAGTCCCGCTTTTGTTAGTTCCCTCGCCAGCACAGCCCCGGTCCAGCCAAAACCTACAATGACTGCGTCGACGGGTTTCAACTTCGTCGCCATCGGAATTCTCCTTCGATCTGAGATCAGCTCAAGTCAGCGATGCTTTGACTTGGTTCGGTGTAAGGCTTGTTGTAAGTCGTCTCGATCAGGTCGACGAAGTTACCGGTCGCCCCGCTATAGCCGATCATCTTCCATGCAGCCTTGTCGCGATTTCCGCCGTAAGCGGGATCGCTGAAAAAGCCTTCCATCACGTTCTGATAAAGCAGATCGAGGAAGAGGCCAGCAGGAAGCGGTCCCGAATCCGCTTTGCCCGTGCCGAGATCATTTAAGACCTCATCGCGCTGACTTTCCGTGATCGATGGAAAGTCCTTGCCGTATGTCTTGATGCAGTATGCGTTGATCGCCGGGATGGCGGCGCGATAAGCTTCCGCAGGAGAGAGGCGAACCTGCCACCCTTGTTGGGGCACCCCAGGGTGCCATGGACCTTGCATAAACATTTTACCGCCTTGCCCGAATCCGCCTGCCAATTGCTGGTCGATGAAATAGGCAATGCCCAAATCGACGCCGCTGGCCGTCAAGTCATCGGCTGGAATCATATGATTGACCGCCGCCTCGACCCAGGTGGCCTCATCGGGATTGAGAAACGTGTAGGCGCGCTTCTCGAGTGGTGTGGAAGTTGCAGTCTGTGCGGGTGAGGATGCTTGAACAGTCTGCGTCCCGCCCATCTGCTTTGCATGCTCTGCCGATGCGGGTTGTGGGGCGACTGATCCGCCAGTTACGCCGACGACTCCAATGACGCCCGCTCCAACAACGAATTCACGACGCTTAATGCTCATGGCTGACCTCGCCTTTCAAGTTGTGGACGGCCGCAAAGTGTCAAGCGCCGCCGGAGTGTCAACAGCTCGCGCTGTCCATCATATTTAGGTATAGCGCAGGCAGCAGACGGCAAATTTGTAATCGTGTGGCTTCCCAGCACCGTGCAATGCAGTGCGAGGACATGTCGGTGAGCACACCGGGCGCTTCGCGATCAGCGCTGACGCCGGGGATCGCTCTGATAGGATTTTCCGTTGGGCAACGCCGATTCCACCGCTAGCCTCCCCCAGATGGTTCGAAATAGTAATGCTGAGACCGAACGAGTCATTCCACATCGCCCGAATTCCGCCGGTCGGATTGCGCGCGGCGCGGTTCGCGGTCCCAGGCCGTTTACGATTTCCTCACGAGCGGGCATCCGCCGTCCTCTCCATCGGCCTGAAGGCGAAGGCCTCTTCCCCTGGCTGCCATTGTCGGCATAGAGCGACGACATGTCAGTCAACACGCCGATCCTGATTGGTCCGTTCTGTGCGCCGGCCGACGTCGCCAGCGCCCGTCGGAGCGACATGTGCGCGCCACTTCGAGCCGATCTCACCGAGACCTGCATCCTTTTCTCCTCCCATCCCAGTACGAGGAAGCTTGGCCAGAATGGCGCGGCGCGGAAGTGAAAGTTTTTCAGGGTGGTCCTGAACCGCCTTCAAGTGACCGGCGAACGTCGCCACGGCCGTATGCTCTTGAGCAATCCGATCAGTTGCTCCGCCGAACGTCGGCACAACGCTGCGGGAGCGAGCAATCCGTCCCCTGGCGCTCAGATGCAATGTCATCAGCTTGAGTTTTAGGACCCTGGTTTTCGTCGCGGTCGGAAGGGATGATTCTGGCAGGCTCGTCGTATCCCGAGCGGCGGCTGCAGAAGAGAAGAGTCATCAATCCAGCTCCAACGATCAGAGAAAAGAGTATACCGATTGTCATCGCGAGGTAGCCTGAAGGAGGAACACCTGTTTCTGCTCCTGACGACCACCCCAAGTACGCAACCACCGTCGCGACAGCCAACAAAGCCAACAGGATGCCGATCGGGACGTAACCACCGATGCCTATGGTTCGGGCATTCGAAGCGATCTCCCGCCAGCTCGACTCTCACCTGACGATCCAAATCTTGATCATGCTGAGCTTTCCTGAAGTGGCGAGAATATGCCTCAGCACTTTCTGGTGTGAGGATCAGAGCTAACGCGCAAGCGCTGCAAGTCCCGCCTGCGCAATCTGAACATCATGATCGGGGGTATCAAAGCTTGCGCCAATACCGCCGACGACCTGCCCATCGACGAGGATCGGCAGACCGCCCTTCATCTCCGTGAAATCGCGCGCCGTAACTGCTGCAAAACGACCCTGATTGATTGCATTTTCGAGCGTTTCGGTCGGCTTCTTGAAAAGCGCGGCCGTTCGCGCTTTTCCCGGCGCTAACTCCACGCTAGCCACGTAGGCCGCGTTGTCCATTCGTAGCAATAGGATAGGCCAGCCGCCATCGTCGACAACGGCGATCACGCCGGCAAGCCGATTCCGCTCTGCTTCTGCTTTAGCGGCTGCAACGATCTTCTCCGCGGCGGCTAAAGTGAGGACTTTCTTGTCCAGGAATTGAGCTGCTGTACCATGAGGCTGAAGCGCGAACGCAACCAGGCTGGTCAATAGCGTAACTCGGCCGAGCTTCTGCATGGACTTAGTCTCCTTAGGTGCGGGCTCGCAAATCCGACGCGATGCATACTTAGAGCGGAAAGCCTCTAGGGCTAGATCCTTATGAGAGGTGCAATTCTGGGGACGATGCGGCATGGGTGGCCAGGGGTCACCTTTTGAAGTTAGTATTTACGGTTTTGGAGCTCTCGGGAAGTGCAGCGATTTCACTCATCGGATGAACACAATGCACTATGACTTTTAGCGAGCAAAACGACACCGTCCGCCCGCCCCGACTGCCGACGCAGTGGGGCCAGTCAGATACGTTGAGTAAAGCGCAAACGAGGTGTCGCCCTCAATCTCTCGATTTAACGGTTAGCCGGACCGAGAAACGCGCTATCGATCACGTCACCTATTGGCTGCCACAAGCTGGCATCAAGCTGCACAAGACGGACCTGCTTGATCGGCCGAAAGTCGTTTGGACGAGTACTGATCTTAATTCCCGGGAGTGTGACTGAACTCTGAAAATCCTTGAACGACGTGGCCTGTCGCGTGATGTTTCACGCGAGAGATCATCGCCACATTGTTCGAGCATTCGGGACAGGGTTTCGGCAGCAGCATAACCAAAAAGGACGTCTATCTTGCCTGTCGCCATCGGAATAGTACTTGTCCATGAACGCTGAGGATCGCTTTATTGCATCGTCATCCTTCCAGGCCGGATCGGCTAGATCTTTCAAGAACGACGTAGAGACGACTCCCGCGGTGTTCTGCACGCCAGCCTGGTTACGCCACTGACTGTGAGGGGTATATGCAAGCGCTACTTGGCGGGATCGCGGCCGTTCCAAGCGTTTTCAGCGAGGACCTTCTCGATAGCGGTTGCTTCGGTGAACGGGGGTAAGGGCGGACGCACGGATCATTTCTCCCGCGGGCTTCATTGCGTTGAATCTCGCGTGTATCTCGCTCAGTGCATCGGTCCTGCGCAATGAAGGTGATCCTGCGTATCTGGCCAGCGGCACGTCGTTTCATGCCAACCGGAGCTTTCTGCCGCGCGAATAGCATTCGCGAGACGAGCTGCTTTACGACCACGTTCTCTGTTCTGCCGCCCTCGCGCAAAATGCGTCGAATCCGTCGAAGGTCACCGACGCTAGCTGATTCCTCTTTCCGAAAACTTGCCTGATCCTGCGCTGGCGTTACCCCAAGACGCGCGGTAAACACGATCCGCATCCGGTCCGCTGAGGCCGAAGCCGCAGTCATATGCCACCGCCTTCAACGGCAGGTCGCTTCCTCCCAGCTTCAGGCGCGCCGCATCGACACGAGCACGCTCGATGAATTCGTGCGGCGTAATTCCGGTCTCCTGGACGAAATGTCGCGCAAAATTCCGGGGGCTCATCCTTGCCGCCCCAGCGAGAGACTCCAGCGTGTGGCGGCCTCCATATTGACCATGACGTGTTCCTGGACCCGCGCGATCGGAGAGGCCGGATCGGCAGGCGCACTGAGATACGGGCTGAATTGGGACTGCCCCCTTGACGCTGGGCGACCAACACCAGGGCGAGGTCCCCGGTGGGTGAGAGGGCGCGCGCCCCGGTGCCGATCCGCCGCTCGCGTGGCTCGCCGATCAGGTTGGCCCCGAACGTGTCCGAGAGTCCGCAGACGATCGTCTTGGCCAATTTCGCGGTTGGCTGGTATTCCGTTTCCCAGACGACGAAGGGATACATGGAAAATAACGGCGGCCATGTCCTCGCGCCGCTCACGGTGAACCTGACGGGCGGCACGATCACCATCAACAACGCTTTCCCCGCCTCGTTCGAGAACGTACCCAACCTCCCGTCTAGCAATCCGCAGACCGTCCAGATCGCGCAGATGCCCAGCGGATGGACGCTGGAAAATCTGCCGCTACCCTCGGAAGACTACAGCCAGGTCGTCACCGGCGCGCTCACCGGGTGGGGCGTCCACGCCGTGCTCTGGCAGGGGCAAGCTTGGGCGATCTCGCCGTCGGCGCTGCCCTCGACATCCGGATATGAACCCAGCACTTGGACGATCAACCAGCCTAAGGTCATCAACACGAACGGCGGCACGCTGACCGTCGTCGCGCCGATCTCCGGGCTGGGCGGCCTCCACAAATACGGCGAAGGCACGCTCCTGCTCACCAACACGAACCAGCTGATAGGACACAACACCGTAGGCGCTGGGACGCTGGCAAGTACCCGGACATCCGCCACACCATTTGGCAGCTTCAGGGTGACGGTGACGAACGGCGGAATACTCGAGCTTCGTTCGGACGGCGCGACGGTCGATGTGCAGATCGCCTCGGGATCTCTGGCGACGTTCGTCATCGGCTCTACGGGAGGCGCCTTGCAGCTTTCCGGAAGCGGCAACTATCGCGTCGTAATCGGGGGCAATGACGACGGTACCCTGAGGAACATTGTCCGCAACTCCGGCGGAACACTTGTTATCGTGCCGGGCGGCGGCATGGCCCAGCTTGGGCTGACGCAACAGGTGTTCGTGGCAGGAACGGGAGCAAACCTGCCCATCGTCACGAACGGGATCGTCGCTCCCTACATTCTCGGAGAGGACGACGACGCGGCCAGCTCGGCAAGTTCCTGACCTATTCGCCCTCCGAGGGCTTCGCGCGCGCGGCGACCGTGTCGTCGACGGATGTCAGCATCAACGACGTTCCGGCCGATGCCGTCTACGAGGTCGTCGACGGCCAGGCGGTCGAGAGCGGCGGTGTGCCGCAGGTGGCGGCGCTCGAAGTGAATGGCGGGGCGATTGCGGGCGGCGATGCGAGCATTCTGGTCGGAAGCCAGGCGAGCGGCGACGCCGCGGGCCTCATCATGAACGGCGGCAGCATCGCTACTGCGAGCCTTTCGTTCGGCGCGGCAGAAGGCCTGATCTACACCAATGCTACCGGCGGTAGTTCGCAGATCGCAGCCGCCATCGAGGGATCGGCGGGCCTGACGATCTTCGGTCCCGGCACGCTGACCCTGAGTGCAGACAGCAGCGGCACGCTTTCCGGTCTGATCAGGGTCAATGGGGGTACGCTGATTGCCGGCGGTACCGGTGGATCAGCAACGGGTGCCGGCGAGGTGCTGGTATCCTACGCGGCGACGCTGGAGGTCGCCGGCACGGTGACCGGCGCGGTTGTTGTCGGCGAGTCGGGCACACTGTTCATGAACGGTGGGACGGTCTCGGGGCTGGTCACCATTGCAGCGACCAGCACCGATTCGCCTGCTCCCGGCGGCATACTGCAAGGGAGCGGAACAATCAGCGGGACCACCTCCATCAGCGGCATCATCCAGTCAGGCCCGCAGGCTGGCCTGATCACGTTCACCGGCGAGACCACTATGACCGGCGACGCGAGCTTCTATTGGCGGCTGCAGAAGCTCGTGGACGATGCGGATCCCGGAGCCGGACCTGGGATCTACTGGAACGCGCTGCAGTTCAACTCGCCGGATACGAACCTCGGCACCAAGAATCGCGACACGACAGGCCGAGCGCGCGCTCAAGGCGGGCAAGCGCCTCGGCTAGCCGAAAGCCCCTTTTCTGGCCGTAGCTCAATTGGTGGGCTTTGGCCCAGGAGGGTCGAAAATGCTTTATCTTTCAATGATGATTAACTGACACTCTCCGCCACTACACATGTGAGTGGTGTCCAGTTGGTGTCTCATCGATGTCGACGACAAACCCTGTCCGTGGCAAAATCAGTATTCAGCCAGGGCAATCCCCTTAACGGGTGGTCGCGGCTGGGCAATCGCCGCCAGGGTTTGCCGTCAGCGGAAATAGTCAGGTGAAGAAAAGGCGCATCGCCGCGACTGGGCAATGGGCCGTAAAGAGCCGGTCAATATGAAACCAGTATTTGCAGTGCCGCGCCGTGTCCTTGGTCAGACGCGGCTTCAGGTTTCGGTCCTGGGACTCGGAACCGCGCCGCTAGGTGATCTCTACGTCCAACTGGATGACGACACGGCCATCGAGACGGTGAAACGCGCGTTCGAACTGGACATCAATCTCCTCGACACCTCTCCGCTCTATGGCAACGGCCTTGCCGAACATCGTTGCGGCGCCGCGATCAGGCGCGTGCCGCGCCGGGACATCGTCGTTTGCACCAAGGTCGGTCGTTGGATGGACCCATTTCACGGACGAGGTAACGGTTCCGGCTTTGTAGGAGGGCTGCCGCATCGGGCAGTGGTCGATTATTCCTATGACGGCACCATGCGTTCTGTAGAACAGTCGCTGTTGCGGCTAGGGACCGAACGGTTGGACCTGTTGCTGATCCACGACGTCGACGTCTGGACTCATGGTATCGACGCGATCGACGAGCGGTTTCGCGAAGCGATGGCTGGCGCATACGTGGCGCTGGACCGGCTTCGCGGAGAGGGCATTGTTGCGGGCATAGGGATCGGCGTGAACGAGGCCGAGATGTGCGTGCGTTTCGCGCAAGCCGGATCATTCGATACGATGTTGCTCGCCGGGCGCTATTCCCTGCTGGAGCAACCGGCGCTGGCAGAGTTTCTGCCGCTTGCGCAGCAACAGGGAATCAGTGTGTTGCTCGGCGGCATATTCAATTCAGGTATTTTGGCGACCGGCGCAGTGAGCGGTTCCAAATACAATTATCGGGATGCGCCACCCGCGATCCTGGCAAAGGTGGCGCAGATCGAACGCGTTTGTCATGCGCATGGCGTTGCCCTGCCAACCGCGGCGTTGCACTTTGCTCTGGGCCATCCCGCGGTGGCGAGCGTTGTGCTGGGCGGCCAGAGCCCGCAGGAGGTCGAGCGCAACGTCGCCGCGCTATCCAGCAAGGTGCCAACCGAGCTTTGGGCCGATCTGAAGGCCGAGCGCCTGCTGGATGCGGAAGCGCCCGTTCCGCTGTCGGTAGCCGGCTGATGCGGATCGATGCGCATCACCATCTGTGGACCCTAGCTCGGGGCGACTATGGCTGGTTGACGCCCGCACTGGCACCGATCCATCGTGACTTTTCCCTTTCGGACCTGGAACCGCACCTCGCTGCCGCGAAGATCGAGGGGACGATTTTGGTGCAGGCTGCACCAACGGAGGCGGAGACCATCTTTCTGCTCGACATCGCGGCGGAGGCGCAGGTGGTGCGGGGCGTGGTCGGCTGGATGGATTTCGACGCAGCCGACGGCGAGGCGCGCATTGATGCTCTCGCCGCACGCGAACACTTGGTTGGGTTGCGGCCGATGGTGCAGGACATTCCCGATGACGATTGGCTGCTTCGCCCTGCCTTGGCGTCGCTACTGGCGGCTATGGCCCGAAACAGCCTGGTGTTCGACGCGCTGGTGCTGCCGCGCCATTTGCCGCGACTGCTGCGGCTGGTCGATGATCATCCCAATATGCAGTTCGTGCTCGACCATTGCGCCAAGCCTCGACTTGCGACCGGCGAGATAGCAGATTGGCAGGGCGATATCGCGCTGCTTGCCCAACGCCCCAACATCGTCTGCAAGATATCGGGATTGGTGACAGAGGCCGCACCGGACTGGCAAATTGCGGATCTAAGGAAAGCGGTGGATCATGTCGTGGCGTGCTTCGAGCCACATCGCCTGCTATGGGGAAGCGACTGGCCGGTGGTCAATCTGGCAGGCGGTTATGAAAAATGGTTTGCCGCCGCCGAGACCCTTCTGGCAGGTCTGTCGCCGGATGAAAAGGCAGCTACTTTCGGGGGTAACGCGGCGCGCATCTATCTCTCAAGCCGGGGACGGAATGTTGAAGCCAATTAATCGCCTGGCTACTTTCCTGCGCCCGTGGTCAAACCGCTGACAATGTAGCGTTCAAGAAATATCCCGACGATGACGAGCGGAGCGATTGCCGCCGTCGACAGCGCCGCCATGGACCACCAGTTGATGCCCTGCGAGCCAGTCTGGCTCGCCACCATGACAGGCAGGGTTTTCGCGTCCGTACTGGTCAGCAGCGCCGCGAAGAAGTATTCGTTCCAGCACAGCACGAGCGAGAGGATGAATGCAGCCGCCATTCCGGGAACGGAGAGCGGCAACACGATGCGAATGAATGCGCCCCAGATCGAAAGGCCGTCCACGAAAGCCGCTTCATCGAGTTCGATCGGGATCGAATTGAACTGGTCGCGCATAATCCAGACGACAATCGGCAGAACTGTCAGCGTATAGAGCAAGATAAGGCCAAATCGCGTGTCGAGCAGGGCCAATGCCTTGTAGAGAACGAGGAACGGCAGCGCGAGCACGACCGTCGGCAGGATCAACTGGGACATAAAGAAGAACAGGATGTCGTCGTTGCGCATCCAAGCGAATTTGTAGCGGAAGCGGCTCAGACCATAGGCCGCCAGCGATCCGAGGATCAGCGCCAGCAAGGACGCGCCGACCGACGTGATGATACTATTGACGAAACGGTTCACGAATTCGGAGCGGGCCGTCGAGGTCCCGAACAGTGTATCCGGCGACAGGCCGAGCGAGCGCCATCCCTTCCAGTCCGGCTGAAAATCGACCCAAGGGATCAGGTGGGCTTGCGTCACATCGACCGCCGATTTGAACGAGGTCGTGACGGTCCAGTAGATCGGAAACAGGCAGATGAAGGTCCAGAGCAGCAACGCGGCATAGATCAGCGCGCGGCCCAGCATCCGCTTGGCGCGCGGCGCGGAGGAATGCTTCAGGGCCGGGTTGGATGCCACACTCGACATAGCCAATCGCTTAAACTCCCTTGGTTGGGTCCTAGACGACCTTCTGTGTCCAGCGCTTCGACAGTCGCAACATGATCGTCAGCAGCACGATGATCAGCAGCAGATAGACCATAGCGAGCGCCGTGCCGTATCCGACGTTGGAGCGGTCGCGGTAGACCCGGTAGATGAAGCTCGACACCGTGTCGGTGGCGCCGCCGGGGCCGCCGGCCGTCACGTTGATCACGATGTCGGCGAGCTTCAGCTTGAAGATGACGCGGATGATCAGGACGGTGATGCTGACCGGCAGCATGATCGGGAATGTGACGTGCCAGAATGATTGCCAGCCATTCGCGCCGTCGACCTTGGCCGCTTCCTGCACCTCCTTCGGCATCGCTTGCAGGCCTGCGAGCAGAATGATCATGATGAAGGGGATCGAGACCCAGGCGTCCATCGCCTGGATGCTGAAGCGCGCCATCCACGGCGAGGCGAAGAACGCCGGGTTGTCCCAGCCGAGATAGCGCGCCAGCGTCGCCGCCGGACCGAATCGGTCCTCCAAAAGCGACTTGCCGATCATCCAGCTCACTGCGACGGGACTGAGCATCATCGGCAGCAGGAAGACCACTCGGAAGAATTTTCGCGCCCGGATATCGGCGCTGAGCAGGAGCGCCAGCCCGAACGCGATCGCGTACTCGCCGAGCACCGCAACCGTGTAGAAGACCATGTTGCCGAGCGCGTTCCAGTAGTAGGTGTCGTTGAACATGCGTGCGAGATTATCGAAGCCGCTGAAGCGCGGGCCGTCGACTGAGCTGAGATTCCAGTCGAGCGATGCGATGTAGAGCCCGAAGATGGTCGGGAAGATCACGACGGCAATGGTGAAGAAGACGGCCGGAAGCAGGAACAGCGCGCGCTGCCCACCCTCGCCGCGGGTCAGGATCTGCCCGGTTCCGAACGCGAAGGCCCAGAGTAGATAGGCGACGAGAATCGGGCGCCAGTCAGAAAACCCTATCGCGGTCGCCCCCAGTGCGTGCAATAGCTGGATGAGCAGCACGAGCAGGAAGCCGAGGGAGGCCAGCAGAACAACCGCCCGGCCAGCGGCCTTCCGGCTGCGAGGTGCGGGCCCGGTCGCGTGCTTGTCATGTCGGTTATCGCTCACGAGTACGGAGTTCTGCATCGAGATAAAACTCTGCCGAAGTTCGGCTCCGATTCTGCCGCCGGGCAAGCTTTCGGCTGGCGCCAGCAGCGCCAGCCGAGGATGACAGGTCCCGCGGGGACGACGCTACGCTCCGAGCGAGGCCTTGTAGAGCCCGATCTGCCGCTCGCGGCCGATCTGGTCGGTCAGCTTCTCCCAGCCGGCGGCGATGTTGTTCGCGCCGGTCTGGGCATCGACCTTACCGGCGAAGATCTTTGTCAGCTCGTCTTCGGCGATGCTGTAGTACTGGAAGATGCCGGGGATGCGCGGCTCCACTGCGCGGTTCGGATGATTGTAGGAGCCGAGCTGCGAGTTCAGATAGGAAGTGATGTATTTGCGGTCGTAGCCCGCGGCCACCCACTCGTCGAATTGGAAGTGGCTGGTCCGATGGGCCTGGAAACCCGACGGATACATCACCATCCAGAGCGACAGGTCCTTGCCGCCGAGGTGCGCGGCCGCGCTCCACGCCGCCTTGTGCTTCTTCTCGTCGCCATTGACTCGCGCCATGACGTAAACGCCCCAGCCGAGATAGGCGCAGTTCGGCGCATGGTTCGGGCCGCCCGCGAGCTTATCCCATTTGCCGGTCTTGGAGTTATAGACATCTTCCGACCCCGGCAGGATGTCGAAGCCGACGACGTCGCCGACCACGGAGGTGTCGCTCGCCTTCGCCACCTGGCCGATGTCGCCCCACCAGGGAATCATCGAGCCGATGCCAGCCAGAAATTGCTGGAAGCCCGTGGTGTTCGGATCGGCATTGAGCTGATCGGCAGGTTCGAACGGCAGCGCGTCGATCACGTCCTGAATGGCGCGCACCCAGGCCGGATTGTTGATGCGCGGCTTCATCGTGTCGACGTCGAACAGCCAGGCCTTGTCATCGGGATGCTTTGCATAGGCCGAGGCGCGGCTCGCCAGGAAATAGAAGCCGAACCCGCCCCAGGGCTTCGGTGCGTCGAGATAGCCGAACGCGTTCTGGTTCTTGATCTTCTTGCCCTTGAGGAATTTGGTCACCGCCTGCACCTGCTGCCAGGTTTTCGGCACGCCCCATTCGCTCGAATTGCCCGCGTCTTTCCAGGCCTTGGCGAGGGCTGGGTCGGAGAAGACGTCGGTGCGGTAGTTAAAGTTGTGGCAATCGCCGTCGATGGTGATGCGATAGGTCTTGCCGTTCCAGGTGCCGACCGGCGGCTTTAGGTAATCGACATAATCGCCGACATCGATCTGCTTCTTCACCCAGTCCGGCATCTCCGACGCCAGACCCTTGCCGCAGACGTCGCCTTCGAACGGCGCGCCCATCTCCAGAATGTCGAAGTCGACCGTGCCGGTCGCGATCGCTTGCTGCAAACGCGGGTTGTAGTCGGCTTGGGCGAGATCGATCCAGGAAATTTTCGCACCGGTATACGCTTCCCATGGCTTCAGGAAGCCGCGGAACAGGAGATTGTGCAGGTTCTGATTGTTCAGCCCCATGAAGGAGAGCTCGACGCCCTTGAATTCGCCTTCCTTGATGCTCGCCTTGGTCGGGCCGAGGCACCGCTCGCCGACTTTCTGCCAGTCGGCGTCGGTTGGCGCACCTTTGCCGACACCGGGAATTTGCGTGATTTGGGCGCGCAGATTGGCTTGGGCCAAGGCAAGCTCGGAGAATGTGCCGAGCGCGCCCGTCGTGCCTAATGCGGCGGCGCTGGCGGCGCCTTTCAGCACCGTGCGCCGGTTCGGCCGGAGTGCGGGATGCTGATCATGCTCTTGCTGTTTCACCACGATACCCTCCCATCGTTGACTTTCTTGATGTCAAGTTTGGACCGCCTGGGCACCATGACGTGACGCTCGCGAACTTCCATGCCGTGGTATGGTGACAGAGGTCCGTTCGAGTATGCAACGGCGCACTTCAATGTCAACGAAAGCGAGTGAACTTGAGGCCGCGTACGTGTCGACCTGAACGACGGAGACAACCGTCGATGATGCCGCGCTGCAAGATGGATGATCAGGCGAGACGACGTGCAGCGTCGATCATGTTCTTCCGGCCAGCGTGAATTAGTTGGTTCCGGACGGCGGCATCATCCCGGTGTTATATTTATGCCGGACGTATTGTGCAGCGTCGGCGCTCGGTCAGGCGTCGGGCGGGATGACGCCCTTCTTGAAGATGAAGCAGCCGTAGAAGCGCCGCTCGCCGGTCTGGATCACGCAATAGGATTTCTTGGCGAGTTCATAGAAGGCAAACCGCTCGACCGACCCCATTGGAAACGAGCGTTCTTCCGCGGCATCGATTGCGGCCTGGACCTCTTGCTGCACCGGCGGGATTTCGTCCGGCTGGCCGACGATCTCCATGCGTGACGCCGGCTTGTCGACAAAGCTGTCGAGCGGCAGCACCGACAGGATCGCGCGCGCGGCGCGGCCGGTTGTGACGTTGTCGATGCGCAACAGCCGCCCAAGTACGGTTTGGCGGGCGACGGAGTCAGCGGGGAAGTTGGTGTCGCAGAGGACGAGATCGTCTCCGTGTCCCATGGACCGCAGGGCGTAGAGTACATCCGCATTGAGAAGAGGGTCGATCGATTTCAGCATGCAGCGCCTCCCTTGACGCGATCAGCCTTCTTGGATTGATTGGACTATCCGACGTCGCGGCGCCGTCGTCCATACCGACGTCAACAATTGTAAGCATCCATGTATCTCGGCATCGATCTCCACCTCGGCGGGTCAAGACCGTTCGCGTTGATGGCGCCCAGCGCGTGATTGCAAGCGAGAGCCAGCCGTTGACGACCGCCTCGCCGCAGCCCGGCTATTTTGAGCAGGATCCCGCGCAGTGGATCGATGCGACCTTTGTCACGCTGGATGCCTTGAAGGCAACGCGTGCCGGCGAGCCAGCGACGGTCGATTGCATTGGACTGTCCGGCCAGATGTATGGTGCCACGCTGCTCGATGCGAGCTCAAGGCCGTTACGGCCTTGCATCCACTGGAATGACGGACAGAATGTCGGATCCTGGAACAACGCTGGCCCTGTGTGTACCGCAAACCTGATCCGAGTGTGATGCCGCGTTGGAATCGCCTCTTATGTCCGTTGTCAACGGCCGGGCAACAAACTCTTCTCTCCCGGGGGGACGCCACAGGATTTGCTTCCGACCCTGGCTGTGTGAAAAGCCACGAGTCGGCTACGATTCCTCCGTTTCCTGATTGGGGGATACGGATGGGACGCTTCGTTGAAGGCGCGGACAGATCCCAGCTGACGCTGTTGCCGGAATGCCTGGAGGATTGGGTAAGCGAGGACAACGCGGTCCATGTGATCGATGCGTTCGTCGAGACGCTCGACCTGCATGGACTGGGGTTTGAGCGCGTGATCGCGAAGGAGACGGGCGGGCCCTCCTATCATCCGGCAGTCCTTCTGAAGCTTTACATCTACGGTTATCTCAATCGGGTGCAATCCAGTCGCCGCCTGGAACGTGAGGCGTGCCGCAATATCGAGGTGATGTGGCTGATCGGCCGCCTGGCTCCCGATCACAAGACAATCGCCGATTTCCGGAAGGACAATGGCGCGGCGATCCGCAAGGTTTGTGCGAAGTTCGTTGCCCTGTGCCGGCAAATGGGCCTGTTGCAGACCCCAAGCGTCGCAATCGACGGCAGCAAGTTCAAGGCGGTGAACAACCGCGACCGCAACTTCACGCATGCCAAGATGGCGAGGCGGATGGCGCAGATCGAGGAAAGCGTCGGTCGATATCTGCGTCAACTCGATAGCGCCGATCGGCAGGAGCCATCGGAAGCGATTAGCATCAAGACGACGAGAATCAAGGAAAAGATCGCTCGGCTGAAGCAGGAGATGAGCCGGCTGGAAGTGCTTGATGCGCAGATGCGCAACACGCCGGATCAACAGATATCGCTCACCGATCCGGATGCCCGTTCGATGGCCACCAGCGGACGCGGATCGGGTGTCGTCGGCTACAATGTCCAGGTCGCGGTGGACACCGAACACCATCTGATTGTTATGCACGAGGTCATAAACGTCGGCAACGACCGTGGGCAGCTTGCTCGGATGTCGAAGCAAGCCAAAGAAGCGCTCGAAGTGGACAAGCTCAAGGCGGTCGCCGACCGTGGCTACTTCGACGGAGAGGAGATATTAGCCTGCGAAGAGGCTGGCGTTGCAGTCACCTTGCCCAAGCCCATGACGTCGAACGCCAAGGCGGAGGGCCGGTTCGGCAAACAGGACTTCGCCTACCTGCCTGATGAGGACGTCTACCGCTGCCCATCCGGCCAGCTGTTGCCCTATCACTACACCAACGTCGAGCATGGAATGACGCTGCGCCGTTACTGGTCGACAGCGGCGTGCCAAGGCTGCGCGATCAAGAGCCAATGTACGCCGTCCAAGGAGCGCCGCATCACGCGCTGGGAGCATGAGCATGTGGTCGAGGAGGTCCAGAGACGGCTCGATTCCGATCCCGACGCCATGCGGACGCGGCGCGAGACGGTTGAGCATCCCTTCGGCACGATCAAAGCCCGTATGGGTGCAACGCACTTCCTGATGAAGCGCCTAAGGAATGTCGCCGCTGAGCTGGCGCTGCATGTTCTCGCTTATAACCTCACACGGGTGATGAACATCGTCGGCAAACCGAGCCTGATTGCAGCCATCCGCGCCGCCTGAAGGCCGGAAAGTGCCTCAAAGAGCGCAATACCGCGTCGCGATACCTACTTTGGCCGGGCATTGGATGATCAGACGTGAGAACATCGGCCGCCTGCAATGATTGGCGACCACGGTCGCGTACCGACCCATCTGTTTGCACACAACCAACACCCCGAGCGGTCATCGAGCGCAGCGGAGCGCTGCGATCCGAAACACCCCAAATCGATCAGCCATGACATGGCGCGGGCGCTCCAGCCGCGAATGACGTAGGGGATGGAAGGGGATTCACCCCGCCGATACTTGGCGTGGCGCGCTTTCTCCTTGATCTCGGCCCATTCCGGCACCTCGCCCCGCCGGGCGAATGAAACCTGCATTGATCGCTTGCGGCACCATCGCGTCGTCGCCAAGCGCGATGGCTTCGAGATAGATGCGAATGCGATCACCGAACGAGACGAACGGCGAAGCGAGGCCCGAAACCCAATAGCTCACCGACATCGTATCCGGTGGACCGCCGGAAACCCGGCCGCTGCGATCGATGGTCTGCCCGGGTGCGACGTACTGGCCGCGCTCGTTCATCGCCGCCTTGTGGCTGTCCACCGCAATGCGGACATTCGAGATAGGTCTCGCGCGCCGGCCTCATCGGCGATCTCGCGCGCCCTGGCGTCGCGGACCCGACTGTCAGCGGCAGATTTCTGCGCCGCGTCATTCCGAAAGCGGATGTAACCTTGCACGACGACAACGCTTAACCAGACCGCCGCCAGGGCGCTAAAATTTTTCGTCACCCTCTTGAAACTTTTTTGCTCGTTGCAGATTTTTTGGGTCGCCGCAGTCATGACGGCCGGGGCGCCTTCGGGGCCCCGAAATCAAGGCGGGCGCCGGAAGGTGTCCGGTGCCAGCTCGTACCCAACTTGCTCTTTGGAGGATTTGGATATGAGGTATGATTGGACTCCTCTGTGGAGGTCGACCATTGGCTTCGACCGCCTGTTTGACGTTCTCGATGAGGTCCAGCGGACCGCCGAAGAGACCTATCCCCCTATAACATCGAGCGGCTCGACGAGAACCGCTTCCAAATCTCGGTGGCGCTCGCCGGATTCACACCGGACGAGGTGGCCCTTACGGTGGCGCAGAATGTCCTGACGTTGGAAGGTCATAAGACCGAGAGGGACGAGAAGACCTTTATGCATCGCGGAATGTCGACCCGCCCCTTCAAGCGGCAGTTCACCCTGGCTGACCACGTCGAGGTCAAGGGCGCGCACTTCGAGCATGGTCTGTTGGTCATCGAGCTTCAACGCGAGATTCCCGAGGCTATGAAGCCGCGGCGCATCGCCATCGCGGGCGCAAGCGCCGGGCAAGTCAAGCAGATCGAGGGCAAGGCCGCCTGACCACCCCGCGGCTTGGTTCCGATCGCCGCCGCGCGGGTTCTCCCGCGCGGCCACCTTAAGTGCGTCTTGATGGGAGGTTAGCCATGCGGACGACGCCCGCACACGACAACGTCTTCGATTTCAATGCTCTTCTTCACCCCGGCACGGTGTTCTCGCATCCGCGCGATGTCGTCGCCGACCCGAATTTCGGTCTGGCGGAGAAACGCGCCGTCCTGGCGTCATGGGCCTCTGATGCCTCGGCGATCGCGTCCTGTCCAGCGTTAGGCGCGCCGGACGGACTAAAGGCGCCTGTTCATATCTATGAAATTCTGGAAGCGCTACGCGCGCTGGACGGAAACGGTCCGCGCAACCCGCCGGCCGGCAAGCCAATGCGTCTGCGCTCGGCCGAGCGTCGCGCGGCGGAGCGAGCGAGGATCCGCAAATGATTCCATGATTCCAGGTCGCTTCCCGCGCGCAATTCCGCGATACATGCCTGCACCGCGCCGCTTGATTTCCGCATACGGGTTTTCTTTGCAGTTTTTGAAATGGCGCAAACGAGCTGTAGCAACGTCCGTTCGTGGCCCATCAGCGACGTGGCGAGACGCCTCATTGAGGTCTGCTCCCTGAGGCAAGGCGGTCCAAATTTGCTCACCTTGAGTTCTTCTCATCTTGACCCAATGTATGGTCTGGCCGCGCGTTGCAAGCGGTTTCGTCAACCTGGCAGATGCGGTCTTGCATCAATGTATCCGGCCTCTGATTGGAGCGTGCTGTGCTCTGGGCCATCATGGATATCAGCGCGCATTCGAGCTGATTAGCGGACAGGCCTCGAGCGGGCCATTCGGGTCACCAGTGTTCGCATGCGCCGGGAAGACCGATCCTCCATGGTCGTCTCATCCTCTCGCAGACCTCGGCGGGTAAGGGATGTTGGTTACGTCATCGATGGGCTCCTCACTTCGCGCTGTTCCTTTGTTCGTGCCTGGCGGTCCGTTCCTTCGTCCCGGCCTGCGCGCGCAGACGCGCCGCGCGCAAGGGCCGTCAAGGCCGGCCGTCGTGCTGTCCTGACGCCTTGCTCCACCACTGCCAGGCGGCGCCTTGACGGCGCCGAGCACGGCGCGAGGATCAGGCAGGTCGGGACGCCGTCTCCTCCGGCTTGACGCCTTCGAAGAGGCGGCCCTTGTTGAGGACCGCCCAGGCGATCCGGGCGAGCTTGCTGGCGAGCGCAATCGCCAGCACGTTGTGGTGCAATCGCTTCTTGGCGGCTTCGATCCAAGATTTGAGGCCATAGCGCTCCCAGCACTTCACCCTGACCAGCACCACCCATGCGGCTTGGACGAACAGCCCGCGCTGGTAGCGATTGCCGCGCCTTGATATCTTGCCCGGGATCGTGCGGTCGCCGGTCGAGATCTGCTTCGGCACCAGTCCAAGCCAGGCGCCGAAGTCGCGGCCTTTCGAGAACACGTCTCCAGTGCCGATCGCGGCCACCATGGCGCTTGAGATCAGCGGGCCAATGCCGGGCACCGTCATCAATCGCTCGCAGGCCTGATCTTGATGGGCCAGCGTTTCGATCTCGCTCGACAGCCCCTCGATACGTGCATCCAGCCGGCGCCAGTCGCCCGCCAGATCCTCGATGATGCGCAACATGCGAGGCGAGAGCCCATCGGTGCGCGTCGCGAGGATACCCGGCAACTCGCACCGCAGGGAGTGCAGGCCGTGGCGTACGGCGATGCCCCGCTCCAGCAGGAACGCACGGATCTGATTGATGACGCCGGTACGCTGACCGACCAATCGATCGCGGACGCGGTGCAGCGCCTGAAGGTCGAGCTGATCGGCGGTCGTGGTCGCGACGAACTTCATGGTCGGGCGTTGGACAGCCTCGGCGATGGCTTCCGCATCTCGGAAGTCATTCTTCTGCGCCTTCGAATAGGGGCGCACGTATTTCGCCGGCATCAGGCGGGCGTCGTGGCCAAGCATTTGGAGCTTGCGGCTGAGATGATGCGCGCCGACGCAAGCCTCCATCCCGATCAAGCACGGCGGCAGGTTGGCGAGCCGCGTGGCCGCGTGACCACTTCTGTCGCAGCACGATGGCACCGCGGTGATCATGACCCACGCGGTGGAACGAGTTCTTGCCGATATCGATGCCGATCGCGGCGATCGCTGCGTTGAGCTTCTAAAGACATCGTGTGCTCCTTGTCTTGAGCGCCCCTTGCCAGCTTCTCGCACTGGCAGGGCCGGAGCACGGCCGGACCATTCCATTAGCGGCCATCAAACCATAGCCAGAAATTTTCGAACCCAGCCGATCCCGCTGGCGTTCGAAAATTGCTGGCCCCGCACAAATTCCGCACCTCGTGACATAAAACATTTGACGCTCTGAATTTTATCTGTGTTTAGATCATCACATTCGTAGCGGGTGAAATTGCCTACACTCCTGAGGACCGTAATGCGCAACGCACGCACACACATCGCGGAAATTGCCGCCCGCGTCCGGCCACTTATTCGGCTGGCCGATTGGTCGTGCATGTCCGTGATGACGTGGCGCCGGAATTTTCAGCTCGATACAGGGCTGATCCGCAAAGCAAGCGTGTAACTCTCGGCGCAGGGCAGCTCCCTCCGCCGAACTGGCAGGAGGGCAAGATGAACGCCCGCAACGACGTCAAGAGACGATCTGACCGGAGTCTGGACGCGAGGCTTGTGCTGGCAGCGGCTCAACTGCAGTTGGCCGCGCGGGTCGATTTTCTCGTGGCTCGCTGGCTCGAGCGCTGCGCCGCAAACGCTGAGGCCGCACAACGGTTGTTCAAGACCGATCCGACGCCCACACGTGACTTCGGGATGGGCGCGAGCCCTGTCGTTTCATGTCCACGTTGGGATGAGTCTCCATGACGGCAGTCGGTGGGGTGGGGATACCATCAAGGTATGGGAGGCCGCCCGCATGGCAGCCTCCCTTACTCCATCGAGGGCTTCCCACGACTGCCATGCCGGAAGTGGCGATACTCAACGCCGCTCCCGGTCAGGGACTGTCAGGTTATTCGGCCGCGATCGGGTGCATGGCTCCGCTCTGGCCCTGGCTCGCGAACGCAAAGCCCTCGTAGCCCTTTTCGGCGACCTCGGCGCACTTCCTGCGATAGCCGCCGACGCCTTCCGGGCCGAGATACGGCAAGAAGCGGTGCGCCTTGCCGTCGATGTTGGCGCCCATGTACCAGGAATTGGCGGTGATCATGAGGGTTGAATTCACGACCTCCTCGACGTGAGCGGCCCACGCGTCCTGCGCCTGCGCTGTCGCCTCGATGGTCGAAAGCTTGTTCCTTCGCATGTGGGCGATGCATTCAGTGATCCACTCGACATGCTGCTCGATCGAGACCGGCATGTTCGACAGCACGGAGGGGCTTTGTGGGCCTGTGATTGTGAACAGGTTCGGGTAGCCGGCAATAGCCACCCCAAGATACGTCTGGGGGCCAGCCTGCCATTCCTGCGCCAGCATCCTGCCGCCGCGGCCCCTGATGCCAAGCTGCTTCAGCGGACCGGTCAACGCATCGAAGCCGGTGGCGATGACGATGATATCAAGCGGATACGCTTTGCCGCCCGCGCGAATGCCGGTCGGCGTGATTTCCTCGATCGGGCCGTCGATGGTCGCATCCACCAGCAGCACGTTCTTCTTATTGAACGTTTCGAAATAGTTGGTGTCCAGCGGCTGGCGTTTGGTGCCATATGGATAGTTCTTGGGCGTCAGCTTCTCGGCGACCACAGGATCGTTGACGGTCGACCGGATCTTGCGCTTGAGGTAGTCGGCGATGATATCGTTCGCTTCCTTGGAGAAAAACATATCCTGGTAGTTGGCCAGCCAGAACGCGAAGCCGCCGGCGTCCCACATCCTGTCGAACTCCTGCTCACGCTCCTCGGGCGTGGTATCGAGGACCCCCTTCGGCAGGAAATTCAGTTCGAATCCAAAGAACGAGTCCTTGATGCGCTGGCGGATCCCGTCGTAATCGGCCTTGCGTGCCTTGGTGATCTCAGGATCGACACGGCCGTTGCGCGCCGGCACGCAGAAGGCGGGCGTGCGCTGGAACACCGTCAAGTGCTTGGCCTGCTGCGCGATTTCCGGGATTGCCTGTACCGCAGTGGCGCCGGTGCCGATGACGCCCACGCGTTTGGCGGTGAAGTCGACGCCGTCATGCGGCCACTGGCTCGTGTGGTAGCACTTGCCCTTGAACGATTCCAAACCCTTGAACGGAGGCATGTTGGCGGTCGACAGTGCTCCGACCGCGGTAATGACAAAGCGGGTCGTCACCGTGTCGCCCTTATCAGTGCGCACTGTCCAAAGCCCGCTATCGTCATCGAAGACCACCTCGATGACGCGTTTGCCGAATTGAATGTCAGGTTTCAGGTCAAAGCGCTCGGCGCAATGCTCGAGATAGCGCAGAATCTCATCCTGCTCCGGATAGCGCTCGGACCAGTTCCACTCCTGCAGCAGGTTCTTGTCGAACGTGTAGCAATAGATGTAGCTGTCGGAATCGCAGCGCGCACCGGGATAGCGATTCCAGTACCAGGTGCCGCCAACCCCTTCGCCGGTCTCATACAGGGTGACGTTGAGGTCGAGCTTGTCGCGCAGCGAATGCAGCATGTACATGCCGGAGAAGCCTGCACCAATGATGACCGCGTCGAACTGGATCTTCGCGCTTGCTCCTGGCGAACTACCTTGCGCAAACATGATGTTCCTCCTGTTGTGAGCGCTCATTGTCGGCCCAGAGAAGTCTCTCTGTGCGCCGTCGTTCGGTTGGGTTGTTGCGACGCCCGTCCGGCCAAAGGTCAGACCGGCATTGTCCGTGCTCGAAGGCCAGGTCGGCCGCCCTTACGCGGCCACGCGCACCTCGTCGCTCTGATAGGCGGCCGTCTCGAAGTTCACGTAGCCGACAAACGAAGTCGGATCTCCGAAGGGGAGGATCTGCGTCGCCCAATAGCCACCGATCCCGTTTTTGCGGTCGATCCAATAGAATGTGTTGGCGAGGCCGGCCCAACCAAGGGACCCGGCCGGCCTTCCTGTCGGCGCGTCCTCGTCGTTGAGCATGAAGGTGTAGCACCAGGACTTCTTCAGACCCGGGAAGAACTCGGCATCGTTCGACAGTGTTGCAATCACGCCAGGCAGCATGACCACGGTCTGGTCCGCCCTGAGGCCGTTGCGGACAGCGGCGGCGACCGTCTCCTGCTTGAGCACGCGGCCATTCGGCCCCGCCCCATCGTTCAGCCACATGCGGATGAACTTCATGTACTCGCCGATCGAGGCGTAGAGCCCGTGCCCGCCCATGTGGACTTCCGGATCAGGCGGCAGCTGCATGTCGGGAAGCGGGGTCAGCGACCCGTCGGTTCCGCGCTGGTGGATGACGGCGAGGCGCGACCGCATCGAGGGGGTCAGCGAGAAGGCGATGTCCTCCATCCCGAGCGGCGCAAAAATCCGCTCCTTCATGACTTCGCCGAGGCGCTTGCCGCGGATGCTCTCGACGATCTGGCCACACCAGTCAATGTTGCTGCCGTATTCCCATTTGTCGCCGGGATCGAACAGGAGCGGTGTCATCAGCGACGCCGTCGAGCAGGTGACGACGCTCGGCTGGCCCTGCTCCTGGGCTAGGCGGAAGTAGCTGGCGTTAAAGAAATCGTAGCCCAGGCCAGCCGTGTGCAGCATCAGCATGCGGGTGGTGATGTCGCGTTTCGGCGCCCGCAACAGCGGTTTGCCGTCGGCGCCGAATCCGTCGAGCACTTCCAGCTTGCCGATGTCGGGAACGTAGGTTTTGGCCGGGGCGTCCAGGTCGAGCTTGCCCTCCTCGACGCATTGCAGGATGGCCGTGCCCGTGATCGCTTTGGTGGTCGAGAAGATGGCAAAGACGGTATCGGCCGTCATTGGCTGACCGCCGCCAAGCATACGCTCGCCTGCGGCGCCTTCGTAGATGTTGGTCGAGCGATCGGTGATCATTGCCACCACGCCGGGGACGCGGTCTTTGCCTGTCACGACAGTTTGCAAAACTCCGTCACAGGCGCTTTTCAAGTTGTTACCCATCGCGGTTCCTCCCGTTGAAATTCGTTCAATGTGATCCCGATCTTCTCGACGGGCCGCTAGCGGTCCCTAGAACAATGTCAACTGTCTTAGCGTGTGGAAGTCGCGCTCCAGTGCGCTTGTCCCAACGCCACTTGCGCGGACGAAAGTCGCGCCGCGACCATAGCAGCAATAGCAGTCGAATTTCTTGATCATCATCTCGCTCGAGGTCAGTTCGTGAAGGTTGACCGAGCGTCGGGAAGACTAGAACGAATTCTTCGATGCAGCTACATTTCTGTTTGGCATCGAGCGTACAGACGTTTTTGCCGAGGCAGGTCAGCGATGCTGACTGATGAAGTGTTCTCGGCGGCGCATCGGAAGACCATGACATTTTCGTCGAGTCAGGTGGCGGCGATCTTCCGCTTGTGTGAAGGGTTTCGGATGCCGGCCGCTTGAGGGAGGGCGCGGCGTATTCGGCGGCCGGCGTCCGAAAGCCTCCAAGG
>NZ_JCAMOT010000065.1:0-25009 GCF_059512425.1 Bradyrhizobium sp. Leo78
GGGCGGAGCATGCAGGACGATCTCGAGCGATGCTCGAGCGAGGCAGCCGGAGGGTACTGCCGGAGCGGGTGAGCTACGCTACTCGCTAGTTTAACGAGAGGCGAAGAAAGCGGAGTTTCCCCGCTCCCCTTTCTTCGGGCGCGCGCAGCAGGCTCGCTGAAGACGATCGGGGCTCTACACGCGCGTCTATAATTTTAATTAGGGTTGATGAAAAAGCCCCAAGGTGCAGCCCGCCAATGCGGTCATCGCGGCGGAGCCGGCACATTCGCCGATGCTGAATTGCGCGTGAAAGCCGGACATCAGTGGACGCTTCGCTGCACGTTCCAGTTCGACCGCATCGACATTCGTAGTGACATCGATCAAGCCGAGCGAGGCGCCGAAGGGCTGTTTCATGTCGCCCCACAACAAATTGGCGGGGCGGCCGGACGCCATGGAGGACGTGCCGAGTCCGTCCCTACAGCACCGCCCCGCCTGCGACCGGTGATGGTGCCCCGAATGAAGCAAGCGATGTGCCGATTTTGAAAGTTGGCTACAGTCGCTTCGTACTGGGTGTGTGTAGCGTCATGTGGTGGATATTGGTCTCAAAGCCGACAAAACGACCCGCTCTAGTTCAGTGCGCCCGAAAGCTCCGCCAAGCGGTGTCACTATCAGCCGGTGTGTGATCACGTCGGAGTTGTCGACCACCATGTCGAGCAGCGTGTCCTCGACCATGCGGCAATCCACGCCCTTGATCCGGACGCGGCGAGCATCGCCGTGCCGGAATACAACCCAATCGCCGGCCTTGACATCCTGGCCGTGGAAATAGGTGCCGGTCTGCGGCTCATGCTTGAAGGCGGTCTTGCCCTTCTTGAGCACCAGGCCGACGGTATCCTGCCAGACTGATTCCTTGATCGCGCCGGTCGACAGGATGAGCCCGCCATCGATCTTCTCCGGCTCGATGTAGATGCTGACCCCTTTGTTGTTCAGCAGCTCGATGGTGCACAGATCGCCAACGAGCTTCATCAGCTCGGCCCTTCTCTTCCTCCGAATTGGAACGGCGTTCCAATGTCGAAACACGTACCATCCCTCTCCTCCTGGTCTTTCAGGATGTCTTCCAGCGTCTAAGCGAGCAGGTGCGCAGCGGCGGCGGGCGCCTTTACCCCACATTGCGCTGATACTGGCGCCCATCTGTGAGCTTGCCGGACGTGATGGCGTCGATCGCCTTCTTATTTAGCTCATCAAGCTTAGCCTTCGGCGTTCGGCTAGATTGGTATCGATGATGACGCTCATTTACGGCCCGCCCACTCGTTTCCGAGCCAATTACAGGAGCGCCATGCGAGTCAGCGGCCATCTGACAAAGAAATGGCCGCCTGCGTTGCCACAAGCGGCCGAAGTCTAGGGAGGAAACGCCCAAGGAGGGCAGGACGCAGCCTAGAACGACCGCCATCAGCAGCTCAATTGAACGTAGGTAATCGTCGGGTATCCAAAGGGTAGGACGGAACGATACGAAGGTTTATGTCGAGATCGGCTAGGCAACGCCAAACTCGCCGCTCGCGCCCGGCTCGGCCACCATATGCCGCACCAGGATCATTTCCAATCCGACTTCCGAACAAGGGGCGACGCGGAATTGATTAGTCAATTGCCGGCCGGCACCCTTCAGATAGAGGAGGAAGCCGGGCAACTTGGCGAACATTGCTGCCTCAATGAATCCCCGCGTATGCGCGGGCATGTCGGCGCAACTTCGAGGCCCCTCGATCGCGCGTTACCGCTGTAGCTGGATTGCATTAGAGCGTGATCCGCAAACGTGGAAACCGCTTTTCCGAGAAGATCATGCTCAAACAAAAAATATAGAGCGGAATGACGATTCGAAGAAAAGTCAGTCATCACGCCTTACGGTCGTGATCCTTTCGCAACATGGCGACTTAATCGTGTCTCGACCGCCCGATTTTGATTCGCATCAAATCCTTCGCGATGCCGCGTGTGTGACGGAGACGTCGCGCGACTCCCCGCGCTGACTTGGGAATCGAAGAATTTGATGAGAACAAGAACAATTCTGACGACAGCCTCGCTGGTCGTGAGGCATTCGGTGGGGCCACCATGTCGCTGCAAGCTGCCGATCTCGCATCGGCGGCGATCTACACCAAAGCGCCGCCGGTCGAACCATTCAATCCCTGGATGCTCCGCCTGCGCGTGCTCGGCGTTTTGCCGGATGCTCGAGGTAGCTCGGTTAACGTCTTCGGCGTTCCGGGCCTGTCGTCACCGAATTCGGGGCTCTCGATCAGCGATCAAGTGGTCGCGGAGCTCGACATCACCTATTTCTTCACCCCGAACATCGCCGCCGAACTCATTCTCGGCGCGACCAAGCATCACATCAACGGCACCGGGACGCTCAACGGGCTCGACATCGGCAAATCCTGGCTGTTGCCGCCGACGTTGACGCTGCAATATCACTTCACCGATTTCGGCGCGTTCAAGCCGTATATCGGTGCCGGCATCAACTACACCGTATTCTTCAACCAGTCGGCGGGCAACACGCCGGTCGCTGGCCTCGCGGTCACCGACCTGCAGATCAGCAACCAAGTTGGCGCCGCGGTCCAATTCGGCTTCGACTACATGCTCGACCGTCACTGGGGCTTCAACGTTGACGTGAAGAAGTTGTGGCTGCGGCCGGATTATTCGGCGACCGTAAACAAGGCGATTCCGGTCACCGGGCGCGCCAATATCGACTCATGGCTGGTCGGCGGCGGCATCACCTACAAGTTCTGACCCAAGAGCACGATCGGGGAAAAGTGGAAACCGGGTTGCGCAAACAAAAAGATCGAGCGAGCTGACGGTTCGAAGAAGCGTCATCTCTCTCAGCGCCGGGAGCCGGGCCCGGCGCCGCATTCGCTTTAGCTTTGCGCTATTGGCGGAGCCAACATGAGGTGACGGACCAGATCGAAGGGTAAGAGTGATTGATCAAGCCATTTTCCATCTCGGCGAGCGTCGCGCAAAGCGCCACAAGGACATCAACGTCAGGGATTCAAACGGCTCGCCGCTGGAGGTGGCAGGGCATGGTGATCAGGGACTTGAAATCCAAAGGCTTGTCCACGGTGATCAAGCGCGCACCCTGATCAGGAACATCCATCTTACCGAGGATCCCGACGAAAGCGAAGGCCGCACCTATAAGGTCAAGGGCCCGGTTGGGCACGGAGTTCTTGATGAAGGACCGTGAGGTCACCACCACTCATCACCCTGGCGAAAGAGGGTAACCCAGGATTCCAGAGAGGCCAGTCGTCAGATGGAAGCCGAGACTAACTTGATAGCCCGCGCAAGCTGCCTTTAACCGAGCCCTCAGCTCCGCTTCAACACCATCACCAGGCGGTCGACACGTTTACCTTCCTTGAGATGGGACTCGACGATTTCGTCGATGTCGTCAGGCGTGGTTGGACGGTACCAGACGCCATCGGGATAGACCACCATCAAGGGACCGGCCTTGCAAAAGCCGAGGCAGCCCGCCGCCGTGAAGCCGATATCGGTGAGCCCTTGCACTTCGATCGCCTTGCTCGTCCTGTCCCACAGGGCTTGCGCACCAGCTGCACCGCAGCTGCCGTGCGGATGAGTAGGCGGACGCTGGACGTGGCAGGCAAAGACATGATGCCTGTAGAGTTGAGGAAGCTCGAATTCCGTTTCTGAGTTCATGAGCCCGCCACGCATTCGATTGGGTTCATCTGAAGGGGGACAAGGTCCGAGTGCACCGCTCGGGACCGCGGTCGTCAGCGCGAACGCGTGAAGCTCGTCACCCATTATCCCGTTGAGCGCCGCATACACAATCTGATGCTGCTTCGGCTCTTGACTGTGAAGGCGCGCGAAACGACGCGGGCGCCATAATGATCGCCATCGCCGGCTAGATCAGTCATGGACACCTCCGCGTCCGAAAAGCCTTTCCTGATCAGGGCTTCGATGTCTGGTCCCCTCATCGCGATCTGCCTTGCTCCCGCTTGGCTTGCTCCACCATCTTGCTTCTCCATGCAAGCTTCGAACCAAGATGCGCGCCGCGCGCTTCTGCGCCGATCCTTCTCGGTCTGCCGACGTACAACTGCCACTCATCGTCACGTTTGCTACAGCAACGGTCTCTTTTGTTGCGGACGTGACAAACATCGAGCAGACGCGTGCGCCTCCAGCTTTTCCGCAGCTAGCCCCCAAAATAGCCGAAGAATCCCGATCCTTCCGCATGGCCCGGCTCTTGCAATGTCATCTCGCGGAAGGATGTAGCGCGTCACGACCGTCGTCTTCTCGGAGGAGCCCATGAATTTTCGCCAAGCTGCCTGATGAGCTCGACGCCTCGCTACAGCAGGGCATGACCGCTTACCGGCACCATTCGGCGCGAACCGACCGCATCTTTCGGTGAGCGCTGAACGCTCTGACGAGAGCGCGCGATCGCCGAGCGCGGCTTGCGCAAGGGCGCAAGCCAAGCCGGCTGGGACCACGACGGCGCCCATGGCAAACCACAATCGGGGATGCCAGTGGCGTCGGCGCTTCACGCTCTCCGCCTTGAAGGCGCTTGCCTTCAATCAGTTGATTCCTGGGGCAAAGACCTCGATTACAAAGCTAGGGTCAATGGATATGTCGCTTGAATTGATGCGCGTGACTGGGGTTTGTACTTCGCAGGATTGTTCCCCCTCTCCCTGCATGCACGGCCAGCCTACTCTAAAGCGAGTCTCCCAGAACTCCTGATACAGGATCGTCATTTCACTGCCTAACGGTCCTGTCACGTCTGGGTCTGCGATCCCCCCTGCCAGCCCAGACGGAGCCCTCGGCGGTTGTAGCCGCCGAGGGCTTTCTTTGTCTCGAGCGCGTTTTGGATGTCACTAACACCTGTTCGCCTCGGCTCCCCCCACAAATGGGGCCTCATTGGAAGCGAAGCCGGCACGCGGATTCACCCGACCAAAAATGGTGCTGGCGTCGACGTTCGCCGCCTTGCCGCCTCACTCGGTGGACAGCGTGAAGCCGCGCCGCTCGCGTTCGTCCGCACGCGATTTTATGGATCTAGCAATGTGGGGAGGCTGCCCCCCGATTCTGAAAGCACGCGGGCGTGCCCTATCGCAGGCTAGGGCGGACGGAAGCAAAAGGAATGCGGGACGACGTCAGCCCCACCTATTCTCTACAGTCGGGCCGACGGCTTTCATCATACGGCTTGCCTGTCTGGTTGCGTGTCCAGTTAGCGAGCGTGGACAACGCGAAATCGAGTTCGGCGCGCGCAGTTTCGTTGGCGACCGTCTCCCGCGATGCAGCGCACATGCAGGCCAGCCGGGCGTCCAACCCTCCGCGCCGACGAGAAAACCGAGATGGAGCTGCCGCGGCCGCTGGAATCGCCCTTCTCGGGCGTATAGAGTTTTGGTTGGCCAGTCCATTCGGCGAGCTAGTACCCGGAATCAGAGCTGAGTGATACGGCGGCCTTTGAACCGGCGTTGACGGACCTTTTTCTTGGTCCAGACGAAGGGCTCGGCTTTGTCGTTGTAAGCGTTGACGTAGGCATCGATGTGGTCCTGAAGCTGCTTGAGGCTTGTGAAGGAAGTGCCGCTGAGCGACTGCCCCTGCAAGATCGAAAACCATACCTCGACCTGACTGAGCCAGGACGCACTTGTCGGCGTGAAATGAAATTCCACGTTGGGGTGGGCATTGAGCCAACGCTCGTTCTTCTTGTGGGTGTTGAGGTTGTCGAGGATGACGTGAAGCTTCCGGTTTGGAAAAGCCGCGGTGACGCTGTTCATGAAATCGAGAAACTCGACGCGGCGACGTCGTTTTGAGTGCGTTGCGATGATCTTTCCGGTGGCGACTTCGAGCGCCGCAAACAGCGTTGTGGTGCCATGCCGCTTGTAATCGTGGCTCTGACCAGTCAAGGCGCGGCCATTGGGCAACTTCAGATAACCCTGCGCTCGCTCCAAGGCCTGGATCGAGGGCTTCTCGTCCACGCACAGCACAATGGGCTTCGCCGGCGGGGCGACATAGAGGCCGACAACATCGGCGGCTTTGGCCGTAAAGTTCGGGTCGTTGCTCTCACACCAGGACTTGCGAGCCGCGAGGTCGATCTTGTGGCTGCGCAGGAACCGCCAGACATATTGGACGTCAACATCGCCCAGCGCCTCGGCCAGCAGGGGCCCGGTCCAGCGTGCGAACCCTTCCGGCGACGGCTTGTCCAGCAGCTTCAAAATCCGCTTGTCGGTGGCCTTCGTATAGATTGGCTGCTTGCCCGGTCGCGCCTTGTCTTGCAGCCCTTCAAGGCCTTGGTCGGCATAACGATGCCGCCAAAGGCTGACAATCCGCGGCTGGACCCCAACTTCCTTGGCGATCGATCGGGTGCTGCGCCCATCCGCCGCCAACAGAACGATCCGCGCCCGCTTCAAATCGCGCTGCAATGTCGTCGGCGAGCGACAGCACGCCTCAAGCACCTTGCGATCTTTCCGCGAAAGGTGGACTTCTCTTGCTTCGGGTATCATCCATATCTTGAATCACGACTCACGATCCAAGAAAAGTGGGTACTAGTCCGTGTTGCGACGACATGCCCCGCTTTCAATCGCCAGATATTGATGCGATTGGCTCGCCTTTGCAATTCGCCTGGCGCAAGAGGCGCAGCCCTGCGAGCAATGCGGTGAAGACCATCGTCAGCAGCAGGATCGCGACCGTGGATTCACGGATATCGTGGACCTGCCAGACATAGCCTCTGTCGTCGACGGCTTCGCCTCTCTCTCCCATGATCCAGGGCACGATGTGCGTAACGCCGGCGCCGACATAGAAAAGGATGCCGATCACCGCCAGCCTGTGACTAATCCTCAAGTGCTGCCGTCGGCCGTCGCAGCGCAGGTGGAGGGCGAAGGCCTGGCAGATCAGCCAGGAGGTGAGAAGCCAGCCGAGATAGTTGGAGAGTGGAACACCGAACATTCCACCGCCGCCGTGCCATATCCAAGCCTTGGCTATCGTCGCGTTAGGGGCATCCGTCACAAGATTCCACTGGGTCATCACGAAAGCGGCTACGATGGGCAGGGCGACCAAATTGAAAGGTCGATCGAGCTGACGATCGGCGTGATCCAAAAGAACCGACGCGACCACCCATGAAAAATAGCCCACAACGAACCATACCGGTCCCACGATGATCGGGATGAGGCCGATCTGCGGCAAGTCCGCGCCGACCACGAAATGAAAGGTCCCAAATGGAAACGCTGTGGCAGCGCTCAGGTTTTCCATCGCAAACGCAATTGCGTTACAAGTAACGAACAGAACCAAGGCTCTCCGCGCACCATAGGCGAAGGTGGCGTGGATCAGGGCGCAGGCAATGAAAAGTGCCGCAAGCGCTTGAGCAACCGGGGTTGGATTCCAGGAAAACCAAATTGCGGCCGCAAGAATGCCGGCGATGGCCAACCAAAGCGCGGCCTCCTGCGGCACGCGGAGTCGGCCTCGGCCGGCATTGTCTGGGGTCATTGCATGCAATCCTTCAGTTGAGCAACCGGCAGCAAGGCTTACTTAACGTAGTTGCACCGGGTAGGCAGCGCAAGTACGAGCAGCGGCGCGGGGAGAGGTGCATATTTCACTGATAGTGAGCAGCGATCTCGCGCGATCATGAGCGCCGAATTCAGACGATCGTGAGCGGCCCGCTCCGGCCAAGGCGTTGATAGAGTCAGCGTTCTGGCTGCTCGTCAAGGGTGATGGTTTTGGCGTTGCGTTTTCGCATGCTTTCGCCGGCCAGCTGGAGGCGGTGAGCGTTATGGACGAGGCGATCCAGAATGGCGTCGGCGAGCGTGGGATCTCCGATAACTTCGTGCCATGAGTCCACGGGAAGTTGGCTGGTTACGATGGTCGATGCGCGGCCATGGCGGTCCTCGAGGATTTCCAGTAGATCGCGCCGCTCGGCGACGGTGAGCACCGACAATCCCCAATCGTCCAAAATCAGAAGCTGGACGCGGCCAAGGGTTTTGAGCAAGCGGGCATAACGTCCATCTCCCCGCGCGAGCGCCAACGCTTCGAACAATCTTGGGACGCGATGGTAGAGAACCGAGCGATTGTCGCGGCAGGCCTTGTGACCGAGAGCACAGGCTAACCAGCTTTTGCCCAATCCGGTCGCCCCGGTTAGAAGAAAATTCTCGTGGCGATCGATCCAGTCGCCGCTGACGAGCTTGGCGAAGACGGCCCGGTCGATACCCCGCGGCGTGCGCAAATCGACGTCCTCCACGCAGGCATTCTGGCGAAGCGCGGCCAGCTTGAGGCACGTGGTGAGCCGCCTGGTGTCACGTTCTGCGGCTTCCCGGTCGACCAGCAGGCCGATGCGATCTTCGAACGGCAAGGCTTCGAGATCAGGTGATCGTCGCTGCTCCTCAAAGGCCTTGGCCAAGCCGCTCAAGCCGAGCTCGATCAGGCGTTCGTGGGTGGGATGGTTGAGCATACAGGTCTCCTTGGCTTCAGTGGAAATAATCCCAGCCGCGGATGTTGCCGTGGCGCAGGGGTTGGTGTTCGGAGGGTTCGTCGAGAAAGGTGCGATCCAGGCCGTTCTGGAGGATGGAGCGGATCGAGGCGACGGATCGTGCCTTGATCAGAATGCCGCGCCGGCAGGCCGCGTCGACGCGCTCGGCGCTGTAACTTTTGGTCAGCGACAGAATGCCGAGGCAGGTGCGAAAGCCTTGCTCGGGATGCGGCCGGGCCGCGATCACGGCTTGAAAGAAGGCGGCGGTCGACGGACCGATCCGCTCGCCGGCGGCGATCACTCCGGCGGGCGTCCATTGGCCGTAGCGCCGATGGGCGCTGGGCATATGGTCGGCGATGGTGGTGTGGCCCCGCCGGTTAGGGGCGCGGGCGTGGCTGGCGATCCTGCGGCCGTTGTGGAAGATCTCGACCGTCCTGTCGTCGATGCGCGCATCGACGAGCTCACGGATGAGCCGATACGGCGCGGAATACCAGTGTCCATCGATCTCGATATGATAGTCGGGGCCGACCCGGCATCGCTTCCAGCGTGCGAAAGCGTAAGCCTGGTCCGGCAGCTTTGTGAGCTTGGGCTGGTCGAGCTCGGCGAACAGTTCGGCGCGGCTGGCGCCAAAGTCGCGCATCTGCCGGGCATTGAGTTCGACGGCGAGTATTTTGATGGCTGCGTTCAGCTCCGCTAACGAAAAAAAGCGTTGGTTGCGCAGCCGCGCCAGAATCCATCGCTGGGCGACTTGCACCGCAACTTCGACCTTTGCCTTGTCTTTTTGGGCGCCGCGGCCGGGCTGCGAAGAATGGCCGTGCCGTAATGGCTCGCCATCTCGGCATAGGTTCGGTTGAGGCCGGGATCGTGGCGGTCGGGATTGGTGACGGCGGCCTTGAGATTGTCGCAGACCACGAATGTCGGCGCGCCGCCGAGGGAGGCGAAAAGGTTGATGTGGAGGCGGATCCAGTCGGCGAGCCCCTCGCTTGGGCAGGCCTCGGCGTAGGTATAGTTGGAGGAGGCGCCCATCGCCGCGACGAACAGCTTCATCGACTGCACTTCCCCGTTTGAGGGATCGATGACGTCGATGGTGTCGCCGGCGAAATCCACGAAAACCTTCTCGCCGCCCAGATGGGTCTGCCGCATCGAAGGCCGGGCACGCCCCTTCCAGGCCTCGTAGGTCGTGCAGAACCATGTGTAGCCGAATCCATCAGGATGGGTGGCGCGATACTCGTCCCACAGCAGCCGACGGGTCACATTGCGCCGGCGCAATTCCTTGTCGACATAGCCCCAGTCGGGAGCGGACCGCTGGAGGCTCTGCGACGCCGGCTTCGGCGCAGGGAAAAGCAGCAGCTCCAGGTCCTCGTCGGTCATTCCGGCCGGCAACGGCCAGTTCAGCCCGGCAGCTCCGGCTCGGCGCAGATAGCTGTGCACGGCACCGTTGCTGATGCCCAGGGTGCGCGCGATGGCTCGCTCCGGCAAGCCTTGAACATGTTTTAAGCGGAGAACCTCTTTGATCCGGCGCATCGACAATCTCTGGGTGGGCATCGGCCTTCCTCGTTCACTGACGAGGCAGTTCCTAAGCCGGCTGAGTTATCGGCCGAAGCGGACTGAGCCACTGAAAAGCTGCTCACGATCCCGCGAAATCCCTGCTCACGATCCTCTGAAAGGCGCGGCCATTGGGCAACTTCAGATAACCCTGCGCTCGCTCCAAGGCCTGGATCGAGGGCTTCTCGTCCACGCACAGCACAATGGGCTTCGCCGGCGGGGCGACATAGAGGCCGACAACATCGGCGGCTTTGGCCGTAAAGTTCGGGTCGTTGCTCTCACACCAGGACTTGCGAGCCGCGAGGTCGATCTTGTGGCTGCGCAGGAACCGCCAGACATATTGGACGTCAACATCGCCCAGCGCCTCGGCCAGCAGGGGCCCGGTCCAGCGTGCGAACCCTTCCGGCGACGGCTTGTCCAGCAGCTTCAAAATCCGCTTGTCGGTGGCCTTCGTATAGATTGGCTGCTTGCCCGGTCGCGCCTTGTCTTGCAGCCCTTCAAGGCCTTGGTCGGCATAACGATGCCGCCAAAGGCTGACAATCCGCGGCTGGACCCCAACTTCCTTGGCGATCGATCGGGTGCTGCGCCCATCCGCCGCCAACAGAACGATCCGCGCCCGCTTCAAATCGCGCTGCAATGTCGTCGGCGAGCGACAGCACGCCTCAAGCACCTTGCGATCTTTCCGCGAAAGGTGGACTTCTCTTGCTTCGGGTATCATCCATATCTTGAAGCACGACTCACGATCCAAGAAAAGTGGGTACTAGCACTTGAACACCTCCTTGGGCCGCCGAGATCATTCGGATGCGGGCGCGAATGATCTCCGTTTCAGGGTAATGCGTCCATGCGCGATAAGAGCTGGCGACCGGGCGTTTGATCCTCGCAAAGCCACCAACGCACGCGAACATCGAATGGATGCGCGTCTCGCTGTTCGAGCATCGCCGTACCATTCATGCTGGGCTACAGGATAACCCGCCGGCCTGCCCGGCCCTTGATCCTAACAAATCCGAACGCAGCGATACGCGACAGACTTGCGCCGATGTTCATGCGAATGACGGCGCTTTCCCTTAAAAGACTCCTTAAGTCCACGTTCATGAGATCAAGCCTGTTAATCTGGATGGATCATGATGTCCATGGTTTCGTCGCCATCCTCGAACGGACCGGGAAAGCCGTTGTCCTCCACCAGCTTCACGGCACACAGGCAGACGTCGCCGCCGATCACGGCGAGCGCAACCGGCTCAAGGGCTCTTCCGTTACAAGGGCCATCGATGCAAAACCCGCTGTCGATCTCGAAGATCGCTCCGTGCCGGCCGCACCCGAGAAAGGCGCGGTCGGGCGAGAAAAATTCGCCCGCACGGATGTTGAGCCAGACGCCGTCATGTGGGCAGCGGTTGACATAGCCGTGATAATCATTGCCAACGGTCCGAACCACAACAATCGGAAACGGCCGACTCTCACCGCTCTCGTCGATCCGTGACAGGCTAAAGCCCCTCGCGCTGCCCCGCTCGATTGCATCGGCGGGGCAGACGGCGAACACCTCAATCTCTTGGCTGCCCATGTCGCGCTGCTCCCTTGCTCATGCGCCGTGTTTTCCTGCGCGAAAGACATCGACGGCGGTACCGGTCAACCGAAGGACGCCAATTCCACCGACCAGCTCCTTGTAGGCATCGACGGCCCGCTGAGAACATCAAATTGCATTGAGCTTCTCATTGTCTTCCCGCACCACCCTCAAGAGTTCCTCGTGGCTTTGCCGGACGAACAGGCCGGAGCATCCGCGTGTGGTCTGCCCCTGCATTTGTCCGGAAGTGGCGATCTCCGGGTTCTGCAGCACCGCCAAAAGTGACGTGGCGTGAATGACGTCGATTATCTTGTCCAACGGTGAGACTGTGCATGTCGACATTCAAGCCTGCCTTGCGCCTCGCATTGATAATTCCTCGTTGCTAATAAATTGCTGCGCCAGCGCCGATGTTGATGGATGCGTCCTTCATCGTCTCCACGATGAACTCGATCTGCTCGTCGGTGAGGTGGCTGTGAAACGGCAGTGCCAGGGCGCGATCGGCGATCTTTTCCGCAACCCGGAAATCGCCATGACGATAGCCAAGTTCGAAATAATGCCGCTGCAGATGCAAGGGATAGCAATAAGCGGCGGCCTCGACCTGCTCGATGCGGAGGTCATCGACAATGGCGTCGCGGCTGGATCGCGCGAAGCGCGTTCCGAGATGGACGAGATAAAGAAACCAGTTCACCTCGGTCACATCGGGACCGACATAGGGAGGCTTGATACCCTCAAAGGATTGCATATGCGCGTTGTAGAGCTGTTCGACGAGTCGGCGCCGCTCCAGGATCTCCTCGAGGCGCTTCAGCTGCGCAAGGCCCAGCGCGGCTGTGAGATCGCTCATGCCGGCCTGGTGGGGCGCTGCGCTGCTGACGACAACGGAGGAGCGCTCATCCAGCCGATGCGCGCGATGGCGGCGCAAGCCAACGGCCATGTCGATGTCGTCGGTCACCACCATGCCGCCTTCGCCGCAGGTCAGGGCCAGTGGCTGGGCGAAGTCGAACACGGCGATATCGCCAAAGCGGCCGACGAGTTCGAACTTGTATTGCGATCCGATCGCTTCGGTTGAATCCTCCAGGAGCGGCAATTGATGGCGCTGCGCGATCGCGCGCAGCTCCGACCATGGCGCCGGATGGCCATTGGGGTTGCCACCAATGATCGCCCGCGTGTTGGCCGTGACACGCTCTTCGACCTTCGCCGGAGCCAAGGCTCCCGACCAATAGTCGACGTCGGCAAATACGGCCCTCGCGCCCACGAGACTGATAGCATGCACTACCTCGCGAAACGAATAAGGCGAGGCAATCACCTCCTGCCCGGGTCCGATGCCGAGCGCTTTTAGTGCAAGCAGAAGCCCGATGGTGCCGCTGGGGACGGCAACGGCATATTTGCGCCCAAGGTAGGCGGCGAAGGCTTTCTCGAAGGCCTCGGTGATGGGCCCATTGGAGACCCGTGGCGAACACAGCAGCGCTTCCACGGCGGAGAGCTCGGCGGAGGTGATATCGGGATCTGAGAGCGGAATGAAGGGTAAATCGGCGTCGACCGCGTCCGTGCCATCGTCGCGATGCCCTACCAGTCCAACGCCGATCACCGTCCGATCCTCCTTGCCGCCAGCAGGATGCCAATCGCCCGCACCGGATCGGCCGTGATCTCTAGGCAGCGATCGCAGCCATCGATCAGATGCAGATCGAAATTCGGAAGACTCCGGAATGGTCGCTCCGTCACGTCAGAGGCATCACAGCGTGTCGCGGCGAGGTGCGGAAAGCGACGCCGCAACTCGAGAACCGGATCTGCATCAGCCTGCGCCGCCGCGAGCACCCGTTCGATTTCCATCAATTCGTCTGTGCCAAGCGCCATCGCGTCTCCCATATAATTGGACCCTAAATAAGCTTCATAGCCAGAACAGCCGCTCGGGATCTGTGTTCAAATCTTCGATCGCCGAGGTCAGCCGGTGGTAAATGCTATAAAACTCCCAGATTCCGTTTGCGTGGTTCTTGCGAAACAGCTTCCACATGCCGCACACCATGTCGTAGTGGATCAGCGCGGCATCGATAAGGCCGCCATCGGCGTCGATATTGCGAGAGCAGCAGGGACTCTCGATCAGATAGCCCCCTCACCGCCTTCACATGCGGCGAGACATAGCGATAGCGCTTGCGCGCGCTTAAGGCGCGCTCGATCCGCTTGCAATCGAGCTCGTTCGGGTGAGGGATCATCCTGACCGCTGCCTTTCTCATCACCGCGGCATTCATCGCCAAAGGCCCCCTCATAGCACTGTGATTTCTTCTTCAAGACAGCCGACGACCATCCGCTCGCCGAACTCGACGAGATAGATTGGCACGTTGCCTTCCCTATGCCTGCCGACCTGCACGATCTCGCCGATCCCTCCGGCGCCGATCAGGAGTCTATCGGCCGGTGCATTGGGAAACGAGCCGTCATTGATGAGGTCGACCGCTGCCTTGACGCGCTGGCCCCATTGGTATTTCGGCAGTCTCGAGGCGATCATGGGCCGGCCTCTTCAGGCAACGGCAGATCCAAAAGCTCATCGCGCCCCACCTCCGGCTCGAGCTCTTTGCGCTTCATGCCGACGCGGTTGCCGCTTTCGAGAAATTGAACGCCATAGATGTAGAACTGCTGCAGGAAAGTGCCGATTGAGACGACGTAACCCACCTCCCCCTTTTTGACGAGGATCTCGCCGATCTCCTTGCCGGCATATGTCCCGTCATTGCGGATGGTACGGCTGGCCTGCACCTTTTCGCCAAAGCTGAAGAAAGGCGGCCCGGTCAACTCGACCACCTCGCTGTCGCGAACGATGTTGCTCATGTCCCACTCTTCCTCGGTCGTTCGGGCCGGATGGCCACGCGCGCGCGGGCGACTTCCTGCACCATCGAGTCCTCGTCTTTGGTCAATTCCGCTAGCTCGGCCGCCGTGCGATCTCGAGGCGCACGGTGCCATCGGGATCATTGACCATGCCGAGCAGCCACTCATTGGGAACACGGATCGCAACCACGCGGCGCACCTCGGGTTCGTCATCGCTCATGAGACGCCCAAGCAGCGCCCGCGCGATCCGGCTCGCCACCACCAGGCGGACGTAATAGTCCTGGTCCGAGATCATCGGCGCCAGCTCCCATCCAGCAAGGTCGCAACCCGCATCCTAACCTTCCGATGCAGATCGTTGCGCAGCCGCAGCACTAAGCGCTTGGGCAGGCGCCGCGCGGCGTTCCAGCGCACGGTTTCCTCAGCATCGTCGGGCAGCATCGGCAGCAGAAACACGCTGGCGTGGTTGGCTGCGATCGCGCGCACCTCAAAATGTGGATGGGTGATGTAGGCGTCGGCCAGCGCCGGATTCCAGTAGAAGAAGCGGTCGATGCGGCGAGCATAGCGGTCGTTGACGCAGGCGTGCATCAAGCGGCAGCCGCCGCTGGCCCTGAGCCCGATATGAGTGCAGGTGCCGCAGTCGACCTCGTTGCCCAGCCAGTCGCGGGCCTTATCGATGTCAATCGTCATCGTCCTGCCCCATCCGCTGCAGCACGTCCAGGAGCACCCTGGCGCCGATCTTGTCGGTCGGCTCGAGCTGCACGAGCTTGCTGGCGGCCGCGCGGCCTTCATCCAGATTGCCGAGCCGCAGCTGCAGGTACGCGTAGGTTTTTAGCGAAAATAAATAGAAGCGCGACAGGATGTTCTCGTAGCAATCGAAAGCAGCGTCGCCCGCGCTGACCCGCCGCCAATCGTCAGCGAGACCGTTTTCGCGCGCTGCCTTGGAGATACAGAGCTTTGCCACCTCCAACGCCTCGGCCAAGCGACCTTTGTAGAAATAGAAGCGGTAGATTCCGATCAGGACGGCGGCGTGGCCCGGCGCTAGCGCCTGCGCTTCGTGCAGGTGCCTTTCCGCGATCGCATCCACGTGATAGAGGAGCCCGGCCTGCCACAGATGATCCTCGGCTTCGCGCGGCAGGCCTTCGCCGAGCAGCGTGCGCGCAATCAGCGCCCCTTCGCTCCCGGACAGCGGATTGCCGGCCCCAGCGAGGTTCATTGGCAGCTTTCCTGTTCTAATGGGCAGCCTTTGCGGTATCGCTGGAGCAGCACACCTGCTTCTTGGAAGATCGGCCCGCTCTGCGCAGCAGTGTCGGTCAAATCGATCGTGACACCGCCAAGCATTAGCGGCTCCCGAATTGAGGCAATCTTAGCCCGTTCCGCTGGAGGCCTTGCTGACCGGGCCGAGGTGCCGGCGCAACACCTGTCTTGGCGGACAAATCCAAGCAACCACCGCCTGTAACGGCGAGGCGGAAGCTGCGGCCAGCGGTGCGCAGCGCGAAAATCGCGAGTTTTTCAGCGCTGGGCGCCGGCGTAAAGGTCATGGGATCGGCCCCTATTTACGCGCGCGCCTGGTAGCGCGGCAACGAGGTGTCCAAGACGCAGGTGTTATCGACCGGGCACACCGCGACGCATTGCGGCTCGTCAAAATGGCCGACGCACTCGGTGCATTTTTTCGGATCGATGACAAACGTTCCGCCTTTCTCCGAGATTGCGACATTGGGACATTCGGGCTCGCAAGCCGAGCAGCTCGTGCATTGCGAGGCGATGATCTTGAACGGCATTGACCTTCCCCCTTAGGCGGCCGGAATCAGTGCGCCCTGGCGGATCGCCGCCTCGCCCCGCTCGGTATGCTGGATTTCGCCGCTTTGCACCTTCTCCAGATAGGACTTGAACCAGGCGATCGCTGATTTTTCGATGAACTCATGGGCGTATTGGTCGACTGGCTCGATCCCGGCCTTCAACAGATTGCTTTTCGGACAGCCGCCGATCTTGGCCACTAATACCGCATGGCAGTCGTTGATGGCGCTGATGACGGTGGCAAGGCGCTCCTCCTCGCCACAGCCGCCCCGGCAATAGTGATCGACGCGGCGATGGCCGACGAATTTGGCGCCCGTCGTGGAGAGTTCGTACACCTGGAACTCTTTGGCGTGACCGAAATGCTCGTTGATGACGCCCGCGCCCTTCGTCGCCACGGCAACCATGGGCTTGATGTCACTCATTTTGCTGGCAAGCTCGACGATCTCTTCCTGCTTGCCAGCAAGCTTGGCAACGCGCTCCTGCTCGATCTTGGCTTGATAGGCCTTGCGCATCGGCAAGTCATATTTGACGTCCATGGCCATAACCTTCTCGGTAGTGAACTCCGCGCTGCGGTCCTCGCCGAGCAAGCCGACAGCGTCGGCGCGGCACTGCCGGCAATGCCGCATCAGGTTCATCTCGCCCTCGCAGGCATCCTGCAGTGCCTTTAATTCCTGCGCGGTTGGCCCCCGCTGCCCGTTGAGACCAAACTCCGTGCCGTGCTCGGGCGCGGAGATCAGCGGCATTATGTTGTGCAGGAACGCGCCGCGCGATTTGATCGCCTTGTTGACCTTGACCAGATGCTGATCGTTAATACCCGGGATCATCACCGAATTGATCTTGCATAGGATGCCCCGCTCGGTGAGCATCTCGAGGCCTTTCAGCTGGCGCTCGTTGAGGATCTTTGCGGCTTCTAGGCCGGTGTAGCGCTTGTGGTTGTAGAAAATCCACGGATAGATTTTGGCGCCGATTTCGGGATCGACCATGTTGATAGTGATGGTGACATGATCGATCTTGAAGCGGGCGATCGTGTCGACATGGTCGGGTAGCATCAGGCCGTTGGTCGACAAGCACAGCTTGATGTCGGGAGCAGCCTTGGCCACCAGCTCGAACGTCTTGAACGTCTTTTTCGGATTGGCCAGGGGATCGCCGGGCCCCGCGATGCCGAGCACAGTCATCTGTGGGATTGTGGAGGCGACCGCCAGCACGTTTTTCGCCGCCTGCTCCGGCGTTAGTTTTTCGCTCACCACGCCCGGGCGCGATTCATTAGCGCAATCATATTTACGATTGCAGTAATTGCACTGCATGTTGCAGGCAGGCGCGACCGCAACATGCATGCGCGCGTAATGATGATGCGCTGCTTCGCTGTAGCAGGGGTGATTCTTGACCTTCTCCCAGATCTCGGTCGGCAGATCACCCTGGCCGGCCTGCGAGCCGCAGCTTGCCTTGCCCCCGCCGGACCTCCCGCAGCCCTTGCGCGCGGCGATCTGCATGACCTTGCCAATGTCGACCGCGCTCCCTGCCGAGCTTGCTTCGTCCAGCGCTGATACGTTCATCCTTCCATTCTCCCTGCAGCGGAAACTGAAAAGAAGATTTGCAACTCGCGTGCCATGGCCGGACTTGCGAGCAATTTTGATCTAGGTCAAAAGCTGAGCCGCTTACCGCCCTCTGCCGTGAAAGCGACGGCCTTCTGCACGACATTAGCAATGTTCGAAGTGTGCCAGGCGTCTCGATCCCGACACAGAGATGAACGTACTCATTCCCTGGCGCGAACGAAAGACAACTCGCGTGCGCCGGCACGCGAGCAACATCGACACCCGTATACCGGTCTGTCGGCCGGCGAGCAGGATCTCGATCGCGCGCGGGAGCGGGATCGCAAGCGGCGTCAGGCCCTGTTCGACCAGAAAACGCAGTTCATTCCTGGACAGCACATCTGGCTCCACGATGGCGTAATGAACACCGGCCGAGCGCTTGGTGAGCTGCCGCGCATAAGTTCGCAGCAGCTGATCGTTGAAGCGGCAGCCGATGAAGAGAAAGCTTCGGCCACTGCGCCGCTCTTTCACCACATCGGGGATCGGCGTCTGAATGTCGATCTCGGTCAGGACCTCGACATAGTCGGCGTCAGAGATCAGGAAGTTCCTTGCGGGCAACACGCCGCCGTGCGGCTTATAGAGGACCGTGCTCCAGCTCTGCGCCGCATCATGGTCGACCTCTCCGCCCGCTGCATCATAGAAGCGATACCAGCGGTCCTCGCCGAGGCCGGCGCGGGTGATACCCTGCACCTCACCCCATCCCTCGCGCCTGCCAAGCGCCCCCGCATCGCACCGTCATACCAGGTATCGACGATGACAGGCAGGGGCAGCACGGCAAGATGATGATGCAGCGGCGTCGGCTCGACCGGCGCAGCAAAGGCCAGCGCCATCAATGCCGTCACGGTGGTGCGATGCTTGTTGCTCTCGATGTGCTGCGCAGACGCCCAGATGTTGCCTTTGGCCCGGCGCGGCAGCGCGACCTTGCTGGCGAAGAAAGCAGCCAAGGCGTCCGGCGTCATCGGCGCATCCGGTTTGGACACATCAGCGAGGCCAGGTCCGAGATAGGGAATAATGCTGGCGGTACGCAGCCTCCTCGCTATGTCAGTGAGAATCGCCTCCGCATCGGCCGCATTGACGAAGTCGGTTTGCGCCATCGCCTTCATCGGCCGTCGCCGTCCTCGCCACGCTTCCTGGCATTGATCGTGATCGGCAGCGACGTGTCGCTTGCCATCTCGGGTAGATCGAGCACCCAGCCATTGCCTATTCTGATCCAGCCACCCCACAGCGTCTCGCGCTCCGATTCCACAATTGGCTCCTCGAGATCTTTTTTCGGCACATAAATCGACAGGCCCTCCGGAGAGCGGCGAATCATGACTTTCATAAGATCAACTCGTGCATTGGGGCGAAGCGCTGGTGGGGTTGGGAGGCTCTTGTGACATGGCACGCAGATTAGCCAGGATGCGCGACAGTACGCGGACGACCTGATCGACGTCATCGGCCGTGGTTTCACGCGAGAGGGAAAAGCGTACCGCGCCGCGCAGGCTCCTTGCCGGCACGTTCATCGCGCGCAGCACATGCGACGGCTCCATTGACCCCGAGCTGCAAGCCGATCCGAGCGAAGCGGCAATGCCCGCTCGGTTGAGATGGTGGACGATTGCTTCGCCTTCGAGATCTTCGAAGGCGATGCTGGCCGTGTTCGGCAGGCGGTTGCTGACATCGCCGAGCGGGATGCAGCGGCCGTTGTGCAAAATCGTCTGCTCCAGGCGATCGCGCAACGCAGCAATGCGAACACGCTCCGGCTCGAGCCCCTCCGCCGCAAGCTCTGCAGCTTTTCCAAGACCGACGATGCCGGGGATGTTCTCGGTTCCGCCGCGGCGCCGTCGCTCCTGTGCCCCACCCCAGATCAGCGGCCTGAATTTCGTGCCTTGTCGCAAATAGAGCGCGCCGATTCCCTTGGGGCCGTGCAGCTTGTGTGCGGACAGCGAGAGCATGTCGATAGCACTGTCCTTCAGGTCGATGGGCACCCTGCCTATGGCCTGCACCGCATCGGTGTGAAACAGCGCACCTGCCGCGCGCGCCAAGCCGGCCAGAAACTCCACCGGGAAGATCGTGCCGGTCTCGTTGTTGGCCCACATAACGGACGCAATCGCCGTGCGTGGTCCAAGCGCCCAGCGAAACGCCTCGAGGTCGAGGCGGCCGCGCGAATCCACCGGGATCACATGCGTCTTGATGCCCGTTAACGCCAATTGCTCGACCAGCGTGAGGATGGCGGAATGCTCGACGGAGGTGGTGACGATCTCGTCGCGCCCTTGCTGGGTCGCGAGCGCAGAAAGGATGGCGGTGTTGTTGGACTCGGTCCCGCCGGAAGTAAAGATGATCTCATGATCGTGGGCGGCTCCCAGCAAACTCTGCAGGCTGCGGCGTGCCTTGGCCACCGGGCCTGCGATCTCGCTGCCGAAGGCGTGGGCGGACGAGGCATTACCGAACCGCTCCGTGAAGAACGGCAACATGGCTTGCAAGACACACGGATCTGTCCGCGTGGTCGCATTGTTGTCGAGATAGATCGGCACAGAGCCTCGCTCAATGCTGCGGATTGGCGCCGCCGGCGACCGGGATCAGGCGAACGAATTCGCCGAGCCCTTGGACCAGCCGCGCCTGAATGCTTTCTAGCGTCGCGCTTGAAAGCTTGCAGAACACGCAGGCACCGGTCAGCTTGACCGTGATCTTGCTGCCGTCGATCCCAACGAGCTGACAGTCTCTGCCGTCGCGTTGCAGATTGGGCCGAATCTCCTCGATCACAGCCCGAATGAGTTGTTCACGATCGGTCTCAACGACCGACCGTTGCTTCAGCTGTTCCGGTTCGACCAGCATGCTTTGATTTCTCTTTTCATCTGCTGAAGGATTTGCCGCAGGAGCAGCTCGAGCTAGCGTTTGGGTTGTCGAAGGTGAAGCCCGAGCCCTCCAGCGCCACCACGAAATCGATCGTCGTGCCGGCGAGGTGCTCATGGCTCTTATTGTCGACGAACACCTTGATCCCGTCGCGCTCGATGACGGTGTCGTCGGGCTTTGCCCCGTCGGCGAGGTCCATCTTGTATTTGAATCCGTCGCAGCCGCCGGCCTCGACCATGATGCGCAAGCCGCTCCTCGGCTGGGCCGAAGCCGAGATCGCGCTCTTGACCGCATTCACTGCGCTATCCGTCAGATTGATCATGGCACCTTTTGTTTTCCAGAGTCATTTGCATCGAATTGGCAAGTCGCATGCCAGAGCGCAGGCGCTTGACACTGCTCACATTCTTCAAAATCGGGCTGTTGGCTTTGCGACGCGTGTCTGGTTGCTGACAAAGGTCTTCGAGGGATCGCGGCGGCTTTGCGTGTCTTCTTTATGGATTCCGCCGAGAAAGGGTTACGCCCGCGGCGGCAAATGATTTGCATTGCGTCTCCCACCGCCGGGGTGCCCGGCGGTGGTCTTGGATAGAGGGATGATTTTTGATGACTGCAATCGAGAACACCGCGCTCGGCCGGTTGGAGAAGGAAGGGCGCCTGCTCAATCCCATATTCAAGGGCGGGACCACCAAGCGGGGCCGGTTCGGCTTTCGTGGCGATATCGCACTGAAATTTCAGGCCCAGGTCGCGGACGAGAAGCGGCCGCCCCACTATTCGATCGAGCAGGTACTGACGGTCGTGCAGGTCGGCGAAAACATCATTCCGGTGCTGGCCGGCTATCTGCACTGCTTCGCTTATCTTGCCGATGTCGCAAACGTTCTTGAGAGCGCGCTAAGCCCTGACGGCAGCTACTTCATGTTTTGCAACAACATAGACCTGTTGGCGAAATATCGAATCAAGCTCGCTGGTATCACCTTCAACGTGCTGCCGTGCGATGAATCCACCGTTTGGAAGGAGATGATGGACCTGGTCGGGGTCGACAAGAATGACATCAAGAAGCTCGATGCGCCCGGCAAGCTCGACTACCTGCTCGACGCGGCCAAGGATGTCGATGCGTCCTATGACGAGATCTCTTACGAAGAAGGGCTGAAGAGGATGGAACCCGTGAGAAACCGCAACGAGAACCGGCCGGTCTGAGCGCCGGCTTCAGCTTTAGCCAGAGGAAACCTCCTCCTCGACAAGCCGCACGCCGGTCACGCAGATATCGCCGTCCAGCACCGTCAACGCAACCGGCGTGAGCCGGCTGCCCTTGCATGGGCCGTCGACACAGCGGCCGGTGCTGAGCTCGAAGGTCGAGCCGTGCTTGCCGCACATCAGCCGGATGCCGCGGGGATCGAAAAACTGGTTGCGTTCCCAGTCCAGATTCACGCTGTTGTGCGGGCATTTGTTGAGATAGCCAAACACCCGCTTGCCCCAGCGCACCACGACAATGGGCCACGGCCTGTGGCTGCCGTCTTCGTCGACGATCATGAGGTAGAAGCCCATGGCGCGCTGGCTTGGAATATCGTTGAAGCCGCAGATCGCATAGGCGGTATTCGGCTGCGTCCGCTGCGCGTTCATGACAAGACAACTTTCAATTGATCACCTTGCGATCAGCCTTGCAAAAATCGCGCAAAGTACCGGGGCGCCTCACCTTTTGGCAGTCCCGTGCGCTGCGTCGCAAGCGATACCACAACTAATTGCGACCGGTGCACAATGGATGGATTTGCGCGAGCATGCGCCCTTGAGACAGTTAATCCAGTGAGGCGAGGTCTCGACTCGGCGACACCGCGTCAGCATCACACAACATGAAGAAGTTCACACCGCATATTGTTTTCTGCAGGACTAAATCGTTCAGAGACCCAAAGGATTGAATGACCCCCTTCCCCCCACTGGGAACAAGGACGAGATCGGGATTCAGCAAGCGCACGAGATCTGGCCGGATGGCGGATACTTTTCAGACTGGCTAGTCCCGATGGGGGTCGCATCGGAAGCTTGTCGGCAGATGATAGCTCGCATCGTCGCCGACAACGGTCAGTCAAAGATCGACTGCATCTTTCGCCGGACCAAGACGGCAAGGTCCATCCTTTGTCTCGCGTTTTGCCCGACCGTCGCAGCGCCCCCCGTGACCGGCAACCCTGTAGTCATGCATTTGAAGGTTGGCACTGTCGTTCAAGTCACAACGGAGAATCCGATTTCCTATGCGCTTGGAACCGAGTTGACGGTTCTCAATCGCATGATACCGACGGTTCTCGGCCAGTTAGACTAGTGCTGACCTCCGAGCGGTGACTTGGGGCAAGGCCGGGTCGAGCTCTTCCTGCTCGAGGATCTTGGCGCCCTCCCCCGCCAGATAAGCGGCGAGCGCAGCTATGCCGGAATCCGATGGGCATCGCGCTGGTGCGGCCTTTTTCGGCGGAACTTGTCCAGATCGCTTGGCGATTTCGATGCTCATGAGGTGGGGACGGATCGGGCGTCCGATAGCGCGCTCGATCATGCGGAAGATCCAGGTGCCGTCCGGATCGATGTCCGACCAGTGGAAGATCGGCGTGCATTCGGACACCATTCCCGCGATGACCCGTAGCGCCTCTTGCGTCGCGAGCGAAGGATATCCGGTCGCCCCCTCTTCGATCAACGTCATCCGGGCCGCCGGTGCCAGCTGGACAATATCGGGCTCGTCATGGGTTACGCCGCGCTGGAAACCCGCCAGATCGAGCGCGGCTGTCAGCTTCTGGCTCAAGCCGTCGATTAGCTTCGTTCGCGGCGATTGTCATAGCCGCATGCCCCTACAGCTGGACGAGCAAAATCAGCGATAACTGGCAGTTTCGATCGTGCCAAGCTGGGTCTATGTCAGGGCTGAGAACGGAGAACCGACATGTATGTGCCCCCCGCCTTCAAAGATGACGAAGTCGAAAGCATCCGAGCGACCATCCGCTCCGCCGGCCTCGCCAACCTGGTCACGGCCACCGCGGACGGGCCGCTTGCGACACCCTTGCCGCTCTTCCTCGAGGAGACCGAAGGACAGCACGGAGTTCTGTACGGGCACTTGGCGAAGAGCAATCCGCAATGGCGCGCGGCCCCGAACGGCGAGGCTCTGGCGATCTTCATGGGTCCGGAGGCCTACGTGACGCCCTCATGGTACGCCACCAAGCAAGAAACCGGGAAGGTGGTGCCGACATGGAATTACATCGCCGTCCACGCGTACGGGCCGGTCGAGTTCTTCCAGGAGCCCGAACGTCTGCTCGAGGTGGTCACACGGCTGACGAACGTCCATGAGACGTCGCGTACGAACCCATCGGCTGTCAGCGACGCACCCGCTGATTTCATCGCCGCGCAACTGCGCGGTATCGTCGGGGTGCGCATTCCGGTCACCAGGTTCGAGGGCAAGCGCAAGATGAGTCAGCATCGGCCCAAGGCAGACCGCATCGGCGTCGCCGCCGGCCTTGCGGCGAGCGAAAAACCGCAGGATCGGGAAGTGGCTCCCCTCATTCCGATTCAGGCCTAGAGGCCATGACTTTTCTTCGAATCGTGGTCCCGCTCTATGGAGCATGATCGTTTCGGAAAACCGGTGCCCACTTTTCCGGATCATGCTCTAAGGCGAGCGCAAGAGCGCTGGGTGTCGAACTCAATCGGTCGTATAGAACGCTTCCCGAATGGGATTCGAGATCGGGCCGGAGCCAATAATCGCCGTCTGGGTCATTGCTAGTACCCGGAATCAGAGCTGAGTGATACGGCAGCCTTTGAACCGCTTTTGGCGGACTCGTTTCTTCGTCCAGGCGAAGGGCTGTGCTTTTTCATTGTAGGCGCGGATGAAGGCATCGATGTGCTCCTGGAGCTGCGTGACGGCGGTGAATGATGCACCGTTCAACGACTGGCCTTGCAGGATGGAGAACCAGGTCTCGACCTGATTGAGCCAAGATGCCCCGTCGGCGTAAAATGAAACTGCACCAAGGGGTGCTTTTTGAGCCAGCGCTCATTCTTCTTGTGCGTGTTGAGGTTGTCCAGGATGACGTGAAGTTCGCGGTCCGGAAAGCTGGCAACCAGCCGGTTCATGAAGCCGAGGAACTCCATGCGGCGGCGGCGCTTTGAATGCTCCGCGATGACCGTTCCGGTGGCAACCTGGAGCGCGGCGAACAGCGTCGTTGTGCCATGCCGCTTGTAATCATGGCTTTGGCCAGTCAAAGCCCGTCCGTTGGGCAGCTTCAGATAGCTTTGGGCGCGCTCCAGGGCCTGGATCGATGGCTTCTCATCGACGCACAAGACAATGGCCTTTGCAGGCGGATCGACATAAAGACCAACAACATCGGCGGCTTTGGCCGCAAATTCGGGGTCGTTGCTCTCGCACCAGGATTTGCGAACCGAAAGATCAATCTTGTGCTCGCGCAGGAAGCGCCAGACATATTGAACGTCGACGTCGCCCAGCGCCTCCGCCAGCAGGGGGCC
>NZ_JCAMOT010000066.1:0-23397 GCF_059512425.1 Bradyrhizobium sp. Leo78
AAGCTCGTCGAGTATGCGCCCCTTATCTGCCCGCCCTGCCGATCGATAGCGCTCTACCACCGCCGCCGTGAGCTCGCTCCGAGCACCCATGCTGATCCGTCCTGCCATCGGTGACACCGATCCGATTCGGTGTCGCCGTCCCAATCCTGACGGTCAGTTCTCCGGTAACATTCTTGATGAGGCAATGCGCTCTGTCGCAATTTTGGTGCAGCTCCGACTATTCAGCGCCGATTAGTCTGCCCTGAAGCAGATCGATTTTCCCGCGACCATACATCTGACGTCTGACAAGCTTGAGGCGCGTGATCTGACCTTCAGTCTGTCCGTTCGACCAAGGCGAGGTAATAGCCGCCCTTACCGCCGCTTCATCCCTGACGACGCCGCTCGCGAACGAGGCGACGAGACTGGCGCGGGCGCGCTCGATCCATGAGGTGAGCCCTTCCTCAGCTTTGCGCCGGATCATCCCGTGGAATTCGCGGGCCTCGATCAACACCGGTACGCCAGCTTCGATCGCCGCGATCGTGACGGTCTCAGCTTTCGTCAGCAAGTCCTCCATCAGATGCCACCGATCTTCGGCTATGGACACGCCGGGAAACCGTTCCGCACGATGGACACAGACCAACGCTTCCCGACGCCCGAACCGTAATAACGGCCTTATCACCTTCGAAGTACGCACTCTCTACAACAAATCCACTCGGCACCAAATTGGAGCGCAGGAGTGCTTGCTGCATGACGCTGATTCTCCCCAATCAAAGCGCCAGACATCCCTCAAACTGCATCAAAAGTGAGTCAGAGCCAATTTTGCATGCCGAATGACATGTTGCGCTGACGCGACGTCCTCACGGGCGCGGAAATGACCCCTCAGGAACAGGCAAATGCAGACCTGATGCTTACGATCCTGCGATCGTGGCTTGCTGCAGAACCTCTATCATCCGGAAATCGAGTTTCACTGGCAGCCAGGTCTGCCGTATGGCGGCTTCTTTACTGGAGCGACCATTCCGAAAATGCAGGAGAGGTTTGCATCCATTTGGTTTCCGCTGCAGCCTACCGAAGAGCGTCGCCGCATGGATGCTCGCGTGATTGCGACCAGCACCACTGGACGGGTGATCGTCAACTACGTGTGGAAATGCTTGAGCCCGGATGGAGTGGCGTTCGAGACCGAGACGCTCGCCGACTATGCCATCGAAAAGGAGCAGCTGCGTCGCGCTCAGATGTTTTTATTATGATCTGTTCGGGCTGATGAAGTTTCTGACCATTGCGGCATCGGCTGAAGAATTCAAGAGATGACACGCTCACCTCATTGGCTCACGAGCCAGCGACTGCTCTTTCAGGCCCCGATTGGTTCGATCGCAAGTCCTGATCTCGCGGTCGCGGTATGCAACGCGGGTAGCATTGGTCAGATTGCCGGGACGTGGCGATCGACTGAGGAGTTACGCATCGCCATTAGAACCATCAGGGAGCGCACGACAGCGCCATTTGGCGTCAACTTCGTTCTCGGCTTTCCTTTTGAAGACCAGTTGGCGGTGGCGCTCGCCAAAGGAGTCCCCATTATCTCTTTCCTTTGGGGCGATGCGTCTCGCTATGTTGAGCAGGTGAAGGCGGCAGGTGCGGTCGCCATCCAAGTTGTAGGCAGTACGGAAGACGCGCAGATCGCCGAGGCGGCAGGCTTTGATCTGATCGTCGCGCAGGGCCATGAGGCCGGGGGTCACATTCGCGGTCAGCTCGGCACGTTCGTACTAATCCCACCAGTGCGTGACGCCGTTGGAATTCCAGTCATTGCCGCCGGCGGCACGATTGTGTTGAAGAAGTCCGCGAAGTGATAATTCAGGTTCGGAGAACGCGCTGGGCGCACGGGTGGTTGATTGTGCCTAAGCGTGCTGGAGCGTCGGCAGCGGGATCAGCTTTGCGAGCTTACGTAAATTCTGCGCTGTGGCAGCGAGGAGGAACTCGTCGCGAGCGCCCAAGGGACCTCTTAGCCTGAGCCGGTCGAGGCGGAGAATGCGCTTGAGATGGGCAAAGAGCATCTCGATTTTCTTCCGTTCGCGCCGAGATCTGACATAGGCATCAGTTCTGGCGATCTCGCGCGCCACGTCTCGAGCCTTTTCATGGATTGAACGCGGGACCTTGCGGGAGGGCATCTTCGGACAACACCGCGACTTCAGTTCGCAGTCATCGCAAACATGTTTGCTGGCCCGGTACAGCAGTGTCGCTCCATCATTCACCAAGGTCCCGGTGGAGGCCAGCACTTTGCCAGCCGGGCAGATGTAGACGTCGCTTTGCTGATCATAGGCGAAGTCGTCGCGCGAGAACGTGCCGTCGGTACGGGCCGATTTGTCGAATGCCGAAATGTGCGGTTCGATCGCCTTGCTCGTCGACCAGCCAGCCCAGCATCTCTACTGTTCCATAGGCACTGTCGGCGACAACGCGTTCGCAACAGAGCTCAAGGCGCTCTTTACTGCGCTCGATCATTGTGCGTGCCGCCCCGACCTCGGCCTGTCGGATGGCGCGCGTCGCCTCGACATCCATGATAATCGCTGCCTTCAGGTCGATGAGATAGTTGTTGGCGTAGGCGAAGAAGGCATGCCCCTTGTGAGCGCCTGTCCATTGCGCGGCCGGGTCCGACTTAGAGGTGAACTTTGGTACCGTGTCACTCGCCGCGCCCCAAGCGGCCTCATCCAGGGTGTCGAAGTACTCTCGAACAGAGCGGCGCGTTCGGGCATAGCTCCCATAACATCGTCAGACCCGGCAACTGCGCGCTGCTTGTTGGTTGGCGGCAATCGAGCTTGCATCGACTGCAAAAGCTGCTCCTTCTGCCATGCAGCGCTGGACCACGGTCTCGAACAGCTTTCGCAACAGATCGCAGCCGCGGAAGCGGCCATGCCTGTTTTTGGAGAACGTCGAGTGGTCCGGCACCTCGCCGTCCAACCTGAGCCGACAGAACCAGCGGTAAGCAAGGTTCAGGTGCACGTCTTCGCACAACCGCCGTTCGGAACGTGTCATTCGGCATGCAAAATTTGCGAGCCGATTGACACATTGCTGGGCTCATCGCTTCTGGCAGCTCAGGGCCCGCCTACAACATGAAGCGCGTGATGACGATCGTGGGCGTAGGCGGATTGCTGGAAGCGATGCGGGCGTGAGGCCGGCAGCGCCTATATGAAGCTCCTGGTTGCCACTGAGATGAGAGGTCGGTTCCATCCAATCAGAAGTTCGGCGGCCGCGAAATGCGCCGGTGCGCCCCAAGTTGCGCGATTTTCACACGGCCTGGGCCAATACCGGACTCATGCACCGCAGCAAATGGGGGTTATTCGATCACCTTGTCGGCGCGCCCGAGGCGCTTGCGCCACAAGTCTTATGCTAGCTCGTAGAGTAAGGCCTTGGCCTGCTTCAAGTCCAACGTGTCAAAGCCCTCGGTGAACCAACCGTAGATTGGAGCGAGGAGTTCTCGGGCCTCATTCCGCTTCCCTTGACCACGCCTGAGCCGCGCCATGCTCATAGCCGCACGCAGTTCCCAGGACTTTGCTCGTTGCTTGCGGGCGACCGCGCGCGCACGCTCGAAATACGCTTCTGCTTTCGCCGCGTCCAGCTCCGGCTCCATCAGCTCGATTTCTCCAGCGGTCCGGTGGATTTCTGCTTCGAACCAACGTTCTCCGCCTGTTTCCATTGTCGTTGTTGCTTCGCCAAGGCAGCGCCAAGCGTCATTGCTTCGTCCAAGTTTGGCATAGGCCACCGCCAACAATGATAAGTGCCACGGCATATACAGTGTAGTTCCCGTTGCCCGCAGCGCATTGAACCCGGAAGTAAACATTTGGTCCGCCTTCGGGGCTTTGCCGGTCATGGCCAATACGCAACCTTGGTGCATCATTCCATATGCCTTCCAGAACGAAGCCCCCTTCTCATCTGCCAAGGCGACAAGCTCATTGGTTAGCGCAGTTGCTGTTGCGAAACTTCCGCAAAGAATATGCGTCATCGCTGTGGTGGATATCCTGCGCAGCGGGCCGAAGCGAACCAGGCGAAATGCTGGAATTGGTTTCGTCCCGCCGACCAGCAGCGGGGCGGAGGCGAACGCTCGCTCATCGCTGGCATCACTCGCCAGGTCATGCGCGATCATGCGGTCGATCCACGGCGCGTCTACGTCGGCGGACTGTCGGCCGGGGCCGCGGCCCGCCGTTATGGGATCCACCTACGGCGATCTGTACGCGGCGATCGGCATACATTCCGGACTGGCCTGCTGGGCCGCCACGGACCTTCCCTCCGCGCTGCTCGCCGTGCGGCAAGGCGGCGGGCCCGAGGCAATGCCGGGCGACGGCCCGCCCATCCCGACGATTGTCTTCCACGGCGATCGCGACACCACGGTGCGTTCGAACAATGGCGATCGAATCGTCCGGCAGTCCATCGGCGGCACGAGCACGAAAGAGAGGGTGCATCGAGGACGGGTACCGGGAGGACATGACTACACCCGCACCGTCCATACCGATGCCGGCGGACGCCTGGAGCACTGGAAAATCCACGGAGCCGGACACGCATGGTCGGGAGGCAGCCCCGCCGGCTCCTACACCGATCCGGACGGACCGGATGCAACGAGGGAAATGCTGCGTTTCTTCCTCGAGCATTCGCTCCCCGAGAGGCGAAACTAGAGCGGGGTCCGCTTTCCGTCCCTGCCGATGGGAAGCGGACGCCATCGGGTCGGCCCTTTTACGACGTGCGGGTTCGGCCGAATGTCCGGTTTGCGCCCACGAACTGCCCTGCCCGTCAGCTCGCATTTTGAGCGGTCACACGCCGCGAAGGACCGCCTCCATCGTTTGAAATTTGCGATTACAGCCTGCTCCGTCCAACCGCGGGGCGGCAAATCTCATCCGGAAGCGCACGTCTCAGCTAACATCTGAGTACCCGGCCAACAAACATTTGGTCGGGCGAGGTGCCGACAGCACCGCTACTCTTCTAGTCCTCTGATGGAGCTCGCGAACCGCATAATGGGCAAACCCGCCGATTTTCACTCTGGGCTACGCTACTGTCCTCTCGTGAGCAATGAATGGTTCTCTCTTGCGGGGCGTTGGTCCAAACGGTGGTGCGACCACAAGAAAATACCCTTGATCAGGACGCGCGAGATCAAACAGGGGAATTTGTGCGGACAAGCAATAGCACTCGCCCTTGGGTAACAACGTGGGAATAAGTCTTCGCGAATGGCTTTTCGCATTAATGACTTATGTCGTTGGTGCGCTCGGAGGTTGGTCGCATCTGCTGTGATTTCAAGGACTTGTTGAAATGGGCAAAGAAATCAGGTGCATTTCCCACCCCATAGGTGGCTTTCAGGGTGGATGCTAATTACCGTCACGCCATCGGCCCGCTACGGAGCCTCTGAGGATGACATGGGGGACTACTTTTGACCTTTCGCCCGACCTGGCCATCAGCTCAGGCGTCCGTTTTGCGCGCCAAAAGCGGCCTCCTCGCGAGGTCGCGTCTTGACCCTGAGGCGGCCTGTCACTGCGTCGGTTGGTCCTGGTTCGCCTGAGGATTGTTGAGCCGGCCTTACATCTACCCCCAACTTTTTCGCAGGGCCAAGCGATTGATCCAGCTGCGGAGCGATGGGATCGAGTAGGTCGCCGAGAATGTCCATCTGTTCGTTCTACGGCACGGACAATCGGACACAATATTCGGCTGAATGCATTCTGTCGTACGGTCCCATGCCGCACTAGCTTTCGACGATCGCAATCGCAGCGCCTCGCGCGCTCAAATGAGCGGTCGTCACTATGGAATCGAAAACGAGTAGCGCCTCCATCCACGAACCAGAGCAGCCGAGTTCAACAACCTGTTTAGGCCGCCCAGCTCAGAATGGCGGCAGCGCTTCAGTAATCCTCGTCCGCGGGACAGGTTCGTCTCTGAGCAAATCACGGCCCGATAAACGACATGCATAATCTCGTTTTGCTTGCGGTGCTGCTCGCTGGCAGTGTCCTCTTCGCTTGCCTCAGCCTCCGCCTTCGGCAGGTGAAGGAAATATCGCGATGGCTTGGGGCGGGGTTGACCGGGGTCATCGCCGGCGTCCTGTTCCTGACCTGCGTCGCCACCTCTGTAGGACACTACAAACAGTATTATTCGCGCCGTGCGCCGGTGCCGGAGCTGCGGGTCGGGGGAAGCGACGCACAGATTCAGCGCGGCCGGCCATTGCCGACAGTTTCTGCGGAGGCTGTCATTCACCGACCGGGACTTTCACGGGAGGCAAAGATACGGCAAGCATCTGCCGGTCTATCTCTGGGCGCGTTTATATCGTCCAATCTCACACCGGCGGGGCCCTTGAAAAAGTGGTCGGATGGGCAGATTTTCCGGGCCATTCGCAATGGCATCGACGCCGAAGGCCGTCGTCTCATGATCATGACATCGCGTACCAATGCCGGCAATCTGAGTGATGAGGACATCCGCGCGCTAATCGCCTATATCCGCCGGCTCCCGGCGGCTGGTGCGGCCACGCCGCAGCCAGCCGAGGAGCTCAATCTTCTCGGCCTTGTCATGGTGGGAATCGGCCAGTTTCCGTCCGGCAAACCAGTCAAGATCGGCGTCGTCACGGCGCCGCCCAAAGCACCGACCATCCAGTACGGCGAATACATCCTGTCCTATTATGACTGCCGGGAATGCCACGGTCAGCAGTTGACCGGCGGTGTCCAAGATCAATGGGCGCCGGTCGGGCCAGGATTGAGCCTGGTCGCGGATTGGAGCCGGGAAGAGTTCATCGCCACTCTCCGCACGGGCAAAGACCCGAGCGGACACGAATTCGACGAAAAGATGAATTGGCGTACGTTCGGCAAGATGGACGATGACGAACTGGGTGCCATCTACGAGTATCTGACGCACATGCCTGACTCCGAAAGCGATCGTTAACTAAATGAATGCCTCGCTTAAAAAAATGCGCGCATTTCACTGCGAAAGCGCCCACATTCGGCGGGCTTCGAGCGCATGCCGCCTGCTGGCCTGACAGATGGGTCCGCAATCGCAAGGCCGTGACCCAATATCCAAACTGTCAGGCCTTCCGGCGCACCTTGGCGTGCCGTGCTGAATCGCCACTGAACGTTGGGCGCCCGCTCGCTCTGCAGGTGTAGTCCTTAACGGCCTTACCATTGACAGAATGATCGATCCCGGCTGCGATATCAAAGAGCGCCTGGTCATTCCGACGCTACGCGGACGTCCATGCGAACGCCTCGCTAATGGAATGGTCCGGCCGTGCTCCCGCCCTGCCAGCAGCGAATCCTGGCAGGGGGCACCGAAGACAAGGAGCACGCCATATCACGGAAGCTCGAGGCTTCGCCCACCGCAATCGGCATCGATATCGGCAAGAGCTTGTCCTACATCGTCCATCAGAACCAGCGCGTTGTCATCGTGTTGCTGCAATAGGTGGCCGCGTGGCCAGTGGAGGCCTCGACTGGCCAATCTGCCGCCGTGTCGGGTCGGCATGGACAATCGGATACAAGATTTGGTCGAACGGACGCTGTCTTCCTCCGGCCTGCCGCACTGGAATTTGCTCGATCATGAATCGCGCCGCTATCCGTGAGCTCACATGGTGAGGCGCAAGCAAGGGTCGGATCGGATGGTAAGGCGAACCAGCCACAGAAAGGCCGGCTGCGCTGTCGCGAGAATGCTAGATGTGGTCGGTGATGGGTGGTCGCTCCTCATAGTACGCGACGCATTCGAGGGACTGAACAGGTTCGGCGAATTCCAGAAGAGCCTCGGATTGGCCAAGAACATACTCTCCGCGAGGCTCCGAGACCTCGTACGATACGGGGTCTTTAAAGTCGTCCCCACTTCCGATGGCAGCCCATACAACGCATACGTGTTGACCGAGAAAGGCCAAGGTTTGCGACCGGGTTCTGGTCGCTCTTGGCGAGTGTGGAGAAGAGTTCTTTCTCGTAACCGACGACGACCTACTTCCAATGAGCGGGCAAAGCTATCTTCATTCAGTCCGCGCAGAGTCCTCCCGGAGTCGCAGCAAGGGTCGCCGCGCTAAACTGAAGAAACAGAGGCAATACCACTGGACAGCAGATAACAAGCTTGGCTCGCTGGTTGATCCGGCCGGGCGTGGAATGAGATAAAAGAGTCTTTAGGTGGAACGACAGAACTTCACATGACTACGTTGGTATTGCTGAGCGGGTGACAGGCCCATTCCGAACTCGCTGCAGACCAAACAATCTCGGTCATCTTGAGCTACTAGAGGAGTAAGCGAGAAGCCGCAGTTTCGTTCTGATATCCCAAGTAGCATTTGATCGGCGATCGAGGTTTAGGACGATTTTGCTTGGCGCTGGCCGGGTCACCGAAACTGATGTGGCGATACCTGAATCGGCCCATTGGTTGCAGTCGAAGCTTTCCGACGATCGCTAGAATCTCGGGTAGCGGGCGATCACATTCGCGAGAGATCCTCATTACCGTTGCGAACAAAAGCATACAAAGCGCCGCATCGATCGTAGTATGATTACTGACATTTTATGCGATCGAAATCGCCAGGAAAATTGGAGTTTCGGAACATGAAATTGACCAGTCTCGCACGTGTTTCCCGCTTGTGTGGAAGAGAGGGTTGGGGTGACAAGAGCAGCGAGCGAGTTGCGCACTGCCCGCCGATACGGGTGAGTAGATTGCGGGGATCTACCGAAGGCTGTCGCCCCTCGGGGCGCTTGCTACGATCGACAATGGCGTCGGTTTTCAGCTCGTGCCCTCCCCACCCGAGCGCGGATTGAGCAACCGGGGGCTCCGTCGTCCTAACAGAGGATGAACTGTGAATCTGATCGGAAGTGAATGCCTCTGGGCTCGCGCAACACTTGCTGCTTCGAGACCTCGTAGTCCCTTCTCTCCAAGTCTTCTACCATCGGGTTCATCAAGAGGCCTGCGAGCCTTAGGATCGCAACGAGCCCGGAAGGACTTGAATGTACGCAGCCAATTGTAGGGATTCCGACGCAGGTCGCGACACTACCTGACAGATAGGTTGCGAAATGTCTCAGACCTGTAACGTCGAGCCGCTCGAATTCTCAGCCCTCCACCAGCAGACCGATAGCCTGCCAGCGGCGAGGCTCGGTCGGGCATTGGAGATCCTGCAGAGGCTGGCCGAACGCACTGCGCATCAGTGCGATGCGCACGGGTTCTTCATTGCGTCGGTGCGCCGATGGCGGTCAGCGTATGCGACTGCAAAGACGTCGAACAAATGGGCTCGGCCTTTTAAGCATCAGCAATTGATGCAGCCCGAAGCTTGCTTTTTGACTTATGCCCAAGTTTGGAGCGAATTGAAATGAATTGGCGCGCGCGATGTTGTTGCTGAGGTCGTAGGACGCAACATGATGATCGCAAAAGTTATTCATATTCATCTCGCAATTGCGACCCTGGAGTGAGCCGTACTGAAGCTATCGCGCATCATGACAGCGTCGGGGTTCCGTCCAGACGACAACTAAAGGCGACTCTCGGCACCGTTGAGAGCCCTCTGGCTCCCCGAAAATGCCTTGCTGTTCTGAGGCATCGCGTTGCTTTTCTCCAAGTTCCTGTGCTGGCCGCCTCAGCCGGCCTGCGAGCTTTAAAGATATTCATCAACGAACTCGATAAGGGACTTGAATCGCACGTAGCGTCAGATTGTAAGGTTTCCGACACGAGTCGCGACAATGCGTCGCGACAACACTTTATGACAGGTAGCAAGAATTGCGAATGTCTCCAAACCCTAGGTTCACGCCGCTCGACTCCCTCACGCTCCTCGATCAGTCCACCCGCACCCGTGTTGGCAACGTAGCCTATGCGCCTGACACGCGACCAGCGCCGGCTCAGTTGAGGCTACAACAGCAGGAGCTAGAGAGCAGGACCCGCTGTCTTCGCGTCCCTGTTGCCGGGCGGGCAACGAAGCTCTGTACAACCTCGACATCCGCCGGCATTCATCGCCAGAGGTGGAATGCAGGCGGCGGAACCACCCAGACCACATGTCTGACAACGCCTCTACGGGAACGGACTCGCCACTATTTGGTGTGCCCGATCGGCTGCCGCCTGGGCGCCGCGTCGGATCTGGCTGAAGGTCGAGAATTCTGGCCCTCCCCAAATACGCCACCGCCCGACCGAGGCGTGTTTTCCTAGCTCGGGGGCGCATTGGTTAGTTCGTCCCGCGTTAGTGGCTTCTGAAAGAGCGGCCGACTGCGGGACGCGAGGCGCCTGCACGCGTTCGAAGTTCCATTTTGTCATGACTAAGCGACCTCGAAGGGTCGACGGCATAGCAAGCCTCACCGCAGGCTCTGGCCAACACGGGAGCTCAAAATGTTGATGTCTCGTATCAGTTCGGATGCAAATCCAGCCATTCGCTCTGGTGCTTTGCGTTCAGCTGCGCCTGCTGGCGAGGCCATCGCCCGACCAATGACCGGAAGCATTGCCGCGATTGGCGCGCAGTTGCGGCAGGGTGCTGCCACAGCCCTCGATGCTTTGACTCATTCCAGCCAACCTCCCGGCATCCACACCACGCTAAGAGTTGCCAAGCGCGCATGCGATCCACAGCAGACGGCCGAAATTTCTAATCCGCAGATGAGGCCGGCCGTTGGCAACATTGCTCTTCTTCATCGATCCCGTCTCCGGACGTTTACGTTGACTCGGGACAACTCAGTCTCGCTCGGCTTCATCATCGACGGTGATCTGCTCGATATTTTGGCATGACTTGAGAAGGGGCAATGAAATGCGAACGCTAGTGGTTGATCATGATGAGGACCTAGCGCGCGCTGTCCAAAGCGCGCTCTCGGATTGCGGTTTCGCCGTTGATCTGGCACCCACTCTGGATGATGCGGCGACCGCTCTGGGCTACGCCAACTACGACATTCTCCTGCTCGAGTTGGCTCTACCAGATGGAAACGGCTTGGACTGGCTGAAGCGGTTGAGACGCGACGGACATTTGATGCCTGCAATAGTGATGAGCAGCCTCAATGACCTCGGTCGACGGATCGCCATTTTCAATGGTGGTGCAGACGATTTCCTACCCAAGCCTGTATCTACTGATGAACTCATCGCCCGGATGCGAGCCATTCTGAGGCGGTCAACGCAAATGACAGCCCCCGTGGTCACATTTGGCAATCTGAAGTTCGATCCGATCGCCCGGCAAGCTTCAGTTGGTGGTCGGCCGCTCAGGATTGCGCGCCGCGAATTGTGCATTCTTGAGCATCTCCTCAGCCGCGCTGGCCGTACCGTGCCGCGGCTGTCGCTAGAGGATAGCCTCTATGCGTTTGACAACGAGGTCTCGACCAATGCGCTTGAAGTCGCGATCTATCGCTTACGCCGTCATTTGAGTCAGTCGGGTGCGACCCTACGGATCACGACCGCACGCGGCATCGGTTATATCCTTGAATTGAATAGCGTGGCATCGGCCGCCTAGTCGATCGAAGTTGAAAGCAAAGACTCCCTTGAAGATCGCTCTTAATAATGAGGGTGGCAGCGATCGACGCTCGATCGTCGCCAGTGCCCTGTGGTCTGTCGTTTATCCTTCTCTTTCCCACCTCCTGTGCGCGGTCGCTTTCCTATCACCACTAACTGCCGCAGCTCAGACGACGCGGGATGCTAGAGAGGGGCCGCCGCATGCGGCTCCTAGCAGCATTAATGGAACGCTGGACCTTTCCTCCTCGCTCGGCAAGACAATTCATCTGCCCGGGCCGGCCGCGAGCATCTTTGTTGCCGACCCGACGATCGCGGATTATCAGGCGCCGTCGAACACGACCATCTTCGTCTTTGGCAAGAAGTCCGGACGGACCAGCCTGTTCGCTTTGAACGACAACGGGGAGGCTCTCGCCGAGTTTCGTGTCGTCGTAACACAGCCGATCGAGGATCTGCGTGCCATGCTCAAGGCCCAGGTCGGTGACTATCCGATCCAAGTCAGCTATACCCCGCGTGGCGCGATCCTTAGCGGTATGGCTCCCAATGCCGATGTCGTCGCCACTGCCGTGAGGGTTACGGAGCAGTTTCTCGGTGCGGGTGCGCTGGTCGTCAATAAGATTCAGGTCGCCGGGTCGTTACAGGTCAATCTGAGCGTGCGCGTGGCGGAAGTCTCGCGCAGCGCTATGAAGGAGCTCGGCATCAACCTCTCCGCTTTGGGCCAGAATGGCACTTTCGTTTTCGGCTTTAGCAGCGGCAAAGGTGCTGCTTCCGGCACGGCGAGCGGCGGCGGCGGCAAGGTAGGGATCGGCCTCAGCGCTGGTAATATCAACGTCGGCGCTGTTCTCGACGCGCTAGCCAGCGAGCACCTCGCTTCCGTACTCGCTGAACCGAATCTCACCGCAATGTCCGGTGAGTCCGCGAGCTTCCTGGCCGGCGGCGAATTCCCAATTCCGGTCATGCAGGACAACCGACAGGTTTCGATCCAATTTCGTCATTTTGGAGTGAGCCTCGAGTTCGTCCCGACCGTTCTTAACAACAATCAAATCAATGTCCGCGTGAAGCCTGAGGTCAGCGAGATTTCGAAGGAAGGTGAGGTCAAATTGAACGGTATGGCCGTGCCGGCCCTCTCTACAAGACGGGCGGAGACCGTTATCGAGCTTGGGAGCGGACAAAGCTTTGCAATAGGCGGGCTAATCAGGCGTAACTTCAGCACGGATATCAGTACTTTTCCCTGGTTGGGCGACGTGCCCATTCTCGGTGCGCTGTTTCGCTCTTCGTCCTTTCAAAAGCAGGAGACGGAGCTCGTTATTATTGTCACGCCTTACATCGTGCGGCCCGCATCCAACGCGAACCGGATGAGCGCCCCGACCGATCGCATCGGACCACCCTCAGATATGGGGCGCATCTTAACGAACACGTTGGCAAGTCCGCCGCGGGGCCGCGACGCTCCGCGCACCAGTGTACCAGGCGCGACAGGCGGCGCCGGTTTTATTATCGAATGAGGATCGTCAAATGACTGTACGAGCCCTGCCGCATCTGTTCGTTCTGATGACGAGCCTAGGCGGCTGCACAAGCACTGCTACGATCAACACCTTTCCGTCTGAACAAGGAACCATGGTGCAGCAGCAGAACAGCGTCTTGGTGCTGCAGAGCCTCCGTGGGCTCGAGCGGTATCGACTGAGAGAGTTCATTGCCAACAACAGTCGCGGTCGGTTTGATGCGATCCATCTCGATATCATCGGCTCGCCCCGGCTCGCCGCGCAGGTAGCCAGCGAGGCCCGCGCAATGGGCCTTGCCCCTTACAACATCCGCCTGTTCGGCCCTCGCCTCGACCGGCCTCTTGGCTTCGCGGTGCGAATCCAGGCTACTGTCTATGAAGCACGTCCTCCCGTCTGTCCGTCGCTTGCCATCATTGCTCCTTCAGTCAACGACAATTCGTTCGACCAAACCCTTGGCTGCTCAATCCGCAACAATCTGGGAGTCATGGTCAACGATCCGGGCGACCTGCTGGACAATAGAGCTGTCATGGCAACAACAGGCGATCGTGCCGCCGTTCCTGTTGCCACATATGGGTCCATGGGACAGCGCAACAAGAGCGACATGGAAGCTGGAATTGGCAACAGGGCGTCGCCAGAAGCCGCGTCACCGGCGACGAGGGATGTACAGTCGCCTCGATAGTGCACGTCGGATGGCGCAATGATTTCTGCCATACGCGATATCTAGACAAGCCCGGCGGAATAGAGTGCTTTCGCAACCCCTTCGAAGCACTTCGAAGGAACAGCGTTGCCCAGCTTCGCACTCCGGATGAGCTGACGCGCCAGGGCCGGGTCCTGGACAATGCTGAGGTGCAGCGACTGCGCCTCGGCAAGCAATCGTGAGGCAAGTTCGCCCTCACCACGGCAAACCACGATCGGCACGCCGGTCTCGCTACGAACGTAGCGGAGGCCAATCAAGATCGCCTGCCCTGTCAGTATCAATGTGGCACGATGGACGCCAAGTGGAGGCTCGTTCGCTGTCTCCTGACGAAGGCGACGGTGTTCGCCTTTGACCTGCGGATTGCCCTGCTGTTCCTTCGATTCGCGCTTGGCCTCGGTCTCCGTCATGCGCATGTCCTGCAAGAACAACCAGCGCTGGATAAGGAGATCTGCCAATCCGCCGATCAGAAAAGCACCAGCAGCAATTTCCGTCAGCAATTTGATCTCAGTGAACACGAAACTGAGACACCCCATACCGCAGACCGGCAAGTACACCAGCGCCTTCCAACTAGCGACAACCGTGAGCAGAAAGCTGGCGCCAAGAATGCCCACCTTAAGAAGCGACTTCGAGAGTTCAATGAGCGACCGCTTAGACGCAATCCGCTTGAGCCCCTTGATGGGATCCAATTTCTCGAATTTCGGCTTTAAGGACTCGAAAGAGACGTTTAATCCACCATTGGCCAAGACTCCCGCTAGAATACCAGCGGCAACACCGGCCCCGAGGAATGGAGCAACGGCCGAAAAAAATAGGTCGATCAAGCCGCCCAGCGCCTGCTGGACCGCGCTAGTGAACGGCTGAGCCTGCAGTTTGTCGATGAGCCGCATCGTTTCATGCCACTTGATCTCGATGGGGGCCGCTCTTAACCAGAGGCAGCCGAAACCGGCGCAAACGCTGACTGCGCTGACCAAATCGGCGCTGCGCGGGCTCTGCCCTTTCTTGCGCGCATCTTTTAGCTTCTTGGGAGTGGGAGGGAGCTTCTTCTCTTCGCTCGAGCCACTCATTTCAGGAGCTTCTCGAACAACTTGAGCACGGTGTTGGACTGACTGATCTCCGATCCCATATATTCGACGAGGAAGGTGGCGTAACTTACCATGATGATCCCATAGGCCAGGTTCTTCATGGTGGGAGAGACATCGTTCAGTTTGATTTGCGGTGCAAACCGCCCAAGTATCATCACCGATACATCAAGCAGCAGCAGGAATGCCAACACCGGGCCAGAGACCAGTAGCGTCGTATGCATGATGTGATCGAGAAGCCGCAGACATTCCATCGCGCCTTGCGCGGTCAAACTAGGCATCAGCCGATATACGGGCCAGATCAGATAACTGCCATAAAGGCCCGTAATCACATTCTCCAATCCCCCGGCTAGAACGAAAATCGCAATCGCGGTGGTACCGAGTAACACCGCTGTCGCCGAAGCTTGGCCGCGCGTCGCGGGATCATCAGAAGCAACAGGGTTCGTAATTCCCCGTTGGGTGTCGATGAGCTCACCCACTGCTTGGATGCTCCATAGCGGAATACTGAGCAAAAGGCCGATGAGCAGGCCGACGAACACCTCTTTCAAACCGAGGAGCGTGACACTGATCAGCCGGGAGCCCTGATCCAGCGACTGCAAGCCGTGCCTGATCTGCAACAGGCATGGCAGTCCCATCGCAAAGGTCACGCAGCCACGGACCAGCCCGCTAATGCGCGGCCGCGTAAATACAGGAAGGACCAGCATAATGCCAAGGGCCCGGGCTGCTGCGAGGCCACCTGCAAGGACGAGCTCGATCGCCTCCTGGATCAGAGCTTGCGTCTCGGCGGGTGAAGGGAGGTTCATCTACCGTCGGCTAATGCTTGCCGTGAGTGCGGGAAAGTCGGTAAATGCCTGCTCTGCTTCCTTGATCAACGCGGCGCTGAGCACCGGAGAGAACAACGCGATCACCGCGACAACGACAAGAAGCTTCACAGTCAGTGGCAAGGTTTGATCCTGAAGCTGCGTTGCCGCTTGGATGATGCCGACAACCAGGCCGACAACGACCGCAGCGATGAGCGGTGGTAGAACCCAGATCATGAAGAGCACAAGTGAACGGCTCATATGAGTGAGAATGCTCGCCTCATCCATGTTCAGCCTCCCGGTGTTGTGTAACTGAGCACCAGCCCGTGCATGAGCCGTGACCAGCCGTCGATTGAGACGAATAGAAACAGCTTGAAAGGCACGGATATCACCGTCGGCGAAACCATCGACATACCCATGGCCATCAAGATGGTCGTCACGATCAGATCTATGGTGATAAAGGGCAGATAGAGAAGAAAACCAATTTCGAAGCCACGCTTGAGTTCTGAAATTAGAAAAGATGGCACCAGAATGACCAAATCATCGGCGCTCACGTTGCCGCGCATGTCCTCGGGCCAGACCTGTTCGGTTGAAGCCAGGAAGAACCGGCGCTGCTCGTCAGCGGTGAACTTCTTGAGATAATCGCGCAGCGGCTCCTGCCCCTCCTTTGCGGCGCTCACCCAATCATCGACCGTTTGGTAGCGGAGTTGTGGCGCAGAAATGCGATTATAGGTCTGTTCAATCACCGGCGCGCCAATGAAAACCGTCAGGATCAGTGCCGCGCCATATAGAACGAGGTTCGGTGGGATAGATTGAGTCCCGAGCGCGTTGCGAACGAGGAAGAGCACGACGGATACCTTTATAAACGCTGTGCTTGTTACGACAACGAACGCGAGCAGGCCAAGGCCAGCTGTGAGCGCAAGGAGTCCAAGAATTCCCGGTTGAATGTCAGTCATTGACCGCCAACTTGCCGCGCAGCCGGATGCCGAGCTCCTCGCCGATGCGTACGATGTCGCCGCGGCCGATGCGGTGGCCGTTGGCAAGGATATCGACCGGTCCGTCGAACGGCCGGCCAAGTTCGAACACATGTCCTTCGCTGATATTTCTCAAGGCCCCGAGTGCGACAGTCCACCGGCCGCATTCGAAAACCAGCGTGATCTCGATGTTGTCGAGATCGTTTTCAGAGGGTGGGCGGCTCTTTTCGGATTTGGTCATCATATGTGTACACTCAAGGGGATATGGTTGGAGGCGGAATGCCCCTCGCGCGATCAAGCGATCGTCTGCAATATGTGCCGGGGCCCATAAGGTTCCCGCCTTGAGGATGGCTTGGCCACGGGCGAAGGGTAATACGTCCGGCAATAGAGCGTCTCCTGCATTTGCTTTGCCTAGCAGCGCGACCGTAGCACGGAGCGAGCCGATCTCTCCCTTAACGATGACAGGCAATTCTGGAGGAAGCTGGCGTGCCTCTCGCGGCAGCTGACTGAGCAGTCCGCCTAACGCGCGAAACGCGGCTGGAACTGAACCATCGAGAGGTGAGAACAGGAACAGGCGCGCTTTGCCTTTGAATGGGCCGTAGGTGATTTCGAGCTCCAGATAAGGACCCTGAGCCGTTGCTTCGCTCACGCAGATCAGCCGCAAGCTTTGTTGTGTCAGACTCTCTAGCTGATCGAGCAACGGATAGAGTGCAAGTTCGACGAGGAGCGAACGAGTTGGCTCCGAAGGTAGGCCAAGCTCGCTCTGCACTGTCGCGATCAGCCCCTCTATGAGCGGACGGGGCAACGATAAGATGATCGTTTCATGTCCGAGAACCCAAGAGCAGTTGAGCATCGATACGGCACACGGCTCGGCGTCCCAGACAAGCCGTGCCATCTGCACCGATAGCGACTTATCGCCGAGACGGGTTTGCAGAGGCTTGCGGGAAGCGGCGATCTCGTTGAGCCAGGAGACGACGGCATGCGACAGGGTTAGCCCCGGTTCAAACTCCGATTCGTCGCCCGGAGCCATGCTCGCAGGCCCGTCTACAAGACGAGGCGCTTTCGCTAGCATAAGAGAAGAAGCCATCAGATTCAGTCGCTAGCCGTGTGGGTACGCGTACTACTGCGATACCGAAGCAAGACCTCGTCGTCGGCCTCTATCTCGGCTTCCGCTTCCGAATGGGAATCACTCGCGCGCTGAACGTCGCCCTCAATTTGCTGCCATTTGTAACTCGCCGCCGAGCACTTGGTCAAAATGGTCCGTGCGTCGAGGACCGACGTCTTGGCCTGCTCTTGAGCGTCGCGCACTTCCTCAAGCCTTCCGCGTGCTCGTGCGACCTCAGCTTTGAGCCGTTCAGTGACGATGTGACAGCGACGATCGAGCTCCTCGACAGACAGCGAATCAAACGATGCCAGCTCTCGGTAAAGCTCTCCTTCGAGCGCCGCTCGGTTTTTCTCGGCCGTCGCCAGATCCTGGACAGCTTGTTCCACCGCTTGGAGGGCGGTGCGAAGCTTGGCTTCCATGTTGGACACCTCACGAAGGGCGCTCCGCTGTCTCATATCCTTCACGAGCCGCAATTTCGAGGCATAGACACGATTCACGCGGTCAGACGTGACATCCATGTGAACGTCTCCTCAAAGCTTGATGCCTCGTCTCCGCTCTGACGCAGAAATTTCCGCAACTCCTCGATCGAATTAATTGCCCGATCTGTCAGAGGATCACTGCCTTGCTTATATTCGCCAACCTTCACCAAGAACTCGGCCTCGGCGTAGCGCGAGAGCAGATCACGGAAGAAGGAAGCTGCCTTGCGATGCGACACAGAGACGACTGCATTCATCACGCGGCTGCGGCTCGACAACACGTCAATGGCGGGAAAATGCTCGCGCGCTGCCAAAACGCGTGAGAGAACAACGTGGCCATCAAGAATGCCTCGCGACTCTTCGGCGATTGGATCACCCGAGCCGTCGCCTTCGACAAGCACGGTATAGAAGGCCGTGATTGAGCCGCGCTCGCCCATGCCGGCACGCTCTAAGAGGCCAGGAAGCATCGCAAAAACCGACGGCGGAAAGCCGCGCCGCGTCGGCGGCTCTCCTGCCGCAAGGCCGATTTCGCGCATGGCGCGGCTAAAGCGCGTCAATGAATCCATCATCAGGACGACGCGAAGTCCTTCATCACGAAAATATTCGGCGAGTGCTGTCGCCATGTGAGCGCATTGCGCTCGTTCCATTGCCGAGCGGTCGGAGGTCTCAACCACAACGACGGTGCGGCGAAGCGCCGCCTCACCGAGGTGCTGCTCGATGAATTCGCGCACTTCACGACCGCGCTCGCCGATCAACGCGACTACGGTGGCATCGGCAGCCGCGCCTTTTACAATCTGCGACAGAAGCGTCGACTTACCGCACCCTGGGTCTCCGTAGATGCCGATCCGCTGCCCCTCGCCACATGTCAGAAGCCCATCCAAGACACGGACGCCGAGTGGGAATGGCCGCTCGATAGCGCGCCTTGTCATTGGGTTTGGAGCCTTACCGCGCAGCGGACGAGTTTGAGCGGCCTTGATTGGACCCTTTCCGTCGATCGGACGGCCGAAGCTGTCGATCACCCGGCCAAGCAAGTCGGGGCCGACCGGAACTTCATGCATTCGCCCGGTCGGGACCACTTCTGCTCGGCTGGATAAGCCCGCCATGTCACCGATAGGAGTGAGCAATACCCCATCTTGCGATAGGCCGATCACCTCGGCCTCGAGCGACCACCCGGTGCGGGGATCCCGCAACAGGCAAAGCTCCCCTATGCGCGCCTCTGGCAAGACGGCATGAAGCAAGGTGCCGACCGCCCGTGTGATCCGCCCTCGTACAGCACGCGTGTCGATCTGCTTTGCTGTAGATTTCAAAGACGATAGCGCGGCGTGCAGATTCCTCTCTGCGACCGCATCGGTCGCCGATGTTGTCATGGCTCGTCTTCCTTTGAAGGCAAACCCAAACCAAGGCGCAGAGCCCGGAGCTGCGCAGCAAGTCCAAGATCGACATTGCCAAATTCGCTCCACAACACGCACTGGTCCGTCGTTAGAGCCGGATCCGGGTCAATCCGCACTTTCGGCCGGCCCTCCTGTCCATCCCAGGCAGCGAACTCGCGCGCCAGCGCATCAGCTTTCAAAGGAGAGACATGAAGGCACACTTCCGCGCTACCATATTTTTGCTCGATCGCATGACGAACGGTCCTCACCAACATCTCGCCTGGATCAAACGCGCCCAGCAGATCGCTTACGATCTCCATGACAAGCTGGGGCAATTCCTGCTCCAGAATAGCTTTTCGCTGCGCAAGCGTGGAAGCAGCCTGCGCGATCAGCCGATACATTTCTTCGGCGCCGCTCTTGAAGCCATCCGCTCGGCCGCGCGCCCGTTCCCGCTGATAAGCTGTCCGTCCCCAGCCGCGAACGCGTTGAAGATGCCGCTCGGCGGCCGCGCGCGCTTCGACGGCATCGCACCAGATCCCGAGCTCGGCAGCCCGTATAAATGGCCCGAGCGGACGTATCTGGGGGGCCACCGGCAGCGCTGGGTCATCAGCCGTCATGCCGTGGCGTCTCCCTCGACAAATGGGTTATCACCAAGGAAAGCAACGGGCCCGCGGCATTGCGGTGTTCGGCCGCTGGATTCTCGGCAGCAGTGCCTATGGGCGAGCGTAGCAAAATGCGCGTGCGGTCAAGCGAAGAGGCTTCGTCGAGCCAAGCACCTAGGCAGGCATGGCCATCGTGTTCAATCTGTTGCGAAAGTTGTTCCGGATCAGCAGTAGCGGTGGTTGCGACCGCGCTGGCCAAGTGCCGGATACCGAAAGCGTGCGCTTCTGCCCCGATACGTCCAAGCAGAATTGCGAGATCCTGCTTTGAGACGAGCTTTAGGAGCGAGCGAGCATGCCAGATACTGCCGGCAAGCAAAGCAGCCCTATTCGGATCATGGCCGAGCAGAAGATCTCTTCCCCAGTTGCTGCTGCTCGCGTCCATTCCATTACCAAGCAGCATTTCGGCCAGTCTTACCTGCAGCCTCGCGCTCTTCTGTAGCCGGAGCAAAGTCGAAGCCGACAGCCGCGCGTCAAGACGGGCAGCAAATTGGCTCAGATGGGTCGAGGCAGCGAGCTCGCGCAGTCCTTCACAGGACGATTCGGACCAAGTATGAGATTCGGCGGATCGCAGCGGTATAGGCATTTGCACACCCCTATGCCCTGTCGGAGGCGATCTTTTTACCGGGAGCTTGGATAGCCGGCGTGCTCGAAGGGGTGCCCAGTCTGGCTAGCGCGCGCGCTGGCTGGGCACCCTGACGCATACGAGAACCAAGGAATATGTAGCAGAGAAGGCCGAGCGCAGCGCCGGCCACGCCGACACCGGCCGCAAGTAGCGGGGCTGAAATGGATTTGCTCGACTGAGCGGAAGCAGCTGGCAAGGGCGACGGCTGTTCAAGCGGAGCCCGTTCAACCGGTACAAAGACCACCGCCACCTTGTCATAGGATAGGCCCTCGATACTGTTGGCGACCAGCATCTTGATCTGCGGCAGCAGAGCCGAGAGCTTTGCATTGGAGTTATGTCGAATGAACACCGACGCTGAGGACGGCATCGTGTCCTGGCGCAACAGATCATTTTTCGGCAAAACAACGTGGACACGCGCGGATATGACGCCGTCGATATCGCTGATCGTGCGCGACAATTCTTCGCTCAGGGCGTAAACGAAGCGAGCGCGCTCCTCGGTCGGCGAGGCAACCAGGCCCGATCCTTTGAACACCTCGCCGAGGTTCTTGAAAGGCTGGCGCGGCAGCCCTTCTAAATTTAGCAGCTCGATCGAAAACGCTAGCTGCTTCTCCTCGACCTGGATCGTGCTGGTCCCGTCCTTGGCAGTGACACGGACTGCATCGACTCCCTTACTTAGCAGGAGCGCAAGCATCTCATTGGCCTCACGCTCCTGCACTTTGGTGTAGAGCTCAGCCTTACAGCCGAGCAGAAGGAGCAGGAGCGGCAGCACGGTAAAAGCACGCAACCATTGAGCGAATGGGCAGACATGGCCGCTTTGTCCGCAGATGGAACCAGTCATCAACGAACTCAGCCCGCCGATAGCAATTTGTTCATAGATGAGCTGACGGCACTGGCACTCTTGGAGACGAGCGAAACCTCGACGACACCTTTGTAAACGTCTCGCAGACTCGCAACCATCGCGTCAAAGTCGAGCACCCCTTCCGGTTTGCCCGCAGGGCTCGCCCCCACGGGCTGCGGCGGCGAAAGCGGCTGAGCGGCCGGCCCAGGTTGCACGACCTTCGAAATGGCGGCCACGCCGCCGCTCGCCGCAGAAGGAACGGGACTGCTCCGGTACATCGAAGAGAGCGCCTGGAGCACGCGCTCGCCAGGCGGACTCGCCTGCACTGTTGCACGCTGAACCTCCGACATCGCAGGAACGGACGCTGCCTTATCTGTGACCGAGGAGACAGCGCCTGACGTCGAAGCGACGTGCATTAGAGCCTGCTGAAACTGGCTCTGCGCGCCGATTGCTGCCGGCTGGCAGAGCCCGGAGAGGCCTTCGGCAGGGTTCAGGGAGATCGGCGTAGCGGCTAGCATGATCGAAGGTGTCATTGGTTTGGCGCCGATGAGGCACGCCGTTGTTAAGAATTGATGAGTCAGCACCGTAAAGAGGCGAGCTGACCGCAAGCTGACGAACACGCGAGCCATAAGGCCATTTAAAGATCACGTTCGGCTTCCAGTTTGAGCGAAGTCTTATTGACGCATACGCATTTATGAACGGCTTTGACCGAAGCACTTCCACCCGTCTCGCGCACGCTCCATCGGCTGACATCATCCAGCTGCTGCGCGCACCACCATCACCAAGCGGCGGTGTTGAGACTAGGCGTGTTGCCACCTAACGGGTCAATACCCTAGAAGGGCGAACTGACGACAAGCCGACGAACACGCCAAGGTTTGCGTCATCTAAAGATCACGTTTGTTTCCAAATTGGCCGAATCTCAGCTCTTGTTCTGAGGTCCAAGGAACTAGGGAATGCTTGTGCGAACCACGATGCTGGACATTTTAAAGAGAGCTCTTTGTGTCGGAGCTTTCGTTTCCAGCGGAATACTTCCGGCGTTCGATGCTTCCCTCTCGCTCCCATCGACACCTTATAACTATACGGTTCTGGATCAGGAGCTCTCTGCCGCACTGCAGGAATTCGGTAACAACCTAAATATCAGAGTCAACGTCAGCGCCGAGGTGAAGGGCCGGATCCGCGGGCGAATGCCGGATCTGCCAGCGCGAGAGTTCCTCGATCGTTTGACGAACCTCTACAATCTTCAATGGTACTATGATGGGCTCGTGCTTTACGTATCTGCTGCAAGCGAGGCGCAAAGTCGTCTGCTTGTGTTGAAGCCGATCAGCTTCGACGCATTCAAAGCGGCGCTCGATACACTCAACATCTCCGACGAGCGCTATGCTGTACGAGCGGCACCAGGAAATGGCATCGTCCTGGTTTCTGGTCCACCACGCTTTATTGCGCTCGTGGACCAAACGCTGAGTGGCCTTGTGGCGGAGGCGCAGGCGCGGCCACACGCCGCCGATAAGCAGCCGCGGGAATCGATTCTGAAGTTATTTCGTGGCTCCTCGACCATGGTCATTCGCGATGGACGACCGGAAGCCCCCTATTCTTCCGACGCGCCGCATCAGGACAGCATGGTGCGCGAGCCTGCGCCAGGCCAGAGATGAAATGGAGAATGCGCGGCGGCTTTTGGCGAAAGTCAATGCCCGTCTGCATTGGCTCATTGTGAATCCTTCTGACGCTCGTCAGCTTCTCGAAAGCTCACCCTCCTAGCATGAGAGCGCGGATGTCTGGAAGGCGATGCCGTCCATCCACCGTATTGGACATGCACGTCGAGGCACCCGATGCTCGCAATGACCTGAAACCGAGTTCTGTGCGTCAAGTTCAGCAAAATTGATCATGGGGTCCGGCCAAGCCATCCCCTCGGAGCCGCCGTCGCTCGCT
>NZ_JCAMOT010000067.1:0-23321 GCF_059512425.1 Bradyrhizobium sp. Leo78
AACGGACGCGAGATGTACGAGCACGCCTGCAAGGTCGGACTTGAGGGCGTGGTTTCGAAAGTGCGCAGTAGCCGCTACGCATCAGGCCAAGCCGCCGAGTGGTTGAAGGTGACTTGCCGCCGGCGTGAGACGCTGACAATCGCTGGGTTCGCCTTGGACGAAGGCAAATGGGACGGCATCTATCTCGGCCGGCGCAAAGGCGACGAGTTGGTCTATGCCGGCAAGGTTGACCACGGCTTCGACAAGGCATCGGCCGCGGACTTGCAGAAGCGCCTGGCGCCGCTGATCCGGACGACGCAACCCTACTCGAAGCGCATCGCGCATAAGGGCATCTGGGTCGAACCGAAGCTGCTGGCCGAGATCGAGTATCGAGCGAAATCGGCCGAGGGCAAGGTGCGGCACCCATTCTTCAAGGGCCTACGGGAGGATATGTGATGGACCGACGAAAGCTCCTGATTGCAGCGAGTTCGGCAGCTATTGCCGCTACATCTGCCGAGAACGTTGGCAACCGCTTACGCCGGCCGGCGGGTCGATATCTATGACGGCCCCGAGTGGACCGAGATGGATATCGACGATCTCAAGGCCTCTCTCGAGCACGGCAGCACGATCGAGGAGGCAGCCGGTTTCCTATGCCGTTCCTGCAACGTCGACGATGTCGCCAGGAAGGCTGCTGAACTGTGGCTTCCCGTCAAATTGCGCAGATGATGCGGATCTATTGCGCGCGCAACTGCAACACAGCCGCCGAGCGCCGTGTCATCGATCGCGGTTGTGGGGCTGGAGAGATCGTCTGTCTCGAATGCGGAGGCGATGGCAACTGGGGCAAATTCGCTCCGGAAGAAGTCGGCCCGGATTGCCCATGCTCCGACTGCAAGGGCACGCGAGGCATTGCTGGTCAGCATCTTGATATCAACTACCTGGCGGCGCCCTTCAGCGAGGGCCACTTTTGGACCGGCCTGATTTCCGCGATCTGCTCGGCCGTCGTGACCCGGCCGACGAAGTTCTGCCTATCCGCCGGGCGATAGCGCGCGCTAATGCTTCTGCAGTTTGGAAGCGAGCTATCCTGCGCCGGTCGCAAGATCGCTCCGAGAATCTCAACACCGTCCTGCCGAGGCCCTGTGTCGGTAGCAGCACGTAGTCAAGAACGGATTTGTTGTATTCGGACAGTCTGATCCCAACGAGCCAGCCCGCAGGCACGCGGCGTAACCATTCGACACGCCAATGCGGAGAATGTGTTTCCTTTTCCCCGGGTACCCATCGAGCAATTCGAAATGTAACGCTCGCCGCTCCCTCTAGACTGAGGGACGCGTTCGGCGTAGCGACATCTTGTCTGCCAATGGAATAGACGCGAGCGATGCGCCAACCCTCTCTAGAAATCTTGTCAGCGACACGGGAAGTAAGCTTTGCAATCAGATCGCCCCACACTTGCCGAGAATCGAGATAGTCAAAGTTGCGCTCTGACTTATAGCCGATCAGTCTATAGGCATTTCGAAGGCTCCCGAAATGCACCATGTAGGTGGCGGAGCATGGAAGACCTACTGTCCTATTGATGACCCACGGGCTGAGCCGCCCTTCTTTCAGAAGCGTCTTGCGCAGACGCGTTAACATCTCTGTTTCGGTCAGATCAACGCGACGCTCCTCAATAATCTTTTTGGCCTTGAGGAACACATCCAGCTCAATGATCGGCTCGATACTCCCTTCGCTTCTGACCCACTGATCAAATGGGTTGTTTACTTTCTTCTCTCCGAGCTTGGAGGACTGTCGATTGTAGACAATGTTACCGACATAATTCTCGTTTCTGAGCACCCGACCGATCATTTCTCGGTCCCAAGCGACACCAGCTTTGACGGGTATATCTTTTCGATTGAGTTCATTTGCGATTGCTGTTTCGGATCTCCTCTGAAGGAATCTCTGAAAAATCCACCTCACGACGGCTACTTTGTCCGCCGCGGCGGGCCGCAACCGAACATGGTCTGTGATGAGATATTTGCGATCTCCGTCTTTCAGGATTCCCTTTGACTGCAGCTTCTGGTCCACGAGCTCTCGCTCGAGCGCATAGCCAGGCCGACCACCTACCTTAAAGCCTAGCCGCGAAAACCGGCATGCTCCCGCATGAACTTTGACCGACAATTCGCGACTATATTCAGCCGCCATCACTCTCTTCAAATTCTTGACGATGCTCGAGAGCATACTTCCATCGTTGTCGAACTGCTCAGCGCAGTAGGCGACATTGATGCCCGCCTGTTTGCAGACAAACTCATAGTGGGCGCTCTCGTCGATATCCTGAAAGCGTCCCCATCGGCTGACATCATAGACCAGGAGGCGACCAAAGTCCGTCTCGCCAGAGCGAACATCCTCGATCAGTTGAATCAAGCCCGGTCTATTCTTAATCCGAAGTCCGCTTTCTCCCTCGTCGGCATAGGTCCGAACGATCGTAAGGTCGTGGGCATGTGCGTAGGCCGCGATGACAGCCGCCTGATTCTCGATGGAATAGCGCTGCTTGTCTGTCGACATCCGGACATACTGAGCGGCCCGCGCGCGCTTTTGGACGGTTGCCAATTGGGTATTCCGGCGAACGACGAGTGCATTGATCATCGATCAAGGCTCCCGACCTGGACAGCGGTGATGCTCCGGATCGCCAATCCCTAAACAACACATATCCAACTCCCGTCCACTCGATCGTGCAAGGGGATTGTGTTCAATGGCAGGAAGTAGCACTGGCCACCGGCAGCACTCCCGATCCTGCTCGCGGCGGAGAACCAAGGAGATGCAACGGTGCGCGCTTAACCCGCCGGGCCACAACGAAGGAATTAGGTGGGCTCCTTGTCGAAGCTCTTGCTCTCGCGCCTTGATTGCTGTTGGATGCCGCCCGCTGGGGAGATTTCGTTACTATGCGCGTTAAGTGGGGGCTCGCGCTATGCGCCGTCTCGGGCGGCTGCGCCGCTTCGAGGCAAGAGGTCGTTGCTCGACTTGGACAAGAATACATCGCCAAAACGTCGACACGCTGGTGCTACGCTTCGGACCACCGAGCAGCACATTCAAAATGAACAGCGGTCAGACCTCGTACATCTGGCAATTGACGGCCGTGACCGACATCGCGGTTGACCGCGGCTTCGGCCAGGGTTGCTCTCGTCAATGAAATCATCGAGGTTCCATTGCCCACGATCCGCCTCTTCAACGAAGGGCCTCATTAATTCCCCTGTGCCTACCGCAAATCAAATCCGGGCATATTGGTGGTGCAGTCCGCCCAGAATCGGGCGACAGAGAATGCATCCAACTGTCTCGGCGGCGCGTGAAATCGGCGCGTCTTTATGCAACGACAAATGGGTGCGCGTGCCGTTGTAATAGTTCATGTACGAGAGCAGCACGTGACGCAGATGGCGCTCTCCGAACACCACGACATGATCAATGCATTCCCGGCGGATTGAACCGATCAGCCGTTCTGCACAAGCGTTTTGCCAAGGTGAGCGAGGAGACATCGGATGGTCTCGAATCCCGATGGATCGAACCCGCCGCAGGAATATCTCGCCGTAGGCGCCGTCGCGGTCCCGGATCAGGTAACGAGGGATTTGCTCCCAGCCACACGCCTCCGTCAACTGATTGGCGATCCATTCGGCCGTTGGGTGCGCGGTCACTCCAAGCCACAGGATCTGCCGCCGACCATGGCCGATGATCAGCAATCCATAAAGCAACCGGAACGAGATCGTCGGCACCACGAAAAGATCCATCGCAGCGATCACGTCAGCATGGTTGCGAAGGAACATCTTCCATCCCTGCGAGGGAGATCCCCTCCTCCGTGCCATGTACTTGGCGACGCTGGTCTGGCCTACATCGATGCCGGGCTTGAGAAGCTCGCCATGAATTCTCGGTGCTCCCCACAATGGATTGACGATGCTCATCTCGCGGATCAGACGGCGCATCTCCAACGATACCGTTGGTCGACCGCAACAGTGGCGCGATTTTCTGCGCCAACCAACCTAAAACCGGCGCGGTGCCAGCGGATCACGGTATCGGGTCGGACAATTGCAAGTGTATCATGCATCTTGGGAAACAGCCGGCAGATACCTCCCAATATCAGCCGGTCAATCGACGCAAATCGAAGTCTCTTGGGATTGCCGCGCCGCAGCACATTGATTTGCTGCCTCAGCACCAAAATCTCCGCCTCGAGCGTTGCGCGCGACCGCAGCAGATCGATCACTGTCCCGACGATCAGTTTGCACAAATCAAACATCGAGCAGCAGCATCGCCCGATTCTCGATCAACTGCCAGCGGATTGGATTTGCGGTAGGGACACGATGGCTTGGCCGGACCCCATGATCAATTTTGCTGAACTTGACGCACAGAACTTCTGACGGACCGCTAACAAGTCTTCTTGTCAGGCCAAAGCTGAAGCGGCAAGCCACTGACACCGCTCATTGGCGCGAGACAGTCAGTTGTCAGACTCAAACCCGACTTCTACCGCCGGACAGCCAAACGCAAGTCGCTTCGGAAAGATTGGGTCTAGCCATGTAGCGGACCCCCGCTATTTTTTTTGCGTTTTCCTACGCGAGCCTACGATCCTGCACGATTTTGCACTCTCTGATGCCAGCGATCCGAGGCCGCGGCAACTCGAGACGTGGAGCCTTGCTAGTTCGTCAAGAGCCGCCGTTCGTATGCAATCCCTTCGCCGGCGAGAAATGGTCCGCGGGTAGGTTCAAATCCTGGACCTGCAACCATCTCAAATTGCTATTTGAGGCCGCGGCCTGAGCAGTCAGATCGGCCGATCCGTGGGCAATATGAAAATCGAAGCCCAGCAACGAGCAACGTTTGTGGATATAATCGGAGGTCGGGGTCGGCCTACGAACCCCGCGTCCCGAACGTAAGTAGCACACCAAAAGATCAACAAAAACAATGAAGTTCGGTAGCGATTGACTACCTTTATCGCTGTTTGTTCACGGAGTTTCGGTGGTCAACCGGTGGTCAGCAGAGCGTCTCGCGTCATGTTGGCAGATCGGTTGTTCAAAGCAGCACGTCTCGTGAATTCACCAGCATACGGGAAGGACAGCGCAAGTGAAGTTGCACCAGGCGACGGTTTCGCAGCTAGCGCCAGCTCGCGCCGAAGCATGTCCTCTAGGAGCGTAGCTTGTCCCCGTATCGGTGCTGCACCTCCTGCCCGACCAGAGCGTCTGATGTTGGATCGTAGCTTCGGCTCGATCGTCGAAGGAAAAGGCTGCATCCTTTCTGACTGAGGGTTCGATCAGCCACTCTTTGCTTCTTTCAGAGCGCTTTGCTCCAGGAAGACGAACCATTTTAAGGTCCGATTTGCCGCCAAGGCGGACATCGCCCGGGTGGCGGGCTAAAGGCCCTTGCAAGGGATACCGTTTGCTCACGAGATTCAACCGACAAGAACTCGCTCTAGCAACCAATACGTGCCGATCGCCGCGGCGGCAATAGAGGCAAGGCGCGACGTCAGCTGCGCGGCCCGCCCTTGCGACATCAGCGTCAGCAACGGAAGCGCGATCACCACGAAGATAAGCTGGCCGATCTCGACACCTGCGTTGAATCCGACCAATCCGCGGAGCAACGCTGCGTCCTTCAGTTCCAGCTCGCCAAGGACAGAAGCAAACGCAAGTCCGTGCACGAGGCCGAATCCAAAGCTCCACATCGACCGCCGCCGATCCGGCGCTGCCGCGAGCAAGTTTTCCAGCGCAACCCAGATGATGGTCGCGGCTATAAGCGGCTCAATGATGCGTTCGGGGACCCTGACAAAGCCGAGCGCTGCCAGCGTGAGCGTCACGCTGTGGGCGAGCGTGAAGGCGGTTACGATCTTCACCACCGACCAGAAGCCGCGCGTGATAGCGAGTAGCGCGAGTAGAAACAGCAAATGGTCGTAGCCAGTGAGAATGTGCTCGACGCCGAGCTCCACAAGATCCAGCCAGCCCGTCGCGACGGGGCGATCAACGTCGATGCCCGACGTTCGTGATGTCTCACCGAAGACCACCTGCCGCTCGCCGTTGGACGTGTGGATGTTGCCGAGGCTTTGATAGTGTTCGCCGAGTAAGTTGCTCCAGTCTTCGGTGATAGTGAGCCGGCCGTGGTCAGCGCCGCAGGAAAAGTCGATCTCGACCCTAGCGCGAGCCTCGTTCGCGCCGGCACCGCCGATGCGTACGCGGCCCGCGCGGCAGGGTGTGCCGGAGAGATCGATCGTGACGCTCCTGCGCGCAGCTTCGGCGACCGCCTCGGCCGCCGGGCGGTCGCCGCTGGCCGCGGCCCTCACAATGGACGCCGACGCCTGCGGTATTTCAGGTAGCGCAATAGAAAGTGAATACGAAAGGCGGTCGCCCGACTGCTCGATGCGCACCAGCCCTGTGGTGGTCACGTGCGCCGACGCATCGGTGCAGCACGCAAGTGCAAGCCAGAATGCCGTCCATTGTGCAAATGGCGCCCTCACGGCATTTTGCCCGCTCGCTCCCATGCCTCGCCGACGAAGCCGGGAAGCAGCGCAATCTGGTGGCTTCCCTCGCGCCTGGTATAGTGCGACAGGCCGATTGCGTTGGTCGCGCCGAATGCGATAGTAAACTGTGAAGCGTCACTGCCATTGACCACGACACGCAGCCGCGGAGGATCCAATCCGAACTGCGCGGGGTCGCTGCCTGCCATCTCGTCGGCATCCAACACGCGCGCGGGCCCTGAATTGCGAAGCAGCGTGAGCGCGCCGTCGAGCCGCGCCGCGAACCCAGCCGTGGTCGTGCCCACGGTAGCGTGCCAGCCGTTCTCTGCCCGGACAAAGTGCCAATGCCCCTCCCGCGTTTCCACATCGACCTCGCGAACGTCCTCGATCGGGATCGTCATCAGGCCCTTCGGCGTGAACGGTGCCAGCCCAGAACCATCGCGGCCGCCGGTCAATGCGAGCGCAACCAGAAAGCTGGCGGCGCCGAGGGCGGCTACGGTCCAGATGAGACGGGTCATCGCCGCAACCACCACATCGCGCCGCCGGCAAAGGCTATCAGTCCCGGCATCAGCAGAACCGTGACTATGAAGATGCCACGCATCTGCCGACCGGTAAGCGAAACCGTCGGCAACACCTCCACCGGCGGCTTCATGGTCGGCGCTCGCTCCTCGTGCGTCAGCCACGCGAGTGCGGCGAGCACGACATCGGAATTGGCCAGATACGGGAAGAACGAGTTGGAGATGAAATCGGCATCGCCCGCCACGATCATGCGGAACGGCGCGGTGGCCGCTTCACTTAGTGGGCCCTCGGCGGCAAGGGCAATAATCCTTGATGCGCGCGGCGATGAGGCCGCCGCCGCATCGCTCCCGAGGCGATCGGCCATGACATAAGTCTCGGAACTGCTGGCCGCCAGCGGTGTCACCTTGATGTTCGTTGTTGGCACTGCTTCGAGTGGGCGAGCGCCCGGATAGAACGACAGCGCCAGTCCGCGAGTGACCGGATGGACGCCATAATGCGATACCGCGATCATCTGCTCGTCAGTAAAATAGTGCTCCTTGGGATCGACGATCACGCCATTGCCAACCTTGACGCCGGCGGTAACGAGCAGCGCGGCAAGGCTGTCATCAAGCTCATAGTCGGGCTCGATCAGGAAGATCGCCGAGCCGCCCCGCTGCAGATAACGGCGCATCAGTTCGGTCTCGCCGGGAGAATAGCGGGTGCGCGGATTGGCTTCGACGACAGCGCCGCAATCGTCGGGGATCGGCTGGCCGGTCGCAAAAGAAATCTTGCGCACGGCAAGGCCGAGTTTCTCGATCGCGCGTCTTAGCCGGCCAATCCCGTGTTGTTCCATCTGCACGACGGCCAGCCCCGAGGCGTCGTGGCTATGGCTGTGAACGCCTTCGAAGTGCGTATGGAATTCGAAATTGTCGATATCGTACTCGCCGTTCCCGGCAGCAAAGCAGATTACAAGCTCGCGCTTGCGCAACAGACGCAGCACGCCGAGCGCGATCTCGCGATTGTCTGTCGTCACGACTTCGATGCGGCGATCGCCCGACCGCAACACGGCCGTATTGTAGGTGCGCACGCCGAAGCTGGAGGCGAGCGCGGGGTTCTGGTCGGCGTCGATCAGGCGGACACGGAACTTCCCGTTATCCCGTTCGAGCTGCCGCAGCATAGCGCCAAGGGCGACCGCGCCGGGGTTCTGCTTCTGATAGAAATAGGCAATGTCGATCGGTTCGGCGAGCCTGCGCACCACCTCACCGGCTTCGGCAGAGGGCGTGAAGGCCTTCTCGCGCGTGAAATCGAGATGCGCGTCGTGACGGAACAGCGCAACGTTGGCGAGGACCACGACGGCGACGGCTACGGCGACCACAAGGGCAGCGGAGACAGCACGGCTGGCATAGCCGAGCCGCACCGGCAGCTTCAGGCCCGCCACAAACAATAGCGCAAGCGCGGCAATCACGCCTAAAAACCAGACGATATTGATCGCCTCGGATGCCTGCATCATCGCTGTGCAAGCCTCCAGGTGGTCAAAAACAGCGCGAGCATGCTTGCGGTGATGAAATAGCCGATGTCCGAGACGAACACCGAGCCTGACACCATCGGCTTGAAATGTCCGATCAGGGACAGGTTGAGGGCGAGGCTGTCGAATGGCGGCGATAGCAGATAGGACACGGAATCGGCAAACCAGAGCATCAGGAAGATACCGATCGACAGCGCCGCCGCGACGACCTGGTTTTCGGTGATGCTTGACATCAGCAGGCCGACCGCAACCAGGAGCGAGGCATGCAACGCGAGCGCCAGATAGCCAGCATGGATTTGTCCCCAGTCGGGCTCGCCGTAACGATCGAGGATCACCGCATATACGAGCGAGAGCGTAAACATGCCGAGGACGAGTGTCAGCGTGGCGGCATATTTGGCCAGCACGATCGAAAGTTCCTGCACCGGCGCAGTCAATAGCAGCTCGAGCGTCTCCGACCGCCGCTCCTCGGCAAAGCTGCGCATGGTCAGCACCGGCACTAGCAGGATCGACAGCACATACATCTGGTGAAAGATGTATTGAAGGTTGGCGACCTTGGTCGCAAACAGGGTCAGGCTGAACGTATAGCCGAGCACGAGCAGGAAAACCGCGGTCACCGTGTAGCCGATCGGCGACGTCAGCGTCGCGTTGAGCTCCTTGGCAAAGAGAATGCGCAGCGTTCTCATGTGAGCGACAGGAACCAGGCTTCGAGATCGGGGGTATCTGCCATTGCGCGGACGCCCAGGAGGCGCCCATTGAGCAGCACCGCTACCCGGTCACAGGTCTTCTCGACTTCGCTGAGAATGTGGGAGCTTATCAGCACCGTGTGGCGCCCGGCCAGCGAGCGGATCATCTGCCGCATCTCAATGATCTGGCATGGATCAAGTCCATTGCTAGGCTCGTCGAGTATAAGGATGTCCGGATCGTGGACCAACGCCTGGGCGAGCGCAGCCCGCTGCCGATAGCCCCTGGACAAGGCCCGGGTCGGCTTGTCGGCGACAGCGGACAGCCCGAGCCGATCGATGATGCGTTCGACGGCGCCTTTGACTTTCCGCTCAGGCATGCCGCGCAGCCGTGCCATGAAGGCCAGGAATTCTCCCACCCGCATCTGCCGGTACAGCGGCGCTGCTTCCGGCACATAGCCGATGTGCCGCCGCGCCGCGAGTGAATCGCCGACGACATCGTGGCCTGCGACCATCAAGCAGCCTGAGGATGGCAGGAGATAGCCCGCAAGCAGCCGCATAAACGTTGTCTTGCCGGAGCCGTTCGGACCCAGCAAGCCAAACACTTCCCCGGCGTGAATGTCGAGCGTGATCCCCTCCACCGCCGATACCGGCCCGTATCGCTTGCTCACATTGGACGCGGAGATCGCTGGGGCGTGATCCGTCTGGACCAACGCATCACTTGGCGCCGCGTCGATTGCCGAGATGGTCATGCAGCGTCCCGAACAGGCGAGTCCGTTCGCGGGAAAAATGAATCTACAGCCCCGCTTCGGGGACTCGCCGGGAGGTCCGGCGCGGGCTCTCAAGAGAGCGCCCCGCACCGGCTTAAGACTCAATCATAGAACTCTGGCGCGTGCTTGGTGGCCTTGAAAACCTCCGGATCGTGCCCGTAGAAGATCTGGGCATTGTTGGCGTCGCGAACCAGCCGAACTCGCTGGTAGCTGCGATAGGCATCGCTCGGATTGAACGTGCCGGGAATTGGCGGGATCAGGTTCTTGTCGAGGTTCTCTTTCAGATAGACCACGTCGCTGGTCAGAATAACGGTGCCCGTCTTAGGCAATTTGACGGTCACGAACTGACTGCCGGGGGTATGGCCGGGAGCCCGCATCACGCGTACCGAACCGTCATCGAACAGATCGAGGTCACCCTCGAGGCGGATAATGTTCATCTTCTTGGTGTCAGCGAAGTCGCCCGGAACATAATAGAGCGAGTAGCCGACATCCGGCCACCAGGCGGCCTTTAGTTCGTCGTTCTGGGCAACGAGGGTCGCATTCGGAAACTGACTGACATTCCCGCCATGGTCGAGATGCAGGTGGCCGACCACGACATATTTGATGTCGTCAGTCTTCAGTCCGATCTTCTCAAGCTGTGCGGGAATGGCATCGTCCTTCGTCATCTTGAGACCGAACCCCTTGGCAAGAGGTCCCCACCAGCCATCGGGATCGGTAATCGTCTTATCGTTGTTTCCGGTATCGATGATGACATTGCCCTTGGGATGCTTGAGCACATAGAAGCTCACGGGCGCCCAATCGATATTGCCTTGACCACCCATCTGCAGGGCTGCCTTCGGGAAGCCTCCCAGCGAACCCGACGTAAAGACGTATAGCTTGGGGCCTTCCTGCGCGGCGGCAGCGCTCGCAAGGCCGAGCGCGATAGCCAGACTCAATGCAATCTGCTTGATCGTCATGGCAATTCCTCCTGAGCCTTCGTTTTACGGGCTGTCTTCGTTTTACGAGCTATCCTTGTTTTACGGGCTGTCTTTGCAGCCATGGCTGCCTCGCCTGGCGCGGCCGAGACGGGTAGCCAGTGAGAATAGTTTGGCCCCTTGCAAAAGCAAGTTGGCATACCCGGCCCAAACGGGAATGTTTTTCCCCACGGGGCCAGAGTTGAAAGAACGATACGGCCGTTCGCAAAAACGACCCGGCAAAGGGCGGACTCATGTTTTTGCTGGCCAGCGTCGGCATAAACACGCTGCGCTGCACTCGTGGCATCCCGGATGGCGGTAGAAGTCAGTCCACGTTCTTTCCGCCGTTGTTTTTCCCGTCCAGAGCTACGGCCCGGCCGCGATAGCCCAGCGCAAAGGCACCGGCACGGCGGCGCGTTCAAGCATGGGAACCACGGCCCTTCAGACCTTGCCCGTCCGCCGCACCAGTTTCGCACCAGAACGACCGCATCAAATCGCAGCGGATGCGCTTGATCCCGGACGAAGATGTAGCAAATTCAACGAACGCGTCCTTTATCCTCCCGCTCATAACGGTCTGGTTGCAGGTTCGAGCATCTGATGGCGCAGCACGTTCTTGACGTGATCGCAGGCAGTATAGGTCTTTCGCACCAGAAATCATCTTCTGAGAGTCTGTCCGTTTTATTCCCCATCATATCCAATTCCACGATCGGCGCTTAAGCGCCCTGCTTTCTCTCAGCAGTGCGCAGCACCTTGCTAGGATGACGCGCGCGAGGACGAGAGAAGAGCACAGTCGTGGACCACGGTCCGCAGCCTCAGCGCAAATCGATCCTGATCTGACCAAGTTTGTTGAAGCGCTTGCAATCGCCGACACAAGACGCGTTCATCTTTTCGATAGTGAGCGCCTGATGAAAAACCATCTTGATGCCGCTTGCGACAAGCGCATCAGCACTGGTATTCGAGATGAAACCCGCAGCGATCTATGCTCGGTTCTCGACCGAGCTTCAAAACGAAAAATCGACTGAAGATCAGATTGCTCTATGCCGCGCTTATGCAGCTCGTCATCAACTCGATGTCGTTGCTACGTTTGAAGACAAGGCGCGTTCTGGGGCCTCGGTATTTGGCCGCGATGGTTTGATGCAACTTATGGACGCTGCGCGTCAGCATCGTTTCGCAGTTGCGATCGTAGAGGCATTGGACCGGCTCTCACGCGACATGGAGGATCTTGCCGGCATCCACAAAAGGTTGTCTTTCCAGGGGATCGAGATCCAGGCCGTCCACGATGGCACCGCGGACTCGATATTGATTGGGATCCGGAGCCTCGTCGGACAGATGCAACGCGAGGATGGCGCGAAGAAGGTCCGCCGCGGCATGGCCGGCGTGATACGCGATGGCCGACATACGGGAGGGCGCGCCGGCAAACCCGGCAAGCTCGAATCGTTGAAGATGAAGCCACGATCGTCCGACGGATCTTTGCAGCATATGCAGCGGGAGGGGCCCCCGAGAGATCGCGCAGGATCTCAATCGGGAAAAATATCCATCCACCGCGAGGTCGGCGATGGAATGCGTCGACGATCAACGGCAATGCCAAGCGCGGGACGGGGCTCATCTTCAATGAGCTCTATGCTGGCCGTATTGTCTGGAACAAGGTCCGGATGGTGAAGGACCCCGATACAGGCAAACGACTGTCTCGCCCAAAGCCCTCGTGAGGAGTGGCAGAGCATTGATGCGCCCCAACTGCGGATCGTCGAACAGTCCGTGTGGAAGCAGGCGCACGCTTTGAAGGCTGAGAAGGGCATTTGGCCAGCCACATGAAGCGGCGGTCGCCGCATCTCCTGTCGGGTCTCCTTCGGTGCGGTTGTTGCGGATCTGGCATGTCAGTTCACGACCGCGACAAGACCGGAAAGACCAGGATTCGTTGCTCAGCTGTGCGCGAGAGTGGCAGTTGCTCGAATCGCAGGATCATCTACCTGCGCGACATCGAAAGACTCGTGCTCAGTGGGATGGTCGAGGAGTTGAAGGACCCACGGCTGATCGAGACCTACGTCCGCAACTACAACAGTGAGCGAGAGCGGCTTGCGGGGAACGCCTCCTCGGAGCGCCTGCGGCTAGAGGCGAAACGTGACCGGATCGAAGGCGAGCGTCAGCGCAACATTGATCTCGTGATCAGGTACGTGATTTCCGAGGAGGATGCCAAGCAACGGATCGCCGAGCTGAAGCAGGAGCGGTTGCGCGTCGAGGCGGAACTGGCTGCCCTCGAGGAGGCCCCTACCCCCATCTCACTGCATCCAGCAACGCTGGACCGCTACATCGAGACCGTCAATGCGCTCGCCGACACGATAGCAAGCCATGCAAGCGCGGAGGACGACCGCGGCCCGTTGGTCGCCGACTTCAGGTCGCTTGTGCACAGCGTCATCGTCCACCCGAAAGGCCCGTGGGAAAGCTTCGAAGTCGAGGTCAAGGGAAAGCTGGCCGCCCTGACCGGCGGAGGGCTCCTTCCGGAGGCCCACCATAATAGTGGGTCATACGTGATAGCCCGCAGCAAAGGCAACGCACTTATCCGCCAAGCGGACCGATTGCTCTGCGACAGCTGGAACGAACGGATGTGGGCGGATGGTGAGCGATCGACCCTTCGCCGACCGTCCATCAAGCAATCAACGGCGGCTTCACTTGGCTTGAGATCGAATGCTCCCGCTGCAAGACACGGCGCGACATCGATCTGGCCGCCCTTCCTCACCCGCCGACCACGTTCGTGCACGATTTAGCTAGCCGCCTCCGGTGCAGCAAATGTGCTAAGGCTGGCCGGCGTCCTATGGCGGCTCTTCTTCAACTGACACAGCGCTCCGCTCCGGTGACGTGACTTTGTGCAATCTCTATTCGATGACGAAAAACGTCGACGCGATCCGGCGCCTATTTGGGGCCCTTAACAGCCGTGTCGGCAACCTGCCGTCATGCCGGGCAGCTTTCCGGACTATCCTGCGCCCATCGTCCGCAATGCGCCCGATGGGCGGGAGATCGTCATGGCGCGGTGGGGCACGCCGTCGTCGCAGAGCGCTCTTTTCGAGGCCACCAAAAAGCGCGCCCAAAAGCTCGAAGCCAAGGGCAAGACCGTCGACTTCAAGGCATTGCTCAGGATGGAGCCTGACAGCGGCACCACCAATATCCGCAAAATCAACAGCGCGCATTGGAAGCGATGGCTCGGTCCGGAGCACCGCTGCCTGGTGCCGTTCACGTCATTTTCCGAATACGACACAATCGACGGCAAGAAAGTGCCGGTGTGGTTCGCGCCGGACGAGCGCCGGCCGCTCCACGCGTTTGCCGGGCTCTGGACCAACTGGACGTCTGTCCGCAAGGCCAAGGAAGGCGAGATCACGGCCGACCTCTTCGGCTTCCTGACCTGCGATCCGAACGCAGAGGTCAAGCGCGTCCATCCCAAAGGCGATGCCGGTGATCCTGACCACCGCCGAGGAGTACGATGTCTGGATGCGCGCGCCTTGGGACGAGGCCGAGGCGTTGCAGCGCCCGCTTCCGGATGGTGCGCTCCAGATCGTTGCAACCGGTGAGAAGGAAGATCCGCCGCTCGCCGCCTAAGCGTGTATACAGGCCGGCGGAACAGGTGGACAAGCCGGAGCTACGGCAATTTGAATCCCTGGTCTGTGTTAGCAGCCCGGAACGGGGCACGGTCGGCAAGGATTCGTCCCCCGTCAGGAGCGATCTCATGCTGATGTTTAGGAAAAGCGGCCCGCGATCAGGACGCTGCGCGGCTGGGCGATCAGCGTGCTGCAGGAGGCTGGCGCCATACGCGCGTGCGAGGAGCACGGGTGGATGCAGGACCGCGCCGACCCCATGCTCGCGAGCGGGCCTTCGACATCGCACGTCGGGATTCGCCGGCCGGGGTCTCTCCGGTCGAGGCTGTCGCCGAGGTCCGCGATGTTCTGGATTCGATCGGCGAATCCTATCCGGAGTGTCAGTCCGAAACCGCCCAAATCGCCTCTTCCGTCACGTCGCACTCGCGGCGAGCCGGCGCCCGCAGGCGAGTGAGTTCGATCCACGCCAGTGCGGCGTTGATCCAGCTCTGCCGTTCGGCTCCATCGGCTTCGGCGGCGAGCTTCATCGCCGCAAACGCCTCGCGCTCGGGGTCGTACTCGACGTCCATGGGCTGAAGATAATCGCGGATGGTAAACGATTACGCATCGATGCGACCGTAGGAATCCGGGGGTGGCCAAGGCGACGGTAGACATCGCGGCTCCCGCGTTCTTTCGAGGATGACTAGGTGCGCCCGCCAGGCTCGCGCCAAGGCACGGGCTTGATTCATAAGATTCCGATGAGAGCGAAAACGGCGACCTCCCCCAGGAAGGCCAAGGTCATGATCGCGACCGTGAGAAACACATCGCCTAACGGCATGAGATTCATGGGCAAGGCCTCGCGTGTCCTGCGCCCCCCGTCGTGAACACGTGAAGCCGCCGAAAAGTTTCGGTTCCGCATGCCGGGTTCCGGGTATAGGGTCGCGACCGGGCAGGCCCTTCAACGGGGCAGATTATGCGGGTCCTTGAACTGTCATGCTGGTGCGTGACCGCGACGGGCCTAGTCGTGGTGGTCGCGGTCCTGACGCTACTCTGAAGTTCCGGCTCAGTCGTCCGGCCGCCGTCACACGGGCCCGGCCATGCTCAGAAGCTGCGAGACTGCGGTAACCAGTTGCCCGGCGAACGCTGTTCGAGACGACTTGCGACTTCCAGACCTCGGCGTCGCCGCTTCACGTAGACGACCGGAAAGTTGGGATCGATCCTGCCTGGGCCTGAATCGCAAATTCGTCCTCGACCTGATGCGGCCGGGTTCGGTCACGTGAGGGTCCTTTCGCCGCCGGCAGTCCTGGGGGATTAGCTGTCGCCGGCAGCATCGGGCGCTTCGTCGCCGCGGTCGGTCCGCGGATCCTCGGCCTGCTCCTTGAGATCAGCAGCCTTCTCGACCAAGCCCAAGGCGACCATCGGATCGGTGGTCGTCTTCGCGAACTTGAGCAGGGTGGCCGCCTGTCGGTTCAGATACTCTCGTCCCGCCACGTCTTGCTTTCCCAACAGGCGCTATTCGGATTTCAGCTCCCAAGCGGAAAGTACAACCTTAGCGATTCGTTCCGTGGAAATGTTCAAAAGTGAACATTGGCCGGAGACCGCAACCAATCCGATGTTCGAATGTTGGCAGAAGCCTAGCCCGGTCCGATGAGGAACCCGGTCTCTATCGACATCGCGGCGGAAATCGCGAGCCGCTGCGCCCGCGGATGCCCGTCGAGAGGGAACTTCCTCCGTCCCTGAAATCTCTGCTTGATCGGCTCGGTGCGTCCAAGGACGGAGCCACGTCACGCTAACGCGGATGCGCCGCAACCGCACGCGCAGACCCGGATTCAACCGTTATGCGATTTCGCCATCGAGTTGGTGGGCGAGAAGCTGGACGATGCGCGAACCCAGTCCAGCCGGATCGGTGCTGTCCTGAAGGCCGACGCCGTTATCGGACGCCGATAGTTCGATGCCGTCTCCTTTCGACAAAGAGACGAGGACGCTTCCCGGCTTGTGGCCCGGAAAGGCATACTTCAGCGCGTTCGTGAACGTCCTAGACGAGAAGATGATCGAAGTTGGCCTGCCCTGACCGAACATCCTCAATCAGGCTAGCCAGTCGGATCTGTTCGTAATCCTTAGACCACTCTCTCCTTCGTCCGAGTAGGTGCGGATGATAGTTAGGCTGTGCGCATGCGCGTAAGCTCAATGGCGGCAGCTTGGTTTTGGATGGAATACCTCTGTTTGTCCGTCGACATACAGACATACTGGGCTGCAAGCAGGCGTCTTTGAACATTCGCCAAATGAGTATTGCGGCGGGGGACGGGTGCATTAATCATCAATCAAAGCTCCCGGTTGCGCAGCGTGCTATGGCTCAGTTTATCCAACCCCATCGACATGGGGTTGCAGTAGAAACCTGTGAGCTTCTTGCTTGATAGCAGTACAAGCTGACGCTTTAGCCTGATCAGGAGATTACCGATTTGCCTATTGAACGAGTTGATATCGTCAGTCATTAAGAAATTCAGCGCCCTCTCCGCATTCTGGATCGCACTTCCACCAACCGCAGCCGGTCGGTAGGACGTCGCTATGAGATTTTTGTTGTCCCTCTCTGTGACCGCACTCGTAGCGATCGGCGCCTTCACGGCTATCCGGTACATCGCCGGGAACTGACGGGGTGGTGCCGTCGCGCCAATACGCTCGGGTCTTGTAGCTGTGCGCCGCACGAGCCCGCCAACGCCGAGCTTTGTCAAGCCACTCACATCAGCCTAGATCCCTTTCCACAGGGTAGCGGAGTCTTCGATCGTCGCCTCCGGAATAGCATGCTATGCACGCCGAGATCGGTACGCTTGCAGGGAACTCACCGTGATAGAGCTATGGCAGGCAGTGCCCCTTCTCTACGCGCTTGGCTTCACCTGCTGCATGATTCTTTTCGCCTGCAAGGGAGGTTGAGGATCCCCGTCTCGCCCGCTACCTACGGGAACACTTGGCTCTCGTGCGTCCGCGTGGAACGAAGACCTTCGGCCAGCGTCGAGTCTTAGCGCTCCAGGCTTCGGCCCCCGCTCTCATGGCCGGAAGTAGTGCTAAAACCATCCCTCAAACCTGAGGGTAGAACGATGCCCACTTACAAGGTTGCCTATCTGCATGAGCAGGGGCAGGACTTGATTATTTTCCCTGTGGAAAGCTCGTTCGATAGCCAGCCGCAATCTGTTCAATCGCAAGAGTTGATCGCGATGGAGCGGCGGGCGCATGCAGCGGGGCTGCAGGGTTTCGCCGTCGTCGTTTGGGATGCTGGCGGTCGGATGGGCTTTATAGGACCGCCGCCATTGCACGACTTTCTTAGCTCAATCGATCTTCAGTTGGTGATGTCGAATTTAAACCGAGAGGTTTCCTGGTAGCCATATCTTTCGGCCAGGCACGCGAGTTACCTTCATCACAGCCGCATTCGTCGTTGATTTGCCGCCGCGCGCAGCCCGGCATCGGCGGTTCACTGCGTCTCGCTAGATAGGAACCAAACCAAATCGGTCCGTGATCGTCGAGTCTCGGCTTCCGGCTATCAGCCCCCTAAGCCCCGGCCGGAAGAAAACCTGTCACCACCAGGTTGGCGGCCCCAGCCCCAAACACACTGGGGCCGTTTTGTTATTGCAACACCCTCGCCCGATCCGGTTGGATGCGACCAGCGGACGGGTGGCGTCGTTTAACTCCCGGCGGTCTATTGGCTCCCTACTTAGCAAGGAACGCGGGCTCGCGGCCGAAATGCGCCGGCCAGGGCCGGCCTTTACGTCATCAGCTTGTGCACTTCGCCAGGCTTGAGATGTAGGTTTTGCAGCTCTTTCAACTGCTGGCGTGTCAGGTGTCCTGTCGCAAGCTCCGCTGTCCAGCCTTCCGGGACAGCCGTCAGAACCAGGGTAAGTGCTTGGCTCGGTTTAGCTGCGACTACCCAAAGTTGCCTGCTTGGGCGGGTCACCGCATCATCGCCCGTTGCTTCAACAATCGTAAATTCGGTACCGAATGACTCAGCCATGAACGTCTTAATACCGTGCCGCCCGCTTGGTTCAAAAAGCCACCGATAATGCTAGCTTAGGACAGCAGACGGACACCACCGACTGCGGACCTCTGCAATCCGCTAGGTCTGGGCGAGACCCGCCGGCCGGTCACTACCCGTCGTCAAAGCTCATTTCGGTTATGCGCCAGAATGGTATTCAGGGGCTCTAGCGAGGTGACGCGATGGACAAGTTCAAGATCAAGATCGCGCGTATCGAGATGATTTCGCCCAACGAACGGGGTGAGGACGTTCGCTTGGTGTTTCAGTTCGAGAGCGGTCAGATCCGTTTTTCATTGCCAGTCGTTGTGAACTCCCGCGAGTTTGACGACACCGAAGTTGTCGAAGTTGCGCGAAGCAAACTGTATGACGTCTTCAGGCAGCTTTGCAGTCAATGCAAGGGCTGGCGGTTATCGGATGACGAGCGTCGAGAGCTCGCAAGCATCAACACGCGGCCAGCCTCGTAGGCTCGGCGGTCGCGCAATGGCGGAAGAGGTGAACGACCCGACGAGACGCGATATGAAGGCTGCCATTGACCACTGGAATGTTGACGGTCGGGAGCGCATATCGCGCTGTATGGTCAACTTCCCGCGATGCGCCTGCTTGAAGTGAAGCTGATTGCTCTTTTCCCGCGGAAGTGGGAGTGGCAGGTCTGGGAAGCCGACATGCTGTTGATGAGCGCCCATGAGACTTCGCGGGACGCGGCTCCGATTGAAGGGAATAGCGCCCTGTTTTACTTACTTCGGCGTCCGACATGGCGATTCGCAGCGCCTGACTCGAATTATGTCGACTCCCGGATGAAAAGGGCGTCTAGTCGCTTACATCATCGCGCTGCCCCCGGCTCATATCGGTGACTGAGAGTTCGGTAACGCTCCCGCCAAATCGAACAGGGAGTAGTGGCATGTCGCATCGTCGACGTTTCAAGTTGTCATCATCCACATTCGAATACCGCCTAACGCAAGAAGCGATCAGCCTGCGCAAACAGGCCGAAGGCATGCCCCATGGCATTCGTCGCGACGAGCTTCTGCGGAAGGCCCGCCAGATAGATGCTGCCTCTCACGTTAATAAGTGGCTGACTTCGCCAGGAGTGCGGGCTCCGACATAAATTCCAGTGCTCAAGCCCGGATAGAAGCCGCAGTATCAGCCCCATACCGATAGGTGATAGCCGGTGTAGTCGACCTTCTAACGGTTCGACGCCCGGCCCAACGCTTCGGCTACGCGCTGCTAGGAATTCAGCCAAGGAGAATTGACATGAAATGGAACAGCAGAGTTCTCCGTTCCTACAACCACAAACTCGAATGCGCTTTGCTTGTTGCGTTGCTGGGTGTGATCACTTTTTGGCTCGCAGTCTGATCGAATGCCACTGCCGCGCTACCACTCGTTAAATTTCCCGGCGGTGCGGAGCGCCGTTCGCCCAAAGGCAGGTCCACCATTCGATTCGGATCGGATTGAACATGAAAGCGTCGTGCGTGCTCGCATTGTTATGACGCTGGACAATTTGATTACATTGCGAGATCTATTGAACAGTTCGATGCGGCAAACGCCAGCTCCTTCCGCCAGTAGCCGGGCCATCAAGGCCCATTAGCGGCGCGCTCGGTATGCTGCCATGCGAAGCGGCGACGATTTCAGCGTCAGCAACGAATTTTCGAAGCGAAAGCAAATCCGACATCTTTTGTGCGAGCACATCGGTATCTGACGCGAGTTGCTCGCAAAGCTCTTTGGCACTGCGTGTTGAAGCGCGCATACCAGCCGCCCTCCTTCTTTGGAAAGGAAGTAACCTGATATGACCGGGAAGGTTCGGTAATTAACTTATTGTACCTTTATTTTTTATATATCATTTAATTTCACATTAAATGTCAGTCGGCAATAGAGGAGAAGGCAATGAAGGTCGGTTTTGGCGCAATTTCCCCTGTCATTGCAGGCTTGCGCAGGCGCGCGCGGTCAGAACAAAAACGTCAACGGAGCCCCCGGGCCGATCGCAAAGCCAAATAGCCTTCTCAAAAATCCCATAAGCTCTTCCGCCAAGCAGCTGGCGCACCTGACTCGCCGCCTGCTTTCTTTCAGCAGCTTCGGCCTCAAGCTGTTGGTTGAACGCGAGGAGTTCGGCGAGGCGACGCCGCCGTCCCGGACGATAATCAGCGAAACGTAAGTCGCTTTCGGTCGATAGTCGCAGCCTCGGCTCTCTGATCATCCTTCATCGTCATGCCACGCCATCTCTACTGTTAATCTCTTCGCAAAAGGCGCGAAGCTTCGCCGGTCCCCCGCCTCGCTTACAGTAACCACAATAAAATTGGTTGCGAGAGGCAGATATCTCGATGAAATGCTTTCGGCGCGCACAATCCGCAATCCAGGCGATCGTGTTGTGGCCTGCAGGTCGGAGATTGGAGCTGAAGGTCTCGCGCCGCAGTGATAATTGTGGCCTCATTACCATGCTGATCCACTTCTGCCGCCATCGTATTCCGTCTTAACTCCTGCTCGAAGGCATCAACAATGCCCGCCATCTCTTGGCTTGTCAGCAGGCCGGCCATGTAGGGCGGCTCCGAGCCTGAAAAATGAAGGCGAGAGCGGAGTAGTCTGTTCATTAGGATGCTCGCCGCTCCGCGCGGACTTCCGGCGCGAGCCGCTCCGGTCACACAGCCACAACTGATCTTCCGCTTGATCCAGTCGCGATCGCCGCGCTCACGTGCGGTTAGACGCTCCCGCGTGGAGTTGTCAGTGGATGTAGTCAGCGACCACAGCCGGTCACCGCGGTCATCAAGTGCAAGAAAAAGAGCTTCGTGAATAGTGTCGATTCCGACGTTTAGGTGCCATGCTCCAGCAAACACCGCGTGATCGGGAATATCCCCCTTGATGCTGTGGCTGATGACTCCACGGATCGACGAATGCGCCCTGGTGCTTATCGGGGCGATCCAAAAACATGTCAGACATAAAAATAGCCTCCGTCGCACTGGCGAGGAGGCTGACGGCCGCGCGACCCGTATCGTTGCCGAATTGGCCGCATCTCCTTGCGGAAACCACCTTGCCCGGGATGGCAGGTCGGCGAGGCGTCAGCCTCTTCTTGATGCACGATCAGTATAGCAGGTTCGGATAGTTCTTCCAGAGCGGTCACTAGCACCGCAGTCGGGCGGATAAAGAGACCCGCCCCTCTGCGGATCGGGACCGCGGACTTGGGCGACTGCGGAGCCGGGCCGCTCTCGGAAGCTTGCTAAATACGAACTAGGGTACCGGACGCGTTTGCGGCTTCGCCCTGCCATTTTGGACGGTCATTGGCTGCCCTACTGACACAACGAATCTTTGGGCGGCCGATTGCCTCGATGCGTGGTGGCTTAATCGGGACGTCGAGGATAGTGGTGCGCTGTTGCCGTAGTCTGCCGGATGCATCGGAGCGGGGCGATGGTGTCGCAGTTGATGATGTTGATCTTGTGCGACATCGTTCAACGCGAATACGCATACGAGCAAGCACAAGGGCTTCCCGAGGCTAAAGTTGGCGTGTCAAACGCTTTTACGAGGAAGCAAAAAATGGACCGCAACGTAGCACGAAGAACAATTGGAATTTCACCTATCGGTCTTGATCAGAAGTGGCGCGCGCATAGTCAAGTTGGAGCGATCGTCCTGAACGGTCACGCTGATGCAGATGTACTTTCAGCTTAACCCGCTCGTAAATCTCTCTTGCTTGAGCAACAAGTCTACCGCTTCGATGATTCCATTTCATGGATGTGCATTGCAATACGCGATCAGTTCACGCTCAAGCTCTTTCAGGCAAGCCCGGGGCACGGTAGCCAAAGAGCCACGCCTGCCGCGGCCTGAATTGCTGAACTGGACTCACCCGACTTGAGAACCGTTTAGACTGTGCTATGTTGGTCTTTTGATGCGCCACCTTGGAATTCCGAGTTCACGATCCAGGGGAGCACTATGGTCGCGAAAGAGATTTCGCTGAGCGCCAACCGTATCGGGAAGATGGCCCCCGGTGCTGATAGTGCCGGGGAGGGAATACCCCGCTCGCCGCGCTCTAATCACGGCGTGCGCCGTCGCGAATTACTCATAACCACCGCCATGACTTTGGTGTTTTCGGCGACCTCTGCTCGCGCGCTAGTCGTCAAGGGCAGTTTGCCGTGGGGACCAAGTGCCGGCACTCCACCAACAGCGGTGCGGCCTGGGCCATGGGCGTATTTCACTCCGGAGGAAGGAGCTGCCGTCGAGGCCCTCGTCGACCGGCTGATCCCGCCGGACCCGCAGACGCCGGGAGGCAAGGATGCCGGCTGTGCGGTCTTTATCGACCGACAACTTGCGGGATCCTATGGCAGCGCCGAGGGGCTCTACATGCACGGGCCCTTCGCCGACGGAACGCCAGAGCAGGGAGATCAGTCGCCGTTGACCCCGGCAGCGCGGTATCGCCAGGCGCTGGCCGCATTGGATAAATATTGTCGCGCCACTTACGCGGGAAAGCCGTTCGCCCAGATTCCCGACGATGAGAAGGACAAGGTTCTCTCCGCGCTGGAGAAAGATCAGGTGCAACTGGAAGGAACCAGCAGTCGCGCGTTCTTCGAGTATCTGCTGCAGAACACGCGGGAGGGGTTCTTCGCTGACCCAGTTTACGGCGGCAACCGCGACATGGTCGGTTGGAAGATGATCGGATTTCCCGGCGCGCGCTATGATTACCGCGACTGGGTTGAGCGGCACAACGAGCGCTATCCGCTGCCACCCGTTGGCATTGCTGGCCGACCCGAATAGGCGCCAAAGGCGCGTTTCGTCCGGAGTATCGGGAATATGACGCGCAAATTGCCGGCAACTGATGTGGTGATTGTCGGATTGGGCTGGACTGGCTCCATCCTGGCGCATGAGCTGACTGGTGCCGGATTGAACGTGGTGGCGATCGAACGCGGCCCG
>NZ_JCAMOT010000068.1:0-23215 GCF_059512425.1 Bradyrhizobium sp. Leo78
CTTCGACCTGAGTTCGGCACTCACTGAAACACTATCACCCGAAACCTAGCTGGCCGCGGCCCTCACCGGAGGGTTACCCATCATCCTTGATTTCGATAAGCGCAATGGAGTCTGGCGTCGTGCGCCCACTGATACCAACAACGAAGTCAGGAAAGAAGCGATGTCCAGATGGGAGTATTAGCCTAGTAGCCCATGTCTCGTTCTCAGAATTGCGCAGCCACCATTTCACGGTGCCAGTCCGGTCTGCGTCAAGGAATGCGGCGAAATCCCGTTCCTCCTTGTTGAGGCGATCGGGGAAGATCCCATAGGCAGATTTTTCAGCCGCAGGGAGATTATCGGGTCCGAAATAGTTCTCAGGGATTGCCATCTCTGACGATGGCGATGATCGCGAGCGCACGGCGTGATGCGGCCAGCGCTAGTCCTCCGAGTCGCCGGCTTGCAACTTCTCTCGCATCGTCTTGACCAAAGCGCCCGCTGAGACAATCGTATTCACTCCAATCCCCTTCGCCAGCCTCCTCGCCCACGGCTTCTGCCTTCGCTCCGCGGCCCGATAGAGCGCCTCGCCCCTTTTCGTCAAGCGGACCAGTTTGGCGCGGCGGTGGTGGGGGTTGTCGGCGAGGGTGACGATGCCTTCTTCGACAAGTTCGTTGACGATGCGCTGCACGCCCTGGCGGTGCAGGCCCATGGAGCGGGCGAGGCGGGCGACGGGCTCGGCCGTTGGCGACAGCGCGATGGCGCCCAGCACCTGCCAGCGGGCGCTGGTCAGGCCGAGGTCGGCGACGAGGCGGTCGCCGGCCGCGACCAAGCTGCCGTTCAGGCGGAAGACTTCCAGGATCAGTTGCGTCAGCGCGTTGGTTTCGCGGTCGGACGAGGGAGCTTGCTGCATGTCAATATAATGACATATTGACAACATGTTGTCGATATGTAGAAGGAGACGCATTGTGCTTGCTGTGGAGGGAGCAATGGTGGCCGGACTGTTCGCCCTTGTCGCCGCGGCGGCGTTTGCCGGGGCCGCGTTCTATATCAATGTCGCCGAGCAGCCGGCGCGGCTTGGGCTCGACGATGCGAGCCTAGTGCGGCAATGGAAGCCGAGTTATGCGCGCGGCTTTGCGATGCAGGCGAGTCTTGCCGTCATCTCAGCGCTATCAGGATTTCTCGCGAGCTGGCAGTTGCAGGATTGGCGGTGGTCGGTTGCGGCGGTGCTGATGCTGGCGAACTGGCCCTACACGCTTTTGGTGATGCTGCCGACCAACAAGCGGATCGAGGCGTGGCCGCTTGAGCAAGCGGGTAGCGAGTCGCGTGCGCTTGTCGTCTCCTGGGGCTGGATGCATGCGGTGCGCACGGCACTGGGTCTGGCTGCAACCGCGATCTATCTGGCGCTGGCGGTCAGAGCATGATCCGGAAAAGTGGAAACCGGTTTTCCCTCGCGACAAACGCGTAGCGTTTGCGCGGAGATCATGCTCCAAATAAAACGCTACTTTCCAGCGGCCGCCTCGCGTGCGAGGCGCTCGGCTTTCAGCCGTTCGCGATTTTTGTGAAAGGCCTCTTGCGCGAGCTGATGCTCTCGCATGGCCTGCTCCGCATCGTGCCGTCGCTGGGCCTCCCTGGCCTTGCGCTGCTCCGGCGTTGGCTTCTCACGGGGTGTGTATGAATCAGACATGCAGCTTCAACGCGCGAGGCGACTAAAGGTTCCCTTCGCGTTGCGCGGCGAGGCGAATTATCCCAATTAAATCAATATGATTTGGCTCGTCCAGGCTATCAGCGGAAAATAAACCGCTTCGGTTTCACCCCAAATCACCCCTATAAATCCGCCGTTCCGCCCGGCAAGAGGGGCGGATCGCGATCGTCACGAACGCGCGGCGGGATGCGGTGGACGCGAGAGTTGGCGAACGACGAACGCCTGGCTCTTCGCGGACGGCGAAGTCGTGTGGTCCTGGCGCCCCGACGCTGGCGCTAAGTCCTTGCGGGATGGAAACATCCTTAAGGGATGACGGTGGCAAGAAAGGCCGGTCACCGGGGAGAGCGCGAAGGAAACCGTTAAAACCATTGCGCAGGGAAGGCCGGCGTTGCTCCGGTTGACCTGTGGTCCTACCCCCGTGCTTTTTGTTGCACGGGGCCCACGGGTGCAATCGGCACCCGGCCTTCCCTGCGCCCTCTCTTTCTCGAGACGGGTGAAACAGACGCAAAGCTCGGGCAGTTCGTGCCGCGAGGATGCGGACGCGTGTTTCCTCAAACTCTGTTCGTCATGCCCCGCGCGCTGACGCCTCTGGAATACTGGGTCTTCCGGTCAAGCCGGACGATGACAGTGGCGTGGCTGTTTGACAGCGGAGTGGCTGTTTGAAAATCGAATTTCAGCGCGCCTCAGCGGTTGAAGAGCTGGCGCAGCACTTCGTTCATCGCCTGGCTGTCCTGCGTGTCGCCGCTATCGCTCGGCGGCGAAGGTGGGGCGGATTGGGGCGGCGGTTCGGGCTGCTGCGGCTGCGCGGGCGGGATGCTGCGGCTCGGGCGCGGCGGCTGGGTTCCGCCGTTCAGGCCCTGCTGGATCAAATTGCCGATGGTCTCGCCGAGCTGGCCGCCGAGCAGTCCGCCACCTTGGCCGGATTGGCCGTTCGCGCTGCCGCCTTGGGCGCCGGCTCCGCTGCCCTGGCTGCCGCCGAGGAGTCCGCCGAGCGCGCCGTTCGGCCCGAACAGACCCTTGCCCATCTCGCGCAGCTTGGCATAGGCGGCCTCGGGATTGTCGAGCATGCCCTGCATCTCCGGATAGATCCGCGGGCCATTCCACGGCCCCTCGACCATCACGGGGATGCCGAGGCCGACCGGATCGGAGGTGCGGCCCTGGCCCTCGGTGGTCAGCACCAGCTTCGGCTCGACGCGGAAGCCGATCATCTTGGTGCCGAGATCGATGGTGCCGACGCCCGTCATCTTCACCAGCGGGCCGACCAGATTGAGATCGGTGGTCACCGCCTGGCCCTTGTCGATCTTGAACGAGGCCGAGAGCTGGCTCAGATCCGTCGCGAGCTGATCGCCCTCTTGCCAGCCGGAGAGCGGGCTCGTCGTCAGCGAGCGGATCATCTGCGCGACGTTGAGGCCGCGGATCGCGCCGTCCCGGAACACGGCGAAGGCCATGCCGCTCATATTTCCCATGATCGCGCGCTGGCTGTTGCCGGAGGAGCGCACCGCGATCTTCGCCTGCATCCTGCCGTCGATCTTGTCGAAATCGGCGAGGCTGCGCAGCAGCGGCAGCGCCCGCACATTGTTGAGGTCGGCGCCGAGCGCGTAGGTCGGATTGCTGGTGGTAACGTCGATGGCGAGATCGCCGTTGGCGTTGCCCTCATAGGCGCCGAGATTGGCGAGGCGCGCCTTCAACACGCCGCTCATCAGCGTCGCCTCGATCGCCGCCGGCGCGAAACGGCCGTCGCCGATGTTGAGCTCGGCCGCGGAAATCTTCGCCTGCGCGTCGACATAGTTCAGCCCGATGAGGTCGAACGTGGCACTGCTCCAGGGTTGCGCCGCCGTGCCCGCCTGGCCGCGCTCCATCGCCAGCGAGAGCTTCTGGAAGTCGAGATCGAGCTTCACCAGCGGCTTGTTGCTGGCGATATCGACCGAGGCCCAGCCGTTGAACGCGCCGTCGCCGAGCGTGCCGCTGACGCCGTTGAACATCACCACCGCGCCGTTCAGCCGCACCTCGGTTCGCGCCGACAGCGGCGCCTGCAACAGGCCGGGTGCTTCGAAGCTGATTTCGGTCGGGATGTTCTGCCGCTCGATCGGCGCCGCCGGAGCGGTCGCCTTGATCTCGAATTTCAGCGGCTGGCCGCCGCCGCGCCCATTACCGCTGATGACGATCTTGCGGTCGCTGCCGACGGCCATATCCGCGTTGATGGTCTCGATCCGGCCCTCGACGCGGTCGCGCACATTGGAGAACACGATCGTGCCGCCGGTGACGCTGACATGCTCGATGCCGAATTTGGCCTCGCCGGTGCCGGCGGCGCTGTTCCTTGCGGGCGGAGCGGGCTCGCGCACGCGCTGCAGCGGCATGGTCAGGACCGGCCGCACGATCAGGAGGTCGGTGACGTGCGGCTGGCCCGACCACAGGCTCGCCAATGTGACGTCAGCCCGGATGCTGCTCGCGGTCAGGCGGTTGTTGATCTCGCGGTCCTTCGGATCCTGCAGCACGATGTCGTTCAGCGTGATGTTGAGCGACGGCCACAGGCTGATCTTGGCGCCGCCATTGATGGCGAGCCGATAGCCGGTCTGGCGCTCGACCCGATCCCGGATTGCCGACGTCAGGAAACCGGAGGGGATGCCGATCACGGCAAGCAGCGCGATGACGACGATCACGGTTCCGATCGCGGCGCCTGCGATTTTCAGTGCTCTCATCTCGATATTCCAGACCGCGCCAACGTCACGCGAAAGTTTATCCCGGAAACAGGTTTTCGCTCAAAGCGGCCGAAAATAATCCGCCGCAGCTGCGAACTTATGTGACTTATGCCACACTTCCAGGGGGGTGGATTTTGTTAATCCGGGCCGCAACGAAAGCCGCACGGGAGGTTGTTGTGGAAGGCAGTACAATGAGCAAACAGGCCGAATTTGCGGTCATTTTGAAGATGAACCCGATGTTCGCCGATTTGGGCGCGGACGAATTGCAGCGGCTTGCGGGCCTTTGTCACACCCGGCACCTCCAGGCGGGCGAGGTGCTGTTCCAGAAGGGCGATGCCGGTGACGCCCTGTTCGCGGTGCGACGCGGCCAGATTCGCCTCGAGACCGGCGCCTCCGACGGCAGCCGGCTGACGCTCAACTTCATGAGGCCCGGTGAGCTGTTCGGCGAGGTTGCCGTCCTCGACGGCCAGGACCGCACCCTGGATGCGACCGCCGGCGAAGCAACCGAATTGTTCGTGCTGAGTCGCCAGGATTTTCACCGTTTCCTCGAGCGCGAGCCGAAGGTTGCCGTGAAGCTGATCGAGCTGCTCTGCCACCGCATCCGCTGGATGAGCGAGCGGATGCAGGAGTCGGCGCTGCAGCCCTTGCCGGTCCGCCTCGCCAAGCGGCTCTGTGCGCTGGCCTCCGACTCCGGTTCCGAAGTCCACATTTCGCAGGAACAGCTCGGCACCTGCGTCGGCGCCGCGCGCGAAAGCGTCAACCGTCAACTCCAGCTCTGGCGCAAGGACGGTATCCTGGACGTGCAGCGCGGGCGGATCCTGCTGCACGACATGCCCAAGCTGACCGCGGTGGCGAGGAACGAGTAGCGCTACTCCGCCGCGGGCGACACCATCGTGGGCGGCTGCTTGGCCGGTGGCTCGCCGTGGTGGTCGGAGGGCGGTTCCTCGTCGGCGTGCGAGACGATCAGCCGCTTGCCGAAGCGCCAGATCACGTTGCCGACGTCGTCCATCACCATGAACATCGCCGGCACGAACACCAACGACAGCACCGTCGAGAACAACAGGCCGCCGATCACGGCGAGCGCCATCGGCGAGCGGAACTCGCCGCCGGCGCCGACCGCCAGCGCGCTCGGCATCATGCCGGCAACCATCGCAACGGTCGTCATCACGATCGGGCGCGCACGCTTCATGCCGGCGTCGATCATCGCTTCCTCGCGGCGTTTGCCGGCGCGGATCGCCTCGATGGCGAATTCCACCAGCATGATCGCGTTCTTGGTCACGATGCCCATCAGCATCAGGATGCCGATCCACACCGGCGTGGTGAGCTGCTTGCCGGTGAGCAGCAGCGCGGCGATCGCGCCGCCGATCGAAAGCGGCAGCGAGAACAGGATGGTGATCGGCTGCAGGAAGGTGCCGAACAGCAACACAAGCACCGCATAGACCATCATCAGGCCGGCGGTGATCGCGGTGGCGAAGCCATCCGAAAGCTCGTTGAGGCTTTCGGCGTCACCCGACGGGCTCACCTTGACGCCCTTCGGCAGGCTTTTCATCACCGGCAGCTCATAGATCTGCTTGGTGGCATCGCCGAGCGCGGCGTTGCCGACGAGGTCGGCCGCGACGGTGGCCTGCCGCTCGCGGTCGTAGCGGTTGATGCTGGTCGGGCCCTGGTCGAGCTGGATGTCGGCGACAACGGACAGCGGCACGCCGCCGCGTTCGCCGCGCTGGCCGAGCGGCACCCGCAATTGCTGCAGCATCTGCAGGTCGCTGCGCGCGCTATCCTCGAGCTGGACGCGGATCGGCACCTGGCGGTCGCCGGCATCGAATTTCGCCAGCGCCGGGCCGACATCGCCGATGGTTGCCACGCGGATCGTCTGCGACAGGCTTTCGGTGGAGACGCCGAGCCGCGCCGCCAGTTCGGAGCGCGGGCGGATGCGCAGTTCGGGACGATCGAGCGCGGTTTCCGAGATCACATTGGCAATGATCGGAATCCGCTTCATCTGCGTCGCCAGCTCGCTTGCGACGTTGTTGACGATATTGCTGTCGACGCCGGTCACGACCAGCGAGATCGCGCGCAGGCCGTTCTCGTCGAGGAACCAGTAGCGGATGTCGGGGACGTTCTCGAGCTCATTGCCGATCGAGAGCTCGAGCTCGCGCTGGGTGATCTTGCGCTCGTTCTTTGGCGTGTAGTTGATGATGAGCGCGGCACGCCGCACTTCCTGCGTCCCCGGCGGAACCCGGCCGCCGTCGACGAATATGCTTCTCACCTCCGGCCGCTTGCGCAGGCGCGCGACGATCTCTTCCGTCACCTTTTCGGTCTGCGCAAGCTGCGAGCCCGGCGGCAGCTCCATCGCCAGCAGCGAGCGCGCGGTGTCCTGCGCCGGCAGGAATCCCTGCGGCAGCAGCTTGATGCTCCAGATCGATGCCGCGAAGACGGCAAAGCCGATCACCACTGTGATGTAATGATGCTTCACCGACCAGGTGACCAGGCTGTGATAGGTCCGCAGTATGCGGCCCGGCGGCGGCTCCTCGTGCGCCTGATGTTTGAGGAAATAGGCAGCCAGCATCGGCGTGACAAAGCGCGCTGCAAGCAGCGAGAAGAACACCTGAACCGACACCGTGATGCCGAACTGCTTAAAGAACTGGCCGGCGATACCAGACATGAAGCTTGCCGGCGCGAAGATCGCGATGATGGTGAGCGAGATCGCGATCACCGCAAGCCCGATCTCGTCCGCGGCTTCCAGCGCAGCGCGATAGGGCGATTTGCCCATGCGCATATGGCGCACGATGTTCTCGATCTCGACGATGGCGTCGTCGACCAGGATGCCGGTCGAGAGCGTGATGGCGAGGAAGCTGACGAGGTTGAGCGAGAAGCCCAAAATGTCCATCGCCCAGAACGCCGGGAAGATCGATAGCGGCAGCGAGACCGCGGCGATGATGGTGGCGCGAAGGTCGCGCAGGAACAACAGCACGATGATGACGGCGAGGATCGCGCCCTCGAACAGGGTCGAGATCGCCGCCTCATAGTTGCCCTTGGTGAATTCGACCGAAGTGTCGATCAGCTTGAGATCGACATCGGGGTAGGCGGCCTTCAGCGCATCGATCCGCTTCTGCACCGCGGCGGCGACCACCACATCGCTCGCGCCCTTGGAGCGTTTGATGCCGAGCGCGACCACCGGCTCGCCGTTGAAGCGGGCGAAGGTGCGGCGATCGGCGATGGTGTCGGTCACCGTGCCGAGATCGTCGAGCCGCACCTCGCCACCGCCGAACAGCGGGATCATGGTGCCGGCAAGCTCGTTCAGCGTCTTGGCGCCGGCGAGCGTGCGGATCGCCTGATCGTTCTTGCCGATCTCGGCGCGGCCGCCGGCGAGGTCGACATTGGTGCCGCGCAGGATCTGGCTGACATTGACGGCGGTCAGTCCCGCCGCCTGCAGCCGGTCGGGATCGAGCGAGACCAGGATCTCGCGCTCGACGCCGCCGATGCGCTCGACCTGGGCGACGCCGCGCACGCCCTGCAGCGCGCGCTTGACCACGTCGTCGACGAAATAGGAAAGCTGCTCCGGCGTCTTGCCCGGTGAAATCGCTGCATAGGTGACGATCGGCAGGCCGATGACGTCGACGCGCTGGATCAGCGGTTCGGTGACGTTTTGCGGCAGGTTGGCGCGGACGCGGGTGACGGCGTCCTTGACATCGTTCAGCGCGCGATCGGTGTTGGTCTCCAGCGCGAACTGGATCGTGGTCACCGACAGGCCGTCGGTGATCGAAGAGGAGATGTGGCGCACGCCCTCGACGCCCGAGACGCCGTCTTCGATCGTCTTGGTGACCTGCGCTTCCAGTTCCGACGGTGCTGCGCCGAACTGCGACACCGCAACCGAGATCACGGGGATATCGGCGCTCGGCAGCCGCGTGACCGCAAGCTTGGTGAAGGAGACCCAGCCCAGCACCAAAAGGATGATCGAGAAGACGATCGACGGCAGCGGGTTCCGAATCGACCAAGCCGAGATGTTCAAAGCCATTAGCGTGTCCGCGTGCGCTCGAGTTCGTCGGCGAACATGATCTTGATCTGGTCGCCGTCATGCAGCGAGGTGCCAGCGTCGGCGACGACGATTTCGCCGACGTCGAGGCCCTCAAGGATTTCCGTTGAGGTGTCCGAGGTCAGCCCGACCCGCACTTTCCGTGTCTCGATCGTGTTGCCCTTGACGACCTGCAACGTAAGGCGGTCGATCGCGGTGCGCGGAACGGCGACGCCGCAAGAGCGCTTGGCGTCGATATTGGCGCGGGCGAACATGCCGACCTTCAGCGAAGGATTGTTGGTAAGGGATATCCGGACACGGCCGAGCTGGGTGTTGCGGTCGATCTGCGGCGAGATCTGCCGTACCTTGCCGACCATGTCGGGCGCATCGTCGCGGCTGATCCGCACGGTCGCGCCCGGATTGAGCTTCAAGAGGTGAATGCTCGGCACCTCGGCTTCCAGCTCGATTTCGTTGTTGATCGCGATGCGGAACATCGGTCCGGCCTGCGGCGAGGCGGGGGCGCCCACGGCGGTCCGCACCTCGGTGACCAGGCCCGCGGCCGGCGCGCGCAAGGAAAGCGATGCTGCGCGTCCGCCGCCCTGGGCTGCCTGCTGTTGTTGTTGCTGCGGCGGCGGGGTCAGCCGCGCCAGTTCCTGGTTCTCGGTCACGGTGTCGCCCTCGCGGACCAGGACATCGCTGACCTTGGAGCCCTCGTGATCGACGCCAACCTGCGCTTCGCGCCGCGGCACGATATGGCCGGTGACGCGCACCATGTCGGAGAAGCAAGCATTGGTGGCTTTGGTGACGACGACGAGGGCCTGGCCCGGCGTGTCCTTCTCTTCCGGACGCGGCCGGTGCTCGAACCAGTAGTAGCCGGCGCCGAGTGCGACGACGAAGACTGTTCCGAGCACAGGCTTTAGGTATTCGGAGAATTTCATCGCCGGATCGATCCAGACCTGAAGTTTAGATGAAGCGGAACGCTTCGAATTGTTTTCAGTCTTATTGCTAAAACAAATGCGTCTCGCAGGGGGTGCGAGACGCATATTACCCTTAAAATAGCACGTGGCGCTACGCCGTTTACCCGGACGGGATTACTTGGACGCGGTTGCCTTGTTTTCCATGTTCACGACCTGCACACGGCGGTTCGCTTCCGCCAGCGGCTGGCTCGGATCCTTCAGCTTGCTCTTGCCGTAGCCGACGGTGACGAGATCGGAACCGTTGACGCCATATTTGTCGACGAGATAGCGCTTGATCGCCTCGGCGCGGCGCTCGGAGAGGTCCTGGTTGAAGGCCTCGCTGCCGGCGGCGTCGGTGTGGCCGGCTACGACGAAGGTCGAGCCCTTCAGGTCGGCATTGGTCAGAGCGCGGCCCAAGGCCTGCACGGAGGGCAGCGACTTGGCGTTGATCTGCGCCGAATTGTAATCGAAGTTGATCTCCAGATCGATCTTGGGCTTGTCCTTGACGATGGTCGCGATCTCCTCGCGCTCGGCCGACGACAGCGAGCGGGTGGAGCGGCCGCGGATCGTCTGCACGAACTTGTCCTCCGCGGCGTTTGCGGCTGGCTCGACCTTCGGCCCGATCGACAGGCCGCGGGTCAATGGCTTCTTCTCCGGCGTCAGCGCCCTCAGGATCTGCTCTTCGGTGACGTTGTCGCCGGCCCGGGCGGCCACCATGCCAAGGGCAAGCGTGGCGCCGATCGTCGCAACCGAAAGCATCGCAGCAAGATTCTTCTTCGCGGTGATCTCGAACATTGTCAGCCCCCGTTGCGCCGTGCGCGCGATTTCAAATCGATTAGCCAAATCACTGCCGGTGCTCGGTCCCGGCCCATCTTAAATTCTTAGTCTCGCACATCCCGTCCGAGGTTCGAGGCCGGACGGAACCAGCTATCCAAATTATCGTCACTGCACGCCATAATCGGCGAATTCCTTGACGATATTCGGGTCCATCGCCTTGGCGTTGGTGATGTCCAGATCCCCTTCCGCGACCGAGCCGTTGCGCTTTTTGGCAAGCCCGCGTCCGTAGAGAGATGACGTTAACCTGGGATTGAGCTTCAGCGCCGCATCGAAATCGGCAATGGCGTTCTTGGTCTGCCCGCTCTTCAGATTCAAAAGGCCGCGGCTGTCGAGCGCGTCGACGAAATTCGGCCGCAGCCGCAGCGCCTCGTTGCAATCCTTCAGCGCAGCCTGCAGGTCGCCGATGACGGTGCGGGCCCAGCAGCGGTTGTTGTAGGCTTCGACATCCTTGGGGTTTAATCGAAGCGAGTTGTCGAAGTCCTTGATCGCGAGCTCGTAGGCGCCCTTGCTGGCATAGACCTGACCGCGGCGGTAAAGAGCTGCTGCATCATCCGGATTGTCGTTGAGCCGTGCCGTCAGGGTCTTGATGGTCGGATCATCGGCCAGCGTGTCGGCCTGCTTCGGGGCGGGTGGCGTCGACGGTGTGGCGACGTCCGCCGGCCGCGGCATCGGCGGCGGTGGTAACGGCAACTGCTCGGACGGAGGCGGCGCCGTGGTGGTCTGCACCGGAGGCGCGGGCGGCGGCGACGGCGGGGCAGGTGGGGCCGGCGGGGCGACCGCCGACTGAGCCGGCGGTGGCGGCGGAGGTTCGGGCGGCGGCGGGCTAAGCGGCCGCGCCGCTGAACCTGGAACGAAAGAGAAATCTTCCGCGAGCGAAGACGAGATCCACGGCACCTGCTCGCTGCGCGAGGCGCGGGTGACACCGACACGGGTGCGATTCAGCGTCTCCTCGGCCATCAGGTCGGGGGTGCGGATCTCCTTGAGCAATTCCCGCACGAACAGGCTGTGGTCGCTGCCATTGTCCGAGATCACGGACGACAGCGCCGCCGAATACATCACCAGCGTTCCGTTCGGCGCGATCACCGGCGCAAGGCCGGCTGAAAAGCTGCGGAATCGGCGCTCGAACGGGTTGCGCCTGGAAGCATCGATCAGCGCGATCTTGACGCCGGCGCCGCGGCTGTTGATCTCGCCGAGCACCGTCTCGAGGCTGAAACCGTCGCGGCGGACGTCGGCCTCGCTCCAGATCTGGGCATCGATCGGGATCATATAGCTCTGGCGGCTGGACTGGATACCATAGCCCGAGAAGAACAAGAGGACGACCGAGCCCGGCTTGATCTTGCCGTAGAGTCGCTCGAAGGCGTGCCGCATTTGTTCGCCGGTTAGATTTTCCCCGATGTCGACGCTGAAGCCGTCGCGCTTGAGCTCGTCGGCGACGTCGCGCGCGTCATTGATCGGCTCCTTCAGCGGCGCATCCGCGTCCGGATATTTGGCGTTGCCGATCACCAGGGCAAAGCGGTCGCCCGCAGCGAAAGAGGGTGCGGTCGAGGCGACGGCAAAAATCAATGTGAGGAGTAAAGCAAAGCAGATGTGCATAATCGCCGCAGTCTAGCCAAAAAGACGCCGATCCCGGTCTGCGCCGCGGCGACCTTACTTCACGCAATCGGCATTATCAAACCGCGCCCATGGGCCGTCAACCACTTGCGCCGTCGTCGTTAATTGCGACAATTAAGCGCGAAGAAGCGGCTTCCGGCAGGGAATGAAGCGCGGTTGTTCCGGTGGCAGCGCTGGTTCCGTCGACAACGCCGCGGACCGCAATGCGACACCCCTCACCCTGACGCCCTCTCACATTGGCTCGCACGGTCCTGTCATGCAGCCGCAGCAGGCCTGCAGGATTTGACCTTTGCGGATGACAATGGCTTGCTTGTCGCGCAAGCGGCCACTCGACCAAGAAAAGCGACGCCAATGGGAAACGCCTACGAGATCTATGCTCTGCGCTATGCGACGATGTCGCCGCGCACCCCGAACATGAACTTTCTTGCGCCCGATCCGCATGAGACCGCGGCGCAGGCCCTCGATTACTTCGTCTGGCTCGTTCGGGGAGCGGGCCGCGACATTCTGGTCGATACCGGCTTCAATGCCGAGGAGGCCGAGCTGCGCGCCCGCAAGCTGACTCTCAATCCGGTCGATGCGCTGGATCGCTTTGGCGTTTCGGCGGCATCGATTCGGGACGTGATCGTCACCCACTTGCATTACGACCACGCCGGCAATCTCGATCGCTTCCCGAACGCTCGCTTCCATTTGCAGGAACGCGAGATGAGCTACGCGACCGGACGGTGCATGTGCAACGGCATGCTGCGGCACCCGTTCTCGATCGAGCATGTGACGCTGATGGTTCGCCACGTGTATGGCGAGCGCGTCACGTTCCACTCCGGAGATGGCGAGGTCGCGCCTGGAATCACCGTGCACCGTGTCGGCGGCCATTCAGATGGGCTACAGGTGGTGCGGGTCGAGACCGCGCGCGGCCCCGTGGTGCTGGCATCCGATGCCGCGCATTACTACGCCAATCTGCACAAGCGCAGTCCGTTTCCGATCGTCTACAATATCGGCGACATGGCGATCGGCTGGGAAACCGTCGAGCGGCTCGCCGGACATCCCGATCGTTTCATCCCCGGGCATGATCCAATCGTCGCCGAGATCTATCCGCGCGCGAGCGACAAGGTCGATGCGTATGCGCTGCATCTCGCGCCCTCGCGCTCGTTTGCGAAGTAGGTGTTGCTGGCGCCTTGCGCGTCATTACGAAGCACATCAGCCGCCCCTCATCCTGAGAAGCCTGCGCAGCAGGCGTCTCGAAGGATGAGGCCACCGGCCGGGCCTCATGGTTCGAGACGCCGCTTTGCGGCTCCTCACCATGAGGGTCTCACAACGGTACGTCCTAGAGCATGATGAGATCAGGTCGAATTGGCGCCACGTCGGAGGTGCCTTACCTCTCCCCGACGGGGAGAGGTCGGATCGCATCGTGAGATGCGATCGGGGTGAGGGGGATGAGCTCCATCGAGGAACCGTAACCGCTCACCCGGCGCTGCGCGCCGACCTCTCCCTATGGGAGAGGTGGACAACGCGGTCACGCCGATTCAACCAAATGACATCATGCTCTAATACGTTTCCTTCGCGTCCGCCTCTTCGCTGGTCTGCACCAGCTCAAGGCCGTGCTCGATCTTGCCGAGCAGTTTTCCGAGTTGCCGCCGCTCCTGCGCCGACAGGCATGAGAAAATCTCCTGCTCCCTTCGGAGCAGGCGCGGGATCAGTTCCTCGTACAGCGCCTTGCCTTTGCGGGTGAGCTGCAGGCGGAATTCGCGGCGGTCGTCGGCATTCTCGACGCGCTCGATGATCTGCCGTTCCATCAGCGTGGTGACGGCGCGGCTGATGGTCGACTTATGTGTCCGCGTGCAATCGGCGATGTATTGCGCGCTGCAGGCTTCGCGGCGGAAGCCGAGCGTCGCCAGCACGCGCCATGAGGGGATGTCGAGCCCGTAGCGCGCCTGATACTCGGCGGAAAGCGCCGAGCTCACCTCCGCCGCCAATCGGTTCAGGCGGAACGGCATGAAGTGGAAGAGGTCGAGCCTTTTCTTGGCCGCCGCGTCCTCCTGCGGCGCGACCGAGTCGGGTTCGGATCGCGTCGCCGCCATGTCGTCGCTCGAAACCGATTTCGTCAAAATGCCTCCGAGGGGGAGTTGACGGCAGTGCCGTCAGGGGGTTTAAGATCGTTGCAAGTGAGACTAATTTAACAGCGCTACGAGGAAGCGGCAAGGTGTAAGCGGATGGCCCAGCCCAAGATGCAGGCCGAGACCCAGTTCGGCTATCAGAGGCATCCCGACCAGGATCGGGTCGCAGTCGATGCTGCTGAATATCCCGTCGTCGTGGTCGGCGCCGGCCCTGTGGGATTGTCGCTCGCAATCGATCTCGCCCAGCGCGGGCAACCTGTGGTGCTGCTCGACGACGCCGACCGGATTGGCGAAGGCTCACGCGCGATCTGCTTCTCGAAACGCTCGCTGGAATTCTGGGACAGGCTTGGCGTCGGCGCCCGCATGGTCGAGAAGGGCGTGGTGTGGAGCGTCGGTAAGATTTTCCATGGCGCCTCCCAGCTCTATCAGTTCAACCTGTTGCCGGAGGACGGTCACAAGCGGCCGGCCTTCATCAACCTGCAGCAATTCTATGCCGAGGCCTATCTGGTCGATCGCGTGCGCGAGTTACCGGCGATCGACCTGCGCTGGCGCAACAAGGTGGTTGCGCTGGAAAGCCGCAACGATGGCGTGGCGCTGACGATCGAGACGCCGGAGGGCGCCTACAGGATTCGGGCTTCCTTCGTGATCGCCTGCGACGGTGCACGCTCGTCGCTGCGCAAAATGGTCGGCGCGGAATTTTCCGGCCAGGTGTTCGAGGACCAGTTCCTGATCGCCGACGTCAAGATGACGGCGGCGTTCCCGACCGAGCGCTGGTTCTGGTTCGACCCGCCGTTCCATGCCGGGCGCTCGGCGCTGTTGCACAAGCAGCCGGACGATGTCTGGCGGATCGATCTGCAGCTCCATCCAGATGCAGACCCGATGCATGAAAGGAAGCCGGAAAATGTCCGGCCGCGGATCGCACGCATGCTCGGCCACGACAAGTTCGATTTCGAGTGGATCTCGCTCTACAAATTCCAGTGCCGGCGAATGGACAAGTTCATCCACGGCCGCGTGATCTTTGCCGGCGACGCCGCGCACCAGGTCTCGCCGTTTGGCGCGCGCGGCGCCAATTCCGGGCTCGAGGACGCCGAGAATCTGTCGTGGAAACTCGACCGCGTGCTGCGCGGGATTTCGCCGGAGCAGCTGCTCGAGAGCTATCACATCGAGCGCAGCGCCGCGGCGGATGAGAACATCCGCGAATCCACCCGCTCGACCGATTTCATGGCGCCTGCCTCGCGGCAGGAGGCGCGGCTGCGCCAGGCGGTGCTGGCATTGGCGAAGGAGACCGAGTTCGGCAAGCGCATGGTCAATGGTGGACGGCTGTCGGTGCCGTCGGTTTACGACACGCCGCTGTCGACGCCGGATGGTGACGCATGGTGCGGCGGGCCACGGCCGGGCTCGTCCATGCCGGATGCGCCGATTGCTGGACGCAGCGGCAATCCGCAGTTCCTGACCGAGGCGTTTATCGGCGCGGGAACGGGGTTCACGCTGCTGGAGTTTGGTAATGGCGCCGCGGTGGATGTGCCGGATGGCGTAAATACGATCCGCATCGGTGGCGACGATGGTTTCGCCGATGCCACCGGTCTCGTCGGCAAGCGGTACGATGCCGAACCCGGCACCGCCTATCTGCTGCGGCCCGATGGCTATATCGCCGCACGCTTCCGTCGCCCGACGCAGCCGCTGTTAGAGGCGGCGCTGGCGCGGGCGACGGGATTCAATTGAGGTTGCCATGGCGCTGTCGACCAGCTTGAACTTCGCAAAACCGGACGATGCCTTCCGTGCCGTCGTCGAGGCACATCGCGGCCTGACGGAGGCGCAGAGCGCCGATCTCGATGCCGCGCTGGTGCTCGTGCTCGCCAACCATATCGGCGACATCGACGTGCTGCGCGAAGCGATCGCGCTCGCCAAGCGGCGGATGCTGGACGCGAGCCAGCAGCAGCAACAACAGCAGCAACAATAACGAGGACACCCAATGGCAAAAGGCTTTGCGTCCACCACGGATCTTGCGGAGAAGAAGATCACCTTCTCCGAGATCGGCAGCGATCTCTACGCCTTCACCGCCGAGGGCGATCCGAACACTGCCGTGATCGTTGGCGACGACGGCTGCCTCGTGTTCGACGCGCAGGCAACGCCGGCGATGGCGAACAAGGTGATCGAGCGCGTGCGCACCGTGACCGACAAGCCGATCAAATATGTCGTGCTGTCGCATTACCATGCGGTGCGCGTGCTGGGGGCTTCCGCCTACAAGGCGCAAGCCATTGTCGCCTCGCAGGAGACCTACCGCCTGATCGAGGAGCGCGGCCAGCAGGATTGGGATTCGGAGTATGGCCGCTTCCCGCGCCTGTTCCAGGACGCCCAGAGCATTCCGGGCCTGACCTGGCCGACGCTCACCTTCGAGGGCGAGATGTCGATCTATCTCGGCAAGCGCGAAGTGCGGCTGATGCAGCTTGGCGCCGGCCACACATCCGGCGACATCGTCGCCTGGGTGCCGGACGCCGAGGTGATGTTCTCCGGAGATCTCATCGAATATCACTCGGCCTGCTATTGCGGCGATGCGCATTTGCGCGAATGGCCGATGACGCTGAACGAGATCCGCGCCTTCAATCCCAAGGCGATCGCGCCCGGTCGTGGCGATGCGTTGAAAGGCCTTGCCACTGGGCGCGAGGCGATCGCGATGACGCGTGATTTCGTCACGACGCTCTACGGCGCAGCCGAGGCCTCCGTGGCGAAAGGGCGCACGCTGAAGGAGACGATGGCGGCGACGCGCGAGGTGATGGATCCGAAATTCTCGAGCTTCGCGATCTACGAGCATTGCCTGCCGTTCAACGTCTCGCGCGCCTATGACGAAGCGTCCGGGATCGATGATCCCGTGATCTGGACCGACAAGCGCGACCGCGAAATGTGGGCCGCCCTGCAAGGAGGAGGATGACCATGAACATCAACACCTCGCCTGATGTGATCGCCAAGAGCTCCGCGCAAATCACGCCGGGCTACATGTCCGGCTTCGGCAACAGCTTTGAGACCGAGGCCTTGCCCGGCGCGCTGCCGGTCGGGCGCAACTCGCCGCAGCGCTGCGCCTATGGGCTCTATGCCGAGCAGCTCTCCGGCTCGCCTTTCACCGCGCCGCGCGGCGCCAATGAGCGCTCCTGGCTCTATCGGATTCGGCCGTCCGTGAAACACTCCGGCCGGTTTGAGAAAGCCGATGCCGGGCTGTGGCGCACCGCGCCCTGCCACGAATACGAGATGCCGATCGAGCAGCTCCGCTGGAATCCGGCGCCGATGCCGTCGCAGGAACAGACGTTCCTGCAGGGCGTGCAGACCATGACCACGGCCGGCGACGCCAACACGCAAGCCGGCATGGCGGCGCATGTCTATCTGATCACCAAATCGATGGTGGACCAGCATTTCTACAATGCCGACGGCGAGATGATGTTCGTGCTGCAGCAGGGCAATCTTCGCCTCGTCACCGAGTTCGGCCGCATCGATGCCGAGCCCGGCGAGATCGTGGTGATCCCGCGCGGCGTGAAATTCCGCGTCGAGATCCCGAACGGCCCCGCGCGCGGCTATCTCTGCGAGAATTACGGCGGCGCCTTCACGCTGCCGGAGCGTGGCCCGATCGGCGCCAATTGCCTGGCCAACTCGCGCGACTTCCTGACGCCTGTCGCCAGTTATGAGGACAAGGACACGCCGACCGAGCTCTATGTGAAATGGGGCGGCTCGCTTTGGAAGACGACGCTGCCGCATTCGCCGATCGATGTGGTCGCCTGGCACGGCAATTACGCGCCGTACAAATACGATCTGCGCACCTTCTCGCCGGTCGGCGCCATCGCGTTCGATCATCCCGATCCCTCGATCTTCACGGTCCTGACCTCGCCGTCGGAGACCGCGGGCACCGCGAATATCGATTTCGTCATCTTCCCGGAGCGCTGGATGGTGGCGGAGAACACGTTTCGGCCGCCGTGGTATCACATGAACATCATGTCGGAGTTCATGGGCCTGATCTACGGCGTCTACGACGCCAAGCCGCAGGGCTTCGTCCCCGGCGGCATCTCGCTGCACAACTGCATGCTGCCGCACGGCCCCGACCGCGAGGCGTTCGATCACGCCAGCAACGGCGAGTTGAAGCCGGTGAAGCTCACGGGCACCATGGCCTTCATGTTCGAAACCCGCTTCCCGCAGCGCGTCACCGAATTCGCGGCGAAGTCGGCGACGCTGCAGGACGACTACGCCGATTGCTGGAAGGGACTGGAGAAGCGGTTCGATCCGGGCAGGCCATAGTGTAAGCTCTCCGTCATTCCGGGGCGCGCGCAGCGCGAGCCCGGAATCCATCTGTCCACCCGTGTCTGTGGCCGAATGGATTCCGGGCCTGCGCCTTCCGGCGCATCCCGGAATGACGAGTGGAGAATGCGTCACAAATATCCGGCAGGAAACCATGTCCCATCCCAACGACCCAAAACTCCGCTCCTTCATCGACGTCGATCCCGCGTCCGATTTCCCGATCCAGAATCTGCCCTACGGCGTGTTCTCGGCCAAGGACGGCCTGGCTCCGCGCATCGGCGTTGCGATCGGCGATTACGTGCTCGATCTCTGGCAGCTCGCGCAGGACTGCCGCATCGATGTGGTCGAACCCGCGGTATTCGCCGCGTCCTCGCTCAACCCGTTCATGGCTCTTGGTCCAAAGGTCTGGTCGCGCACCCGCGCGCGGATCAGTGAACTCTTGCGCCACGACCATCCCGAGCTGCGCGACAATGAGCGCCTGCGCCAGCGTGCGTTGGTGCCGATGGCCGACGTGAAGCTGCACCTGCCGATCACGGTCGCCGGCTACACCGACTTCTATTCGTCCAAGGAGCACGCCACCAACGTCGGCATCATGTTCCGCGGCAAGGACAACGCATTGCAGCCGAACTGGCTGCACATGCCGATCGCCTACAACGGCCGCGCCTCGACCGTCGTCGTGAGCGGCACGAAAGTGCGCCGGCCGCGCGGCCAATTGAAGCCGCCAAATGTGGAGGTGCCGAGCTTCGGTCCTTGCAAGCGGCTCGATTTCGAACTCGAGATGGGCGCCGTCGTCGGCCAGCCGTCAACGATGGGCGAGATGCTGAGCGAGCAACAGGCCGAAGAGATGATCTTCGGTTTCGTCATTCTGAACGATTGGAGCGCGCGGGACATCCAGCAATGGGAGTATGTTCCGCTCGGTCCGTTCCAGGCCAAGGCGTTCGCGACCTCGATCAGCCCATGGGTGGTGACGCGCGAGGCGCTGGAGCCGTTCCGCCTGCAAGGGCCGATACAGGAGCCCGCGCCCTTACCGTATCTGCGCCAGACGCAGCCGAACAATTATGATCTCACGCTCGACGTAGGCCTGCGTGCGGCCGGGATGAACGAGCCGACGCGGATCTGCCGCACCAATTTCAAATACATGTACTGGTCGTCGGTGCAGCAATTGCTGCACCACGCCTCCTCTGGCTGCGCCATGAATATCGGCGACCTCTTGGGGAGTGGCACCATCTCCGGGCCAGAGAAGGACCAGCGCGGCAGCCTGCTCGAGATAAGCTGGAATGGCACTGAGCCCGTCGAACTTGCAGGCGGCATCAAGCGCTCCTTCCTCGAAGACGGCGATTCGCTCGTCATGCGCGGCTGGTGCCAGGGTGACGTCTATCGCGTCGGCTTCGGTGAGGTCGAGGGCACGATCGTGGCGGCGGAATAGCCATACGCCGTCATTGCGAGGAGCGAAGCGACGAAGCAATCCATCTCTCCTCGTGTGGAGGCATGGATTGCTTCGCTTCGCTCGCAATGACGGAGAGGATTCACCGCTGTTCCGACGGAATGTGGCGCAGTCGTGCCGAATGCGCCGCAACATCCTCCAGACTGTATTTCAGATGCACCCGCTTCTCCAACGGCGTTTGCTTGACCACGCACACGCCGGCGCGCCATTCCTGCAAAGGCCTGATCGGCCGCGGCGCGAAGCCGCCGCCGCAGTTCGGGCAGACGTTGAACAGTTTGTGCTCCACGCAATCCGCGCAGAAGGTGCATTCATAGGAGCAGATCATCGCCTCCGTCGCGTTCGGCGGCAGATCCTTGTCGCAATATTCGCAGTTCGGTCGCAGTTGCAGCGCCATGGTCGTTTCTCAGGCTGAAGCGGGACGGATCATCGCAAACTAGGCCCGCAATTCGAATGACGGAATTCCCTCGATTTGCGCCATGTTACGTGCCTAATGCCTTCAACGGCAATTTCGCGCTCTCCTTGAGCCGGTCCAGCACGATCGAAGAGCGCACATGGGCGACGCTCTGGTGCGGCATCAGCACATTGTTGACGATGTCGGACAGGCTCTTGAGGTCGCGCAGCACGGCCTTCAAGAGATAGTCGGCGTCTCCGGTCAGCGAATAGGCGTCCTGGATCGCATCGACGCGGTTGACGAGCTCCCGGAATTTCTTCGCGTTGTCGGGCGAGTGCGTCGCCAGCGTGATCTGGATGAAGGCGATCAGCTCGAAGCCGAGTGCCTCGCCGGCGAGGTCGGCGTGATAGCCCGAGATCACTTTCTCCTCTTCCAGTCGCATCCGTCGCCGCGAGCATTGCGAGGCCGATAATCCGATGAGATCGGCGAGCTGTTGATTGGTCAGCCGGCCGTCGTCCTGCAATGCGGCAAGGATCTTGAGATCGAAGGTGTCCAACTGGATCATGCGCCATTTGCCGTTACGATGCACAAATTGTGCATGAGACTAGCCCATCGCGCGCCATTTTGCATGCACCTTGCGGCCAGGTCGGCGGAGATTCCGTCAACCAAAGTAGGGAGAATCGCCAATGGGTCCATTTCCGCACGATGCGCCGCCGGCCGAAATCAGCGCCGACAATCCGATGGGCACGGATGGTTTCGAGTTCGTCGAATACGCCCATCCGCATCCGGAAGAGCTGCACCGCCTGTTCAAGCTGATGGGCTATGTGGCGGTCGCCCGCCACAAGAGGAAGAAGATTACGGTCTATCGCCAGGGCGACATCAACTATCTCGTCAATGAGGAGCCTGATACCCACGGCCATGACTTCGTCGCCGCGCATGGGCCGTGCGCGCCGTCGATGGCGTTCCGCGTGGTCGATGCCAGGCGTGCCTATGAGCGCGCGTTGTCGCTCGGCGCGGAGCCGGCCGACAATGCCGCGCAGAAGACGCTCGATGTTCCCGCGATCAAGGGCATCGGCGGCAGCCTGCTCTATCTGGTCGATCGCTATGGCGCGAAGGGCTCGGCCTATGATCTCGAGTTCGAATGGCTCGGCGAGAAGAACCCGCGGCCTGAGGGCTCGGGGCTCTATTACATCGACCACCTCACCCATAACGTCCATCGCGGCCGCATGGATGTCTGGACCGGCTTCTACGCCAGACTGTTCAATTTCCGCCAGATCCGCTTCTTCGATATCGAGGGCCGCGCCTCGGGCCTGTTCTCGCGCGCCCTGACCAGTCCGGACGGCAAGATCCGGATTCCGATCAACGAGGATGCCGGCGATTCCGGACAGATCGAGGAATATCTCAACCTCTATCGCGGCGAGGGCATCCAGCACATCGCGTGCGGCGCGCGCGATATCCACCAGACCATCGAGACGCTGCGCGCGGCCGGGCTGCCGTTCATGCCGTCACCGCCTGACACCTATTTCGAGAAGATCGACCAGCGCCTGTCCGGGCATGGCGAGGATGTCGCGCGGCTGCAGCAGAACGGCATCCTGATCGACGGCGAGGGCGTGGTCGATGGCGGCCAGACCAAGGTGCTGCTGCAGATATTCTCGGCCAATGCGATCGGACCGATCTTCTTCGAATTCATCCAGCGCAAGGGCGACGACGGATTCGGCGAGGGCAACTTCAAGGCCCTGTTCGAATCGATCGAGGAAGACCAGATCCGCCGCGGCGTGCTGAAGGTGGACCACGCAGCGTAAGGCTGCCGCTGCCGTAGGGTGGGCAAAGCGCAGCGTGCCCACCTCTTCTTGCGCTGCTCTTGATGGCGGGCAGGCTGCGCTTTGCCCACCCTACGCCGAGCGGATAGAGGCGGCGGCTATCGCTTCCACGCGCTCAGCACATCGCCAAGCTCCGCTGTCACCGGCTCCCTGATCGCCGACGGTGTCCGCGAGAAGCGCGGCGCGGGCGCCGGCTGCGTGACGCCATGGCGTTCGACGAACACCTTTCGCGCGGCCATGTGCGGATGGTTCGGGGCTTCCGCCATGGTCAGGATCGGCGCGAAGCAGATGTCGGTGCCTTCCATGATCTTGCACCACTCCTCGCGCGTCTTGCTCTTGAATATCTCGGTGAGCTTGTCTTTCAGCGCGGGCCAGGCCTTGCGGTCCATCTGGGCGTCGAACTCGGCGTCCGTGAGGCCGGCGTGCTTGCGCAATAGCGCGTAGAATTGCGGCTCGATCGAACCGATCGAAACGAAGTGGCCGCAGGCGCATTCGTAGACGCCGTAGAAATGCGCGCCGCCGTCGAGCATATTCTGGTCGCGTCCCTCCACCCAGCGGCCGCTTGCGGCCAGGTCAAAGAACATCGACATCAGCGACGCCGCGCCGTCGCACATCGCGGTATCGACCACCTGGCCCTTGCCGGATTTCGATGCTTCCAGGAGCGCGGCTAGCACGCCGACCACGAGATAGAGCGCGCCGCCGCCGAAATCGCCGACGAGGTTGAGCGGCGGCACCGGCTTCTCTTTGGTGCCGATCGCGGCCAGCGCGCCGGTGATCGAGATGTAGTTGATGTCGTGACCGGCGGCGTTCGCGAGCGGGCCCTCCTGACCCCAGCCGGTCATGCGGCCGTAGACCAGCTTCGGGTTACGCGCAAGCACGACGTCGGGACCGAGGCCAAGCCGCGCCATCACACCGGGACGAAAGCCCTCGATCAGCGCATCGGCATTGGCGAGGAGATCGAGCACCTGCGCGACCGCCGCCTTGTCCTTGAGGTCGAGCTCGACGACCTTGCGCCCGCGCGTGGAAACGCCCTTGAGATTTTTGCCGGCGCCGAGGCGGTCGAGGGTGATGACCTCGGCGCCCATATCTGCCAGCATCATGCAGGCGAATGGGCCGGGGCCGATGCCCGCGAATTCGACGATGCGGGTGCCGGCGAGCGGGCCGGAGGCGCGGACAGCGGATTGAGGGGCGGGTTTATCGAGCACGTTTCCATCCGTGTTTTAATTAGGCGATTAGCTAAATTGTCGGGCGATATGCCCGGCCTTGCAAGTGCTTTTTCCGAAGGCCTTGATCGAAAGTGGAACGGCGCGCATCACTGCGCGCCGTTGTCACAGGCGGAGGTAGGATGCTCCGGATCAGCCCGCCGCCGTCACCGCGCGCT
>NZ_JCAMOT010000069.1:0-23074 GCF_059512425.1 Bradyrhizobium sp. Leo78
GACGAACTGCTGCCGTGGGCCTGGAAACCGACGGATCATGTCAATACCTGACCGACGTGCGAGAGCCAGACGCTAACGTCGTGCCTCCCCACTGCGCTCGCCTTTCCGCCCATTCCTCTCCAGACCGCGCTAATGCATGCAAGCTTGCGCATTCGCTCATCGCGCGCCTCCCGCATCAGATCTCAGGACGAACAATCCTGTTGGCTGTGGCGCAATGGCCGAAATGTCGTGGACGGAGACAGCCGTTGGAGCTCGGTTCGTTGGGCGCCAAGGCTGCAGCTGGGCTGCGGTCGCTGGACTTTCAGACCGCACAACGAAGAGCGCTCCTCCCGATGGCCGCAGACTCGCGACCGCACGGGAACCTGCAATGTCGCCACCGATGATCGGCACAAGCTTCTGCAGATAGATCTGGGTTTCAGCGGGCAATGGACGGCCGGCGAGATGCTCTTCGTAGCGAGTAGGTCCTGCGTTGTAGGCAGCTAGGAAGCCCGGTGAACCGTACCGGTCGTGCAGCTCGCGAAGGTACGCTGTCCCCGCAAGAATGTTGTCATGGGGATCGTAGGCATCGTCGCCGAGGCCGTACCGCAGGCGTAGCTCTGCCCACGTCTGTGGCATTATCTGCATCAGCCCCATGGCACCTGTCGGTGACTTGGCACGCACGTCTTGGGCGCTTTCGACGTCCAGGACTGCGCGTATCCAGCGCACCGGCACGCCGAAGCGGCGCGAGGCCCGCTCAACAAACTCCGCAAACGGATCGCCAGCTCGATGACTCGCTGAAGGCTCCGGAGGTCGCGTCTCGGCGACAGCGGCGGCATTACTCACGGTCAGCGCAATGAACAACGGTACGACAGCGCGCAGGCTCCCGTCGAACAAACGCAAGCGTGCCGCCGTGCTCGCGGCCGTCCAGGGTAAAGCCGCTTCGCGCCGGCCGTTCGGCCGCCCTGGACCGCCGCTGCGCGCGACGGCCGCGCAATTGTTGGTCGGGACGGAGGAATGGTGCAGCACTCGGCCAAACAGAGGAATAGCTGTTCGGAAACTCAATACGGGTACCATCAATCCTCCCAGGTCCACACAGGCAGCGCGCGGCCGATGACAGCCGATGTCGGCAAGAGCCCGAAATAGCGGCCATCCAGCGAGCTGGTGGACTGCCAGTTCATGACAAAGAGTTCGCCGTCACCGACGACGCTGCAGCCCTGCCATTTCGGGAGGGGACGGCCACGGCCGTCGCGATCTCGGGCTTCGCCCATTTCGATGGCGTCAACCGAAATGGTGAGCCCACTTCGGCAAACGGTCTGCCCGGGAAGCGCCAGCACGCGTTTGAGCATCGGCAATCCGGCTGGCAGATAGCCGTTCAGGTCGAGGAAGGTCGCGAGCGGCTCCGGTGGCTGTAAGGCGAGTAGTTCCGTAACGAATAGTTTGTCCGCCGGCTGCACACGGTAGAGCCCGATCGGTACGCTCTCAGATGCATTCCAGATGTAGGCTGGCGTAATCTCCAGAACGATTGGTGCGATAAGTGCGACAGCACCGCAGAGCATCGTGGTCAACGTCTTGAGCCGCGGTGTCATCGCATGACCCTCTGCCGGTGAAGCCACGCCTGGTGGCGGGCCTTCGTGTAGGGGCGCGGGTTTTCGTTGACGGACAGACGATTATGAACATGATGCCAATGGTCAGGAGCGACGTCGGCAGGATCGACGCCAAGCGCTTCGACGGCGTCGATCATCTGCAGTACCCGCTCGACCTTCGGCCAACCGGAGAGTCGCAGTAAAATCTCTCCGCCGGGCTTCACATACGGCACGGTCGAGCAGCGCTGTCCCGGTGCGACCGCGCGCAAGATGTCGATCCGCGAGATGATCGTACCAAAGTCGTTGGACGTCCAACGGACGAAGGCAAAAATGCTGCCCGGTGCAAATGACAGGACACGCCTGTGACGATCATGCTTGCGTTCGTTGACGATACGACCGAACCGAATGCGGTTTGCCTGCCGTACACTCGGCGTCAGGAGGGCAAGTATATGACGACGCTGAGATGCACGAGTTGCGATGGTGCACGACGGCCGCTTGCCGTTGAGCCGATCGCTGACGGTTACGAGATCACGTCCTATGAATGCCCCAACTGCAAGACGGTCGTTCGGCTCGTTGAGGCGCGGAAGGAGCCCACGATGGCCGGGCCTGAAACGGTTTAGCGATTCCCGATTGCCTGTGGCAAAAAGAGATTAGGAACGAAAGTTTGCCCGCAATTTTAGAAGGCATGGGACCGCCGCTCGCCGTTAAACTCCACGGCGCATGTCGCGGATAGCCAAAGGTCACAAGAACCCGCTGTTCTCAAAACAAGCGCTCGCGCAGATAGCCAAAAGCGGCGGTCTCCGGTTCCATTCAGAATTGCCAGCGTGCTCGCCACCGGACGGGATAGTAGGTGCCGGGTTTCTGCTGAATTCTCTGCCGAGCTTCGCTATGTGCCACCGCATCGAGATAGACCACAACCACAGCCACGCCATTATTCGAGAGATCGGCGAGAGATTGCGTGCATCGCTGAAACTAGAGCCTGAATTACCACCGAGCCTTCGAACGCAAATCAACCGGCTCCGGGACTTAGAAGGGCCGTCGCCATCGATCATTCCAGCGGCCGAACATTGGGACAAGCGGCGCCGCTAAGCCGCGTGGGACAGCACAAATGACTCAGCGGAACAGGGGTGAGTAGTGCCGTCGGCTAAGCTCCGCGCGTCAAGAATTTTGAGCGAGTTCGGCGAGGCACAGTCCGAATTGATCGGCATCGCCGTCGTCCTTACCAACGGAAAGGCCGCCGCGGTCGAGAACGTTTGGCTGGATGAGTTGCACGGGCTTCGCATTTCGATCAAAGGTCATGATGGCAAATGGCCGGTCTCAACCATCAAGTTCCCGGAGGACTAGTTCCTTTGCGTCCGGCCGCGCTGCTAGGGCGCACGTTCCTTTTAGAACATTCCGATCAGGATGAAGAAGCCGACCTCGATCAGAAACGTCGTTGACATGATGGCGACGGTCAGAAACACGTCGCCCGCCGAGAGAGGGCTCATGACTGCCTCGCATGTTGCGAAGCCCCGCCATGAAATGCACATGGGTTAGAGAAAGTTTCGGTTCCAGACGCACGAAATGCGAGCGCGCCGGCCTTATCGCATTTCTAGTTCTTTGATCGCCAGAGCCGAAATTTGTGCGGGCTCCTTGATGCCGGATTGCGCAATCTTGATGATCTTCTGCGCGATCATTTCCGTTAAAGGGTCGTCGCGATCTTTGACGCAGAGGGTACGCAGCGCTTGCTCGTATGCCGCTGTCACGCGGCTAACCTCTTTCGGCCCTAGGGCGGAGTGCTGCAATAGTCGATAAATAGCCACTTCTCACCGCCCCAACCCATGCCGGTGAGCAAGGAAATCATAATACGGGAACCTTGTACACGGTCGGAGAACTACGGGCGCTTGGGAGCCGGGCGAGAGCGGTTCCCAGCCGGCCGCCATGGCTACTGCGTCCGTTCGCGCGCACCAGTGCCACTCTTGTCCTTGCTGGAAAGAGACAAGTTCTCGACCCGCTCGTTGAGGTCGGCGGCCTTCTCGACCAACGCGGCCGCCAGGTTGCGGTCGGACGTCGATTTTGCAAAGCGGAGCAGCGTCGCTGCCGCTTCGCGCCTATACTTGCCTCTCACGATCCACATATCCGCGCTTCTCCCCAGCGCACCTATGAGGCCTGACAAGGTCATTCGTTCCACAGCAATAACTTGGAACGATCGGGTGGGGCGGCCGTTCGCCCTCTGCGTCTGTTGGGACGCCCGTAGGAAGGCAGCCCTTGCTCCTCTCTCCGAGGCGGGGGCTGCTTTCAATTGGAGTGCCAGGATGTAGAGCCCCGTTACCGCCCCTGCCCCTCCGTCAGAGCGCCCTCTGCCACGGCGCAGCCGTGAAAGCCGAATACCGTCCTGGACGGCCATTCTGACAGGCCGGCCCCGATAGCGACGCACTAGACAGCCTCTATGATCGGCACGCAGGCCGTGAGCCGGATTTTTCCGGCATCGGTAAACCGGAAAAGCGTCCGCACGCGCTTGCCGTCATATCCGCGATAGTCGAGCGAGAGGCCGTCCCCCTCCGGCATCAATGCGTCGATCCCGAAAGCCTCGGCTGCGGATGCCGCGAGCCTTTGACCCCAGTACCATTTCATCGCGGCTCGGCCTTGAAAGCGCGCACCCTCGCAGCACTCGACCGTAGCCGTCTCATCATACAGGTCTAGCAAATCATCCAAGCGACCCTGCTTACAGGCGTCGATCCAATCGACAACAATACCGATCGCATCGAAGTCCTCGCGAACGTTCGACATGTTCCACCTCCTCGTTGACGCTTCCCGCGGAGATGAGTAGGGGCCCTGGCCTGAATGGACTGTGAACCGCCCAAATTCTGCCGAGCATTTTTCAAGTTCCGGCAACCATCAGTCTCCTCGCGCGTCTTGCTCACGCAAGGAGCGCGCAATGACCGACGACGAGCAACAGCGGGAACTTGAAGAGCGGGTGATGCGCTACCGAATGATGGAACGCGAAGTCACCGACCCCCTCGCAATCCGTCTCTTGCAAGACATCGTTGCAGAAATGGAAGCGGACCTACGGTCGGACGAGTAGCTTCGGGATCAGACGAACGTCGGCAGCAATCAGAACGCAAGCAGCCAGCAGCGCTGTCCCTTTTCGCACTGCGCAAAATAAAGCCCCCGGGAAGCCGCCTTCCCGGGGGCTTATTTTGATTATCCGGTTGGTACATCCGCAACAGGACCGACCGCAGAGCTCGCTAAGCATTCCGCGCGATCGTGCGTTGGATGAGGCAGCGATGTGTCATTGTCGTGATGACATTTGCCTCAAAACTGCGGGCCGACAGTTCTCGCTTGCGCCAGTCGGCGCGGCGCCGATGTTCGGCCGCCATAGCTTTGCGACCTGCACGTCAGATATCAATCTGTCGATCTCGAAGCCGTCCAGCGTCCGCTTTGCCTGCAGAGCAATAGACAAGGCCATCACGACATCACCGTGGGGCAACAACAGATCACGTGCTGCGATATCGCAGTGCCCGATGAAGGTCTTGATGGCCTGTTCGCTGACACGCACTTGCATTGCCAGCTCATGCGTCTGTCGAAAAGTCGCCAGTAGGCGCGACGGTCTCACCTTCCAGCAGCAACGTTCAGTCGACCGATGACGAACGCCACTGATGCGTGACAAGGTCCGTCGCCAGTGTCGCAGTTACGCCGTCGATGAAGTAGTGTTGAAGCCCGTAAGCCGGAAGGGGTAGGCGCGGCGCCGCGCCATCTTGCGTTTGACGGAGGCTGTCCTAGCCTGCGGGTCTCTCCTAACAGCTGACGGAGGAGAACATGCGCACCCTCAGAATGGCATTGGTAGGCGGATTTGCCGGAGCCTTGATGGCTGGCAACGTCGTGACGCTCTTTGCGACTCCCTTGCCGACCAACGTGACAAGCATGAAAGCCATGGTCGCCGACAATTCGATCCAGATCCGGTGGGGCGGCTGGCGCGGCGGCGGATGGGGCTACAGAGGTTTCGGAGGCTGGGGTCCTCGAGGTTGGGGTTGGGGGGCGGGCGCGCTAGCTGGTGCCCTCATCGGTGGCGCGATCGCGAGCAGCGCATATGGCTACGGCGGCCCGTACTACGGCGGCTACTACCCCGGCCCGTATTACGGCGGCTACTATCCCGCCTACAGCTACTATCCAGCAAACGTCGACTATGGCTGGCAGGCAATCCAGGAACCTGGAGCCGCCCGCTTCTACAGACCTTATGGATACGGCGGGCGCCCCTGGAGCTATTGGTAAGCGGGTCGGCCGGCGCGCGTCGGCCTTCCAACGCTCACCATGCCTTCCAACGCTCACCATGGAAGTGATCGCGCCGAGCGGATGGGGCCAACCGCTCGGATGTAGCGTCCCACTGCAACGACGGGCGACCCTCGCGCCAAGTCGAGGCCGACATTTGGTCTACCGGCTTCTTGACCACGGCACCGCTGTCGGACAAGGTGGAGGCCGCCTACGGCCGCGGGACATGCGGGAGAAGCGACGGCGGCTAATGGCCGACGGCGGCCTATTGCGAGAGCCCGCCCGCGGCCGCCAAGAGCAACGTCGTGACGATGGCGAGGTCTCGCGAACGAAATGCCGCAGCACCTCAAAATAGTTGGGATAGCTAACTGCGGCTGGAGCGGCCAAACCGCAAACGTCCCTTACCGAATTGGCTAAGTCGCAAGCAGGCTTGCTGAGCGCGAACCGGCGCAACGGCGGCCCAGTCCTTTGCTCTGGCGCAGCCCATGCGCAGGAACACGTAATCCGCGCTGTAGGGCAGGACGCGGGCGGCGTTGCCGAGTTCGAGCGCAGCCTGATCTTGGAGCGGACCAGCGAGGGCCGCGCCAAGGAGACGGCCGATGGCATCGCGAGATGATCGGGCCGATGCCAGGCACCGTCATCAGTCGCTGGCAGGCCTTATCTTGACGGGCCAGTGTTTCGATCTCGCTAGATAGACCCTCGATACGCTCATCCAGCCGGCGCCAGTCTTCGGCCAGACCCTCGATGATGCGCAACATGCGAGGCGAGAGAACATCGGTGCGAGTTGCCAAGATACCCGGCAACTCGAACCGCAGGGAATGCAGGCCTTGCCGCACGGCGATGCCCCGCTCCAGCAGGAACGCACGGATCTGATTGATGGCGCCGGTACGCTGACCGACCAATCGATCGCGGACGCGGTGCAGTGCCTGAAGGTCGAGTTGATCGGCGGTCTTGGTCGCGACGAACTTCATGGTCGGGCGTTGGACAGCCTCGGCGATCGCTTCCGCATCTCGGAAGTCATTCTTCTGCCCCTTCGAATACGGCCGCACGTATTTCGCCGGCATCAGGTGGGCGTCGTGGCCAAGCATTTGGAGCTTGCGGCTGAGATGATGCGCGCCGACGCAGGCTTCCATCCCGATCAGGCACGGCGGCAGGTTGGCAAGTCGCGCCTCGACCTGGCCACGCGACCATTTTTGCCGGAGTACGATCGCACCACGCCGATCGTGCCCTATGACGTGAAACGAGTTCTTGCCGATATCAATGCCGACCACGGCGATTGTGCTGCTAGATTTCTGAGACATGGCGTGCTCCTTTTCGGTGCCCCGAACCAGCTTCGATCACTGGCGGGGCTGGAGTACGGCCGGACCATCCCATTAGCGGTCATAAATCGGCGCGCACCATAACTCTGACAGAGTCCCCAACATCGCGATATAATCCAATCCCGCCCTGACCGGTCGGGAGGGCGAATGCAATTCCAGCAACTGAAACGGAGTGAGTTAGTTAGGAGGTGTCAAATGGACGCTACTCGACGTGCTCTTTTAGGCGCAGCCGCGCTTGGCGCTAGTGGGCTTGCACTGATGCAGAACGCGGCTGGAGCAGCCGCAAACGATCGGGGCAATCCAGGCGACGGCGGGTATGGCCGAAACGCAGTGCAGCTTCCGCCGGGCGCCAAGGTCGCGTACCACGACCCAAAAGACATTGAGGCCATGCCGAACTTCAAGTATCCGCTCGACGGCAGCGTTCCGAAACTTACATCGGGCGGCTGGGCAAAGGAATCGACGGAACATCAGCTCCCGGTAAGCAAAGGGATCGCGGGCGTTCACATGTTCCTTAACCCGGGAGCATCGCGCGAACTACACTGGCATGCCATAGCCGCCGAATGGGCCTTCGTCATTGACGGCCGATGCCAAACAGTGGTGGTCGAGCCTTCGGGCGCGAGCGAGATCAACAACTACGAGCCGGGCGATCTTTGGTACTTCGCCAGGGGCCACGGCCACTCGATCCAAACCATCGGCGACAAGCCTTGCCACTTTGTTCTGTCCTTCGACAATGGTGCGTTCTCCGAGCACGGTACCTTTTCGATCACCGACTGGATTGACATAACGCCGAAGAACCTCGTGGCCGCCAACTTCCATCTGCCGACGGACTTGTTCGACGCCTTTCCCAAAGGAGAGACCTACATACAGGCGGGGCCGATTGTGCCTATTTCGCAAGCGCTCGACGCGCCCTGGCCGAGGGAGTCGACACACAAATTCAGGCTGCTGCGAGACCAAAAGGCAGTACGTGACTTCGAGGGCGGCACGTTTCGCCTCGCCTCCATTGACGAGTTCCCGGCCTCCAAGACGATGTCCGGCGGCCTGATGATCATTGAGAAGGGTAAGCAGCGCAATCCGCATTGGAACACCAATGCGAACGAATGGCACTACTATCTGCGCGGCAAAGGGCAGGTCGCGCTGTTCGGATCAGGCGGGCGCGGCAAGGTCACTGACGTCAGTCCGGGCGATGCGGTTTACATCCCTATGGGTTTCGGCCACGCGATCAGGAATGTCGGAGACGAAGACCTTGAAATCGTGCAAACGTGGGACAATGGCAAATTTGAGGAGATCGACCTCGACCATTGGGTGCGGTCGAGCCCAAACTATTTGCTGGCGAACAATTTCGCGGGGGTGCCCGAGTCCACGATCGGCAAGATGAAACAGCCCTAGAAGCCATATGTCGGTTCAGGGCGCGTGGGAACATTCGTGGGTTAGGTGCGAAGTCTGCTCCTGGCCCGTGGCTGACCTCAGCTCAGAGCGCCGCTAGGTCTGCTTCCTGAACGTGACCCGAATAGGGTCATGCAAGCTGTCCAAGGCAGCCTTTGATCCTGGCTTACGTTGATCCTTTCGCATCCGGTCGCCTCGCAACGAGACCGTTGCCGACACACTGCAGCACCGGTTCGCCTTTTTGGTTGCGCAAGCGGAACTGGCCGCGAACGATTCCACTATCGGGCCTCGACTTCGACTCGCGCTTTTCCAACGTGGTCGCTTCGAGATAAAGGTCGTCGCCGGGACGCACTGCGTTGGGCAGCCGCAGCTCATCATAGCCCAACCCGGCAATGGCACGGACTTGAGGCTGTAATTCGTTAGTTTAGCGAGATGAAGATCGCGAACGTGTGGGCAGCAGATGCCGACAGTCCTCCAAAAACGGAACGAGCAGCGGCTGCCTCATCGATATGGAAGGGCCTCGGGTCAAACCGCTTGGCGAACTGAATGATTTCTTCCTTGGAGACAGAATAGGGTCCAGCCTTCTGGCTGTCACCGACCTCGACGTCTTCAAAATATCCGCTGGTCATTGGTCAAATCCTCTACGCTCGGGCTGACGAAAGGACGGCATAAGCTGACTTTGGGGACTATAGCCCAGCGCCGGTCAAATCATCACGTCCCCCTCTGTTTTCGCCTTGTATTCGTGAGCAACTGGGTGAGCTTTTTTAGCCTGCCGTGGGTCGGCTTTTGTGGAAGCGATCGTCGTCGAGAAGACACGTAGTTAATGCAGAAAGGTCCGGTATCGCTACCGGGCCTTTCTTCTTTCGAGCGCTCAATGGTCGGGATTAGAAGTCCATACCACCCATGCCACCGCCCGGGGGCATCGCGGGGCCGGCAGCGGCCTTCTTCGGCAGCTCGGCGACCATGGCTTCGGTGGTGATCAAGAGCGCCGCCACGGAGGAGGCATTCTGGATCGCCACGCGCACGACCTTGGTCGGGTCGATGATGCCCTTGGAGACCAGGTTGCCGTATTCGCCGGTCTGCGCGTCGAAGCCGTAGCCGTACTGATCCTTCTCCAGCACCTTTCCGACGATGACGGAGCCGTCCTCCCCGGCATTGATTGCGATCTGACGGGCCGGCGCGGACAGTGCTTTGCGCACGATCTCGACGCCCGTCTTCTGGTCGTCGTTTTTGGTGCGGATGCCCTTGAGATGCTCGGAGGCACGGAGCAGGGCGACGCCGCCGCCCGGCAGAATGCCTTCCTCGACAGCGGCGCGGGTCGCATGCATCGCGTCATCAACGCGATCCTTGCGCTCCTTCACCTCGACCTCGGTCGCGCCGCCGACGCGGATCACCGCGACGCCGCCCGCGAGCTTGGCCTGACGCTCCTGCAGCTTCTCACGGTCGTAGTCCGAGGTGGTCTCCTCGATCTGCGCCTTGATCTGCGCGACGCGCGCCTCGATGTCGGCCTTCTTGCCGGCGCCGTTGACGATCGTGGTGTTCTCCTTGTCGATCATCACCTTCTTGGCGCGACCGAGCATGTTGAGCGTGACGTTCTCGAGCTTGATGCCGAGGTCTTCCGAGATCGCCTGACCGCCGGTCAGGATCGCGATGTCCTGCAGCATGGCCTTGCGGCGATCGCCGAAGCCCGGAGCCTTGACCGCCGCGACCTTCAGGCCGCCGCGGAGGCGGTTCACGACCAGGGTCGCGAGCGCCTCGCCTTCGACGTCCTCGGCGATGATCACCAGCGGCTTGCCGGTTTGCACGATGGCTTCCAGCAGCGGCAGCAGCTCGTTCAACGAGGAGAGCTTCTTCTCGTATATCAGGATGTAAGCGTCCTCCATCTCAGCGCGCATCTTGTCGGCGTTGGTGACGAAGTAGGGCGAGATGTAGCCGCGGTCGAACTGCATGCCCTCGACGACGTCGAGCTCGGTCTCCAGCGACTTGGCTTCCTCGACGGTGATGACACCCTCATTGCCGACCTTCTTCATGGCGTCGGCGAGGAACTTGCCGATCTCGGCGTCGCCGTTGGCCGAAATGGTGCCGACCTGGGCGATCTCGTCGTTCGAGGTGACCTTCTTGGAGTTCTTCTCGAGGTCCGCGACGACGGCCTCGACGGCGAGGTCGATGCCGCGCTTGAGGTCCATCGGGTTCATGCCGGCGGCAACCGCCTTGGCGCCCTCGCGCACGATCGCGGCTGCGAGCACGGTCGCGGTGGTGGTGCCGTCGCCGGCCGCGTCAGCGGACTTGGAGGCGACCTCGCGCACCATCTGCGCCCCCATGTTCTCGAACTTGTCCTCGAGCTCGATCTCCTTGGCGACGGCGACGCCGTCCTTGGTGATGCGGGGAGCGCCGAACGACTTGTCGAGGACGACGTTGCGGCCCTTCGGGCCGAGCGTGACCCTCACCGCATTGGCGAGGATGTCGACGCCGCGCAGCATGCGGTCGCGAGAGTCGACGCCGAATTTGACTTCTTTGGCTGACATTGTTGGTTTCCCTGAGTTCTTGTCTTACCCTCGTCTCACCCTTGGCGGGGCGCCCGGCAGGCGCTCCTCAGGGGTGAGCGGTGCGAGCGATGGATCAGGCGGCCTTCTTCTTGGCCGACCCGTCGGTGAGAACGCCCATGATGTCGCTCTCCTTCATGATCAACAGCTCCTGGCCGTCGATCTTGACCTCAGTGCCCGACCACTTGCCGAACAGCACCCGGTCGCCGATCTGCACGTCGATCGGGATCAGCTTGCCGTTCTCATCGCGGCCGCCAGGGCCAACGGCAATAACTTCGCCCTGGGAAGGCTTTTCCTTGGCGGTGTCGGGAATGATGATGCCGCCAGCGGACTTCTCCTCGGCTTCGATGCGCGTGACCACGACGCGGTCGTGAAGCGGACGAAACTTCATGCAATCCTCCTTGACTTTTGTGAATATTTTTGCGTTGGCAGTCGCAATGAGCGAGTGCTAACCGCCCTCACATATGCCAGTGACACAGGGGCGCAAGAGGTTTCGACCCCACGATTTTTGACTGCAACCTGGGTTCTCGAGAAGGGATGCTGGCGGCGATCACTAAGCGAGCGAAGTAACTCTGCTAGCTGTGAGTCCGAATCTGATGCTGTGGACGGCTCCTCCCCCGGCACGAGAGTGCCAAGTACTGGGCGTCGTTTGAGGCTCCCACGATTCGAAGGAGCAGCCTATGCAGTCAATTTCGATGATCGGTCTGGATATTGCGAAGTCGGTCTTCCAAGTACATGGCGTTGATGCAGCGGGCCAAGTGGTCATACGCCGTCAGTTGAGGCGCCGCCATGTCCTGGCGTTTTTCCAGAAGCTGCAGCCATAGCCGAAACCCGGATTGAAGATCACCGCGTCAGCTCACCGGGGTAGACCGGACGCGGCTCAGAGCGGCGTCAAATGCTGCTTGTGACCCAAGGCGGAAATGTGCGGGACTACGGCTGAGGTCTTTAGACGTAAACCGGAGTGGCAGATGCTACGGGGTTGATCTCGGCTATTCAGGCGGCAACAATGGAGTAGGCCCCGAGGTTTCGCTCGATGACTGACTTCAAACTGCCCGAGACGAGATATGCCCGGAGCGGCGACGTTAGCATCGCCTATCAGGTGATGGGCGACGGGCCGATCGACCTGATTTTGGTTCCCGGCTTCATCTCACATATCGAATTCCAACACGACCTCCCAGGATACACCGCTTTTCTGCGGCGGCTCGCGGGCTTCGCCCGGGTCGTGACCTTCGACAAGCGCGGACAAGGGATGTCGGACCGGATGTCCGGTGCGCCGTCGCTCGAGGTGCGCATGGACGATGTCCGTGCCGTCATGGATACCATCGGCTCCAAGCACGCGGCGCTGGTCGGTTTCTCCGAAGGTGGTTGCATGAGTGTGCTATTCGCCGCGACATACCCTGAGCGCGTGTCGCACCTCATTCTGGCCGGCTGTTTCAGCCGATCCGCGGACCGTCTGTCGGATGAGGCATGGGAGGCACGTTTCGAGCAGATCCTGAGGCTGTGGGGTACTGGCGAACTGGCCAAAACTATCGCTCCGAGCGAGGCGGTCGATCCAGCCGTGATCGCGCAATATGCTAAGTGGGAGCGGTTGGCGAGTAGTCCCGGTGCACTGCGAACACTCTTACGACTCAACCGCCAGATCGACGTGACCGCGATCCTGCCGACGTTGCAGGTGCCGGCCCTCGTGTTGCACAGCAAAGCCGATCTCCAAGTGCCGGTCGATCTCGGCCGAAAGCTCGCAGCCGCGATCTCGGGCGTCAAATACATTGAATATCCAATTGGCGACCACGCGGTCTGGACCGCCAACAACGAGTCCGTGCCCGGAGATATTGAGGAGTTCGTCACCGGTCGCCGCGATCATGGCGCGGTTGAGTTTGAGCGCGTGCTGTCGACCGTGCTATTCACCGATATCGTTGACTCCACGCGCAGCGCCACTGCGATGGGCGACGCGCGCTGGCTTCGGCTGCTCGACAATCACGATCAGATTGCAAGAGAGATGGTCGGTAAGCACCGCGGCAATCTGGTGAAGAGCACTGGCGATGGCGTTCTAGCAACCTTCGACGGTCCTGGACGAGCGGTGCGCTGCGCGCTCGCCTTTGGCTCGGCGGCGAAACAGATCGGACTCTCCGTTCGCGCCGGCCTGCACACCGGGGAGATTGAAATTAGAGGCAATGACATTGCTGGCATCGCCGTCCACGCGGCCGCGCGCGTGATGTCGCAATGCGTCTCCGATGAAGTTTTGGTTTCGCGCGTCGTCACCGACCTCGTCGCCGGAGCCGGGTTGAAATTCGCCGAACGCGGTTCTTACGAACTCAAAGGACTGCCCGGGAAGTGGGATCTGTTTGCGGCGAGCGGATAGTCATCGAAACCGAAAACCACTTGCGCTCCTTACTAGGCAAAAGAGCTGGGTGCCGGAGACGTTAGCTTCTGGCCCATCAGCGAAGTGGCGACACCCCTCATTGAGGTCCGCTTACTGGGGCGGAGCGGGCCAGATTTGCACACTCTGAGCTCTTCGCATTTTGACCCAACTGTATGGACCGGCCGTGCGTTGCAAGCTAAATCTGCAGAGCGGCGGTGACTGGTCTTGCGCTTCTGTATCCGGCCCTCGCGTGGAGCAGATCGCTCTTGGCCATCATGGATATCCGCGCGCGTCCGATCTCATTCTCGGATAGGCCCTCGAAGGCCAGTTGGGTCACCAGATCACGAACGCGACGGCGAGACCGTTCCTCCATCTTCCTCAAATTTAACTCGCAGACCTCGGCGGGTACGACCAAGCGGCTCAACGATTAACTGAAGCCATCCCTTCGGAGCCACCGTCGCTCGCTCGCCTTAATCGGCGAGCGACGGGGGCGGAGAAGGGTGGCGGTCATCCCTTTGGTGAACCGGAGCAAGCTTATACCGCTCATATCATACCGCTGCCGTGCTGAGACGCGTCTCGTATACACGGTGTTCTACAAGCACGCTCCATGCGATGCGGGCCAGCTTGTTAGCTAGAGCTGTAGCCAGCACGTTATGGTGCAACCGTTGAGCCGCGGCGGCAAGCCAAGGTCCAAAGCTGTGCTGCATCCAATTCCTTGGCCGAAGTAGAACGACGCGGGCCGCCTGCAGGAAGAGCATGCGAAGGTAGCGATTGCCGCGTTTGGTGATGCGTCCGAGAATCGTTCGATCACCTGTGGAGATCTGCTTGGGGACCAAACCCAGCCAAGCAGCAAAATCCCGGCCGCGTGTGAAGGCTGCTCCATCAGCGATCGCAGCGACGATGGCTCTCGAGATGATCGGGCCTATGCCCGGTATTGTCATCAAGTGCCGACAGGGTTCCGTGTTCTTGGAGAGCACATCGATCTCATCAGTCACAGCCTCGATGCGATCGTCGAGGCGGCGCCAGTCTTGAGCCAGATCCTCTAGGATGCGAACCATCCGCGGTGACAGGACATCTGTGCGTTGGGCAAGGATGTCCGGCAATGCGTGGCGCAACCAGTGGAGCCGTTGCCTCACCGTGATGCCGTGCTCCACGAGAAAGCAGCGGATCTGATTGATGATCGCGGTTCGTTGCCCCACCAGGCGATAGCGCACGCGATGCAACGCCTGCAGATCGAGCTGCTCATCGGTTTTCGGCGGTACGCACCGCGTCGTGGGGCGTTGCACGGCCTCAGCGACCGCATGCGCATCTCGAAAATCATTCTTGTGGGTCTGCCGGAAAGGCTTGGCGTAGACCGGGGGCACTTGCCTCACGTCGTGGTCGAGGGCGAGCAGATCGCGGGTCACATAGTGCGTTCCCATGCCCGCCTCTATCCCGATCAAGCATGGCGGCATATTCGCCAGCCGCGACACAATTTTGGCGCGCGCTACCTTCTCGCGCAGAACGATTTCTCCTCGGGCATCGAGGCCAACTAGGTGCAGTATGTTCTTGCCCGGATCGATACCAATGGTAACGACTGCGGTGTCAAACTTGCGCGGCATGGCGTGGCTCCTTCTCCTGACTGCCCCACAAGCATGCTCGCTAGTTGGGCGGGAGCACGGCCGGTCCATCCCATTCGCAGACATCGCCGCATTTCCCTGCCGCGGAGCAAAAATTGAAGCTCTGCAGCGGATCGAGGCAAAAAATTAGAGCAAGAATCTTGAACCAGAAAAAGACGCTGCCAAGTCAAGGGCAAGAACGTCAGCTTGCAACAGACAGCCGATCAAAGCAGGAATTGCGACCAGTAGAATGGCCCTCTGCAGCGCGCCGTTTACGGAGGTCGCCACGACATGAACCGACCAGCACCGAAAACGTTGCAGCGGCGCTTTTTCGTGGCGCTCGGCCATGCGGTTCACGTGACGTGGCCGGTGTTGTCGGCAATTCTAGCGATTCAGCTTGCCCTGGGCTTGCTGACTGGTTTTGTTGAGGGCTGGTCTTTCGGGGATGCGATCTATTTCACTTTCATTACCGGCCTCACGATTGGTTACGGCGATCTCGTCCCGAGGCAGGCGTTGACGCGCGCACTTGCGATTGGAATTGGGTTTTTTGGGCTCTTTGTCACGGCTCTCATAGCGGCAATTGCGGTCTACGCCATGCACTCAGCGCTCAGCGATGGTGGGAGCGGAGGTGAGCAATCTTAATATCGAGGAGGTGATCGAGTGAGGGGGCTGTTTGCTGCATTGCATGAGTCGGCTTGTGGGCCTCGAGCCGAAGTCGCTCGAATTGGTTCGAATGTCCGCAACCGCGGGTAGACCGGACGTGACGTGCGCTAGGCTTAACCGCCGCTCCTGACCCTTCGCGTCATTGTCGCTGCTGCGCAGCAATTCGGTCGCTTTCGGAGCAAGGCAAAGAACTGCGCTCAGATACCACCGCACGTGACGTCTTCCTGGCGTTGGTCGCCCTGTTGGCCTCCAAGCAAGTCCCGACGCACTCGCCTTGCAGGACCGCGCGCCGCTTGCCGTCCAATGGCTAGCGCCAACGAGAAGCGCCTCGAATATCGGAGCAGGCATGGCCGAACCGGCATTCGCGGATTAAGTGGAACGGCGTGGCGCATTGCGCGACCTTCACGCGCGAACGCAGAGCACGAGGGCTCTCCATGCGCTCAGGTTCCATATGGACAAAATTAATCGGGATGTCTCGAAAAAGAGGCTTGATTTTCTTATCTTCGCGGTCCGCGGCAATTGGGTTTAGTGAGAGACGCGATGACCGATCAACACGCTTTAAGTCGGTTGCATCAACGAGGTAGTGTCTCAGCGGTCAAAATTGGGAAGCCGTTTCCATCCATTGTTCTGGCCGCATGCATTGCAGCGTTGTCATCGATTGGGATGACAACCGCGCAGGCGAAACAACAATGCAGTGTCGCGGTGCCATCAGATACGCACGGGCAATGGTGGTCCTATCGTCTCATCGATGGACGAAAATGCTGGTACGAAGGCAAGCCCGGGCTTTCGAAATCATTGTTGGAGTGGCCTAAGGAAACATCCGAACAACCGGGCTCCAGCAGAGAAGTTACAGGCGACGTCACAGTGAATCCTGGAAATCCGTTGGATTCACAAGCGTGGGCACCGGAAGGCTCTGACACTTTAGGCCGCTTTGGTGATTGGACTATCACCAAAAAGGACTCCGTGATCACGGTGATCACGCTTCACTCCGACACGGGGAATCTTGCCGTCAGGTGTTCCGACGCCACAATCACGTACGTGGCCTTTATAAGAGTTTCTGATCCCCGCTCGACTGCTGGGCGCCCTGAAGCCGAACCTCCCCCCTATTTTAGTTTTACAGCATGGGCGGATTCAAACGAGCCGGCGGATTTCACCTTTTTGGTGCCTTACGCAAGCGATGCGTACGCAACCGGAATAGTGCTGTTAAATCCTAAATTCGCTGATCAGAATACGAAATTTTGGGCCATCTTGAAATCGGCGAGATCCCGGTTCTCGTATAACACCAGCACAGGAACTATCTCAGTGGACGCAGTAGATTTGTCGCCTGCTATTGCGCGCTTCGAAGAGGAGTGTTTTAAAATTTTTAAGGCTAATGCTCACCAGCGCCTGGACGAGCCAATTCCCCTTGACTGGCTGCGTCGTTAAGCTGGCCGCGCAGTTCGTGCTGATGATCCCCAGCATGGGGTGGGGCTTCGACGGTAGGCACCTTTCACAGTAGCCGGCTCGTCACAGGGACGCTCGATACCCGGCAACAGCACGCATCGATGTTTTTTTCAATTACCACGCGGGCGTGCACAAAGAAACGGCCCCAGCATCGGGGGCAGAGCGCTGGGACCGTTTCCTCTCAGGACGTGACAGGCGACTGTCACACGAGTGTCCATTATGGAAGCCCTAGGGATTCCATACAGACGGCACCCACCACGTGCGGCCGCACGCCCGCCTCGCTGATTCTTTTCAGAACCTCAGTCGTACTTGCGGCGGCGCTTCATCAGCCAATAGACGCCATAGCCGATGGCGATGATCGGAAGACCCGCGCCAGCAATTGGCCCGGGGGCTCCGCTGACGCGGTGACCGGGCGGGTCTCGACCGGGGGCGTTCTCGCAATTCCCGCCGCCGTTGCAGGCATTCGCAGGTGGGGCAATACCGCTCGCGCGGTAGAACGCCGCAGCTGGCGACACGGCGAAACAAGACACGGCGAAGCATGGGCGACAGCTCATCGTGACGAACGAGGCAATTGGCCCGTAGCTGGCGCTGATCCGATGATCGAGGAGGTGCTGATCTGGAAGTTCGTGGCGGAGCACCAACCATTACACAAGAGCCAACTCGAACCCGGCATTCTCGACCGTGATCGTATGCCCGTCGCCCTAATTGCACCCAGTCCAGGAATCTCGAAGCAAGTAGAGTAATGCGGTGATGCTCTTGACGAGCAACTCGAAACAGTCTCGGCTCAGATAGCTCAGGGGCTTTCCAGATCGCTAGAGATCAGTTTGCCCCATGGGATTCGAATTTTGATGACTTCGCGTTTAGGTTGTATGGTGTGGTATTTTTGCTAGGGCCAAGCTCTTGAAAGTACAGGTGCTGCCAAACATTAAATCCCCATAGGCGATCTTCCGGATCGTCTGAAGGTTGTTTGACGCGACTGAGCTCGATCACGCGGCATCGTCCTACGTCCCCCCAGCGCGGTTTCCTCCTTTGGAGGCTTTCGGACGCCGGCCCTCGGAGCCCGCGGCACCGTCAATCATTGGGCCGGCATCCGAAACCCTTCACATAACCGGACTCATGCACCGCAGCAAACATCAGGCAGGGCCTTTCCTGCGGTCAGTTTCGTGTATAGCGCTGTCGCCCCTTCTTCCAGCCGATAAGCTACAGCAAACGCCAGCTCTGCTGGGTTACCTCGGCAAGATCTCCGCACGGAAGGTATTAAAGCTCAGTTCCCGAATGGGATCGTCAGGTTCCGCCTCGTTCGTGTCCACCACGAACACCGCGAGGAGTTTGGCCGGCTCGGTCTCGCTGGCATTGGCGCTGACGCGGTGGCGGTCGCCGGGCTGCTCAGAGAAGCTCTGTCCGGCCTTGTAGGTCGTCACCGCTCCGTCGTTGACCTGACTGCTGATCGCCCCCTCAAGAACGGTCGCATAGATGAAGGTGGATTCGGCATGCGTCGGCATGCGTGTGACCAGGCGAGTAGCCGCCCGGGCCGTATTCGACGAGCACGCCGTGGTTGGCGGATGCGGGATCAGGCTCTTGCCTGTGAGCGGCGGAGCCATTCGTCTAAAGCGATGCGGGCGGCTTCGGGGTCCTCGGGGAGCTTAATGCCAGAAATCATGTCGGCCATTATCAAACTCCTATCTCCGATCCGAGCACTGAACTGCCAACAGCACCGCAATTCATGCGTGCCGGCGCACCGGTGCGGTGGATCGTTGCCCACTACATAACTCGCGAATGTTGAACCGGAAGTACCGTCCTGTATGAAGATCCTGCAGTGAGATATTCAGGCATGGTAGCTGTCATTTGTTGACCAGGTGTCCTGTTCGCGTGGTGTACTCGATGGATTGGGGCGGTTTGAAGCTCCTGAGACCCGATCGAAGAAGCTCGCGACAGCAATCAAAGACAATGTGCAGGACGCCAATTACAAAGCTGCAAGAACTTCACTTCCTTCAAGCAACAATCAGATGTACAAAGTTGCGCGTCGAGAGGGGCCGATGACCAGCCATTGTCGATACCAGTCCCGAATTCAAAGGCGCAACAAAGGCTGCAGAGCCCATCTCTCATGCACGCAGAATCTTCCGGGTTGTAAAGAGCGTCGAGCGTAGGTGCGATGTTGGACTCGGCGAATGGCGCAAGCCGGCAGCTGACTCACGTCTTAGTAGGGGGGTCCAGAATGGCAAATTCCCCCGTCGACAATGCGTCTCAAGGTCCTGCTCGCTGCTCCATGTTGGCATGGCGAGTACACAAATTTGGTCCGCCGGAAGCGATGATTTTGGAACGGGTTCCCAGGCCAGATCCTGGTCCGGGCGAGGTTCTTGTCAATGTTCACGCAGCAGGAGTCGGTTCCTGGGACGGGTGGATCAGGGCCGGCAAAAGCGCGTTGCCGCAGCCTCTTCCTCTTACGCTCGGCTCTGATCTGTCCGGAACAGTCGCAGCCGTGGGATCGGGCATTTCCGACATCGCTGTCGGAGATCAGGTTTTCGGAGTGATCAACACCCAATTTCTTGGCGCTTACGCAGAATATGCCGTAGCCTCTGCTGGAATGCTCGCGAAGAAACCGGCTCGCTGAACTATGCCCAAGCGGCTTCCGTTCCCGTCGTCGCGGTCACGGCGTGGCAAGGTCTGTTCGACCACGCTCGCCTCGAAGCCGGGCAGACGGTGGTCGTTCACGGAGCTGCGGGAAACGTCGGAGCCTACGCGGTTCAGCTCGCTCGTCGTGCTCGCCTTCGTTCAATCGCGACGGCGGGGGCCAAGGACATCGAGTACGTGCGGTCCCTCGGTGCCGACAAGGTATTGGACTATCACACGCAACGCTTTGAGGAAGAGGTGAAGGATGCGGACGCGGTACTGGACCTCGTCGGAGGCGAAACGCAAATACGTTCTTTTCAGGTGCTTCGCCCGGGCGGCAAGTTGATCTCCGCCGTGTCACAGCCTGATCAAGACCGCGCAAAGCAACACGGTGTCACCGCAGCCTTCTTCTTGGTGGAAGTGACTACCGAGCGGCTGCGCACAATCGCCGAACTTATTGATCGGGGCGAACTGAAAACCCGCGTAGGTGCGGTCCTCCCCTTCACCGATGCGCGAGACGCCCACATGATGTTGGAAGGCCAACGACTGCCGCCGAAAGGGAAGATCATTCTCAACGTAGAAGCCGCGGGCGAAGTCACCGCGCCCGCTTGAAGTCGGGCTAACCATGAGCGTCGCGGAGAAGGTCGCCGGCTCTCGCGCGAATCGGGAACACACGGTCGAGAACGACGCACCGGGCCATCGCGGACGATATCTATCTTTGTCCCGCTGGCGAGCGGCTGGCCACCTGCGCGATAGTTCACATTAGTCGGCGTGCCGGATGGACGGCAGCCATCGCGCGATGGTACAGCCAAAATCGGCAATCTTGGCAAATGACCAGGCGCAACGCTTCTATTCGCTAACACCAGCGACGGGAGCGATCCCGACGTATCAGGCTTCGTGGGAGCCCCGGTCAATGCAGACAGCGCAGATCGCGGACGCGGAGGAAGGAGTTCGACAATGGCTGACGTTTTATCTGGCATCAAGATTCCCGATAGCAAGATCGCGCGCGAAGCCGCCGAGCTCGTGCGGCAACATGAAACCGAGATGCTGTACAACCATTCGGTCCGAGTTTTCGTGTTCGGCGCAATGAAGGGCGTTCGGCAAAATCTCAAATTCGATTCTGAACTGCTCTATATCGCAGCGCTGTTTCACGACTTAGGGCTTGTCGACGCCTATCATACCGACACAAAGCGGTTTGAAGTTGATGGCGCCGACGCAGCGCGCGAATTCCTCCGCAGTCATGGCATTCCCGACCCGAAAGCGAATCTGGTTTGGGAAGCCATCGCCCTACATACCACGCCCGGTATTCCCCAATACATGCGGCCCGAGATCGCTCTCACAAACGCGGGTGTCTTGGTGGACGTCGTCGGGATTGGATATGATGAGTACACGCCAGAGCAACGCGACCAAGTCATCGCCGCCTTTCCGCGCGGTGATTTTAAAAACGAAATGCTTCAGTTACAGACTTGCTCGGCCTTGAAGAAGCCTCAGACCACGTTCGGCACCGTCAATTTCGACTACATCCAAGAACACGACCCCACATTTCACCGGCCAACCGCATGCACTCGGATCCGTAATGCGCCTTGGCATAGCTGAGCCGTCGTGGGCATTCGTCTGCGTGTAACGGCGGTTGCGGAAGCCACATAACTCATCACTATCGCGCTTTTTGATATTGGCATCGATGTCCGTTGATCGAAACATCGTTCTCTTTCGGTGGGCTTCGCATCTCCATTCAACGTCGCCTTGCCCCCGCTTCATTCTTGCGCGGGCCACAAAACGAGACTGCATTTCTTGGCTTGGTATCGACCGTCAGCCCGAGTATGTCACGGCGGGCGTAACACCCGACGACATCAAATCATACTTTGCGCGCGCGATAATACGGCGGTCCAGGTCCGCCACCCTGGTAGTCTCGCCGGCAAAATTTGGCTCAACCGGCACACCCCGAGCAGATCGATGATGCATGAACCGCGCGGAATCGCGCCCCTGGAGGCCGTCGCATGCAGCAGGGTAGTCACCCGCGTCAGATACTGGCATCCAATTCGGTGAGCCCGCCGTGACAGCTCCGCACAGATGAATAGGCGAACGATGTCGCTTATTCAGCAGGCGTCACTGAAGGTTGTCCTGGTCCGCGCTCCTTCTTAAGCTGTTCGGCAAGCCAAATGTCGTGATGCTCTTTGGCCCAGTTGAGATCGACCTCTCCGGTGCCCATGGCCTCGAATGCGCCCTCCATCCCGACCGTGCCGATATAGATGTGGCCGAGGATCAAGGCGATGAACAGGATGGCCACGAGCGTGTGTACTACCTGCGCGAGCTGCATCTGGGCGATATCAGTTCCGTAAAACGGGAACAGCAAGAGAAACCCCGATACCGAGACCGCGACGCCGGCCACAAGGGATAGCCAATAGACAAGCTTCTCGCCCAGATTAAAGCGTCCGGCTGGCGCGTGTTTCAACTTGACGAAGCCGCCGCCTTGCCTGACCCAGTCGATGTCAACTTTTTTCAGAAGATTGTCCCTGAAAAAGATCACCGTGATCAGGACGAGACCCACCACGAATGCGGCGCTGGTGAAGTTGTGCACGTACTTTGCCGCTTGCGATATGCTCGAGAACGCTTCCGGGCCGACGACCGGCAAAAGCAGCACCTTGCCGAAGGTGATATTAAGACCGGTTAGGCCAAGAACGACAAAAGACACCGCCGTCAGCCAATGCGAAAACCGTTCTAAGGCTCTGAAGCGAAGCACCTTCCGCCCCGATCGGCCGGCCGAAATCCGGATCCGTCCGATGATCAGATAGGCGGCGCCCAAGACCAGGATCGTGCCGAGGATCACGATGGCGCCGCCCCAACGCAGCAGTACTTCGTGGATATAATCCCACGTACGTCCCTCGGGCTGGATCAACACGCCGGCCTTTGTGTCGGGAATGTCGAGGCGCCCTTCAACGCGGGGGAGCTGTCTTAGCAGGTCGCGCTCGCTGGTGACGCTTGCGGTTGGATTGGGCGCACCGTCGGGACCGACCTTCTGTGCGAAGGCGGGCGCCGCCGCGGTGATCGCAAGCAGCGCCAGGACGAAGGTCGCCAGACGAAAGCGTGCGAGAAACGTCATGACCGTTACCCTGCTCTCATCCCGCGCCCATCGCAGGCCGCATGAGCCGTCCGCTCAGACCCCGACGTCAGCGTGATAGGCCGTGGTCCAGCCCCAGGCGCCGGAACCATAGCCGCGCTTGCGCACCCGCTCGCCATAGATCTGCGCGATGATGTCGCCATCGCCGGCCAGCAGCGACTTGGTCGAGCACATCTCCGCGCACATCGGCAATTTGCCCTCGCCGAACCGGTTCGAGCCGTATTTGGC
>NZ_JCAMOT010000070.1:0-22748 GCF_059512425.1 Bradyrhizobium sp. Leo78
AATGCGCTCGGCAATCTGTCCGGCTTCGCCGGACCGTTCCTCATGGGCTACCTCAAAGACGCGACCGGCAACTTCACCGCCGGGCTGCTGGTCCTGGGCGGCTGCGCTCTGGTCGGCAGCATTGTCGCCCTGACGCTAAGGGTCAATCCGCAGATGGAGGTCACCGGCGCTGCGCCGGGTGCGTCGGCGCCCGCTCGCTGAGAGGACCAGCCTGTCGATGAGCGGGATTGCTCGACACGAAACGTAAACCCCCGCGCGCAGGTGTAAGCGCGAAATGGCGGGCGGATCTCGCCCGAATGGACCGCCCGGAGTTCGAGAAGATCGCTGCGGTTCTGGTCGGACCCGAGGGAGCGCTGGAGGCGCTGCGGAAGGTCACTTCTGCGGCCGACGCTCCGTCGAGCCTCGCGAACGGCCCAAGCAGGTTCTAGTAGGAACCCGGGTGGCCGGCCTCGGTTGAGCCGCATGACCGGAAGAATTCTATACGAAAGCGCCAATGGCGATGTCTGGCGGCTGGTCCGCCATCCGCACTCCGGACGCCCGGCGGTCGAGCAACAGCCGAACGCCAGTTCAGGCGGACAGGCGTCCTTGACCGAGATCGGACAATTCCTTCGGGCGGGCGGCGACGGACCTGAACACCAGTCCCTGCTCGCGTTGATTGGCACGCTGATCGACGACTGACGCCTGCCCGGTGTCCGCCATGTTCTTTTTCTTTTCCAACCGACTGGGCTGTCTCGGCTCGCTGCTGGTCTCTGCCCTCGTAACCGTGGTGCTGCTTTTCATGTTCGGCATGCTGCGCTTCTGACGTGCGGCAGCGAACAGTCGGCCCATCCGGCATCAAGCCGCTCGAGCGGTCGCATGAGGTCAGGCGGGCGTACCCGGAGCCCCACTCCGAAACATCGGCGCGCTCCGTCCGTTGGCATCGGGGCGTTATTCTGGAGCCCTCACGATGATCGAAACGGATACTCTGCTGGTGAACTGCCCCGAGTGCGGCGCCTGGCCGATGGCCGCGAACCTTCAGAAGCCAGCTTCAGCGCACCGAGAACCGCGACTAAGATGTCCAAAGTGCCATCATCAGGAGAGCGTCCGGATGCGCCGCCCGCCGGCCGCGCAGCGCGGTCCGCACCAGCCGCGCGACCTTGATGCCGCGTGAGCAGCGATGAAGATCCGTTTCCATTCGGAGAGCCACATCGTCGAGCTGGAGGATGGCTCGCGGTGGCAGATCTATCCGGGCGATCTTGACCTGACGCTGAACTGGAAGCCCGATACCGAACTGACCGTGATGCCGAGCGACGATGAGATCAGTTCGCACACGCTGGTCGGGGGCGATGTCAATGTGCGCGTCATTCCCGGCGGAGCAAGTTGGCCTGTTGCCGAGGTTAAAGCCGCGCTGCGTAGGGACGACTGAGGAAGTGCGGCCGGGACGCGCAATCCTTTGGCCGCGCATCATCTGAAGACGCGCGTTGCGAGGAAGGCCGCCGCCTTTGGCTATCCTCGCGAGCGCTAGTTCTGAATAGCGGGTCCTGAGACCTTTGGCTATCCGCGACAGGCGCCGTAGTTCAACGGCGGGCGACGGTCTCTCCGGTTCAATGGGGTATTAGGATTATCGTTCCATGCGCGGCCGCAGGAACCTTGCACCTTGGCAATCCTTGTAGATCGTGGAGCGGGCCAAGGCTTGGGGTCCGGCGGCAATGTGGTGGACGGTGGCGAAAGAGGCGGCGGCCAACTGGTCGGGCCACAAGGATGCCCGTCAGGGCGCGGCGCTCGCATACTACTCTGTGTTTTCCCTCGGACCGATCATCGTGATCGCCATCGCGATCGCGGGCCTCTTCTTCGGCCACGAGGCGGTCACCTCGCAGGTTACCTCGTCTTTGAAAGGCATGCTCGGCGAGACCGGCGCGAAGGCGATCGAGTCGATGCTGGCGGGAGCTAGCCGGCCGGCGGAGGGGGCGCTGGCGACGATCCTCGGCATCGGCGCCCTGCTGTTCGCGGCGATCGGCGTAGTCGTGCAGTTGAAGGACGCGCTCAACGTCGTCTGGGAGGTGGAGGAATCGGAGGAGGGCGGGATATGGCATTTCGCTCGCAACTACGTGCTGTCGTTCGCAGCGGTCCTCGCCCTCGGGTTTCTTCTCCTCGTCTCGCTGCTGGTGACAGCGGCTCTGGCCGCGGCCGGCAAGTTCGTCGCGCCGTACATGCCCGAGGGCGTTCTGCACGTCGTCAGCCTGGTGGTCTCGTTCGCCGTGGTGACGGTGCTCTTCGCGATGATGTTCAAGTGGCTGCCGGACGTCTCCGTCGGGTGGCGCGACGTCTGGCTGGGGGCACTCCTGACCGCCTTGTTCTTCGAGGTCGGAAAGGCGGCGATCGGCTTCTACATCGGCAAGCAGGGCCTGGAATCGACCTATGGCGCGGCCGCTTCGATCGTGGTCGTGCTGATCTGGGTCTACTACACCTCGCAGATCATCCTGATGGGGGCGGAGATCACGCACGCCTATGCCAAGCACGGAGGTTCGCTCAAGCAGGGAGACCCGGGGGATGCACGCGGGAAAACGCGCCCTCTCTCGCAGCCGGCCGGCGCGACCGGGGCACGCTAGAAGCCTCGCGGGGTCAGGCTGACCACTTATCCTCTTCGCGTCGGGCTTCGTCGTCGTTAAGGCGCTCGGCTACGTCCTCGGCGACCGCCGGATCCTCGGCGTTTGCGATGGGCTCGCCATCCTGCGTCTTAATTTTCCGGCCTTCGGCATTCACCGGGAAATCGTCGGGTTGAGAGATTTCTTGGAAGCTGCCATACCATTTCCCTCCTTGAGTATTCTTGTGCTCCCTGCAGTTTCAGCAGTTTCACTTGTGTCACGCGACGAGTGCCGCTGCGCTCGCCGTCTGTCGCGCTCATCCGGAGCTCGCGGCCGGTCCCTGATTCCTAGCTCCCACAGGATGCCTGCGCGTGGCCGCCAGCTTAGAGATCGCGAGCTTTGTTGCCAGTTAAATGAGTTCTCGATCCGGGGTTCCCGACGAGCCTTTGCAACGGACTTCCGTAACCACCGCCATCGAACGTCTTTGCGGATAGGGCGCAGAACGCTATCGCGAGTGGAGCGCTAGGCTAAGGCAGCCGGCTGGCGAGCAGGAGGGCAACCCCCCGCCTCGCTCCAGTTCCCACCTTTCTGATCGCCGGCCTCGGCGCGCTTCACGATAGTCCCGGATCGGCCGATCGGCGCTTACGCGGTAGCCGCCGTCCGCCCCGCCTCAGTGATGCGGTATTCGATATCTCCGGATGGAAGCGGTTCGGTTTCCACCAGACCCAGCTCTACGAGCCGCGCCACCGTGTCATGGTCGAATAGCGGTGGGCTGATCCAGGATTCGCCGAGAAGTCTCCTCAGAAAATCGCGTTCCAGATCGGTCAGCTCCATCTCGACCTCCGCTCGTCCGCTTCTTACGGCACGCGTTGCGACAGCGTCACCCCAGTCCCGGTCGCTGCCGGCTGCGAGAACCGCCTCGCCGGGAACGGAGCCATCGTCGTCCCGTTGACTCCGGAAGACAACCCTACGGGAGGTCAACATGGCCATGGAAGATCGCGAGACGTTCAGCCTGATCGGAAGCGACAAGGTCGAGGGCACGAACGTGTACGGGGCCGACGGGCAAAAGGTCGGCTACATCGAGCGTGTCATGATCGACAAGATCAGCGGCAAGGTGTCGTACGCGGTGCTCAGCTTCGGTGGCCTGCTCAGCATCGGCGACGATCACTATCCGCTGCCCTGGCAGGCTCTGAAGTACGACACCGACCTCGGTGGCTACGTCACCGGAATCACTCAGGACCAGCTTCGCGGCGCCCCCAAATACGCCGACGAGAGCAGTTGGAATTGGAGCGATGCCGCGACCACCCGCTCCGTGAATTCCTACTACGGTGTGCCGGTGGCTTGAGGCGGCACACCGTGTCAGAGGCCTGGCCGGCTGCGGACGCGGCGCACGGCCGTAACGCAGGGAAAGGAGACTTGGATGTGAGCGGCGCCGTTCGTGTTCTGGTCGTTGAAGATGAAGCTCTGATCTGCACCTCCATCGAGGACGCCGTGGTCAAGAGCGGTTTCGAGGCCTGTTCGGTTGATTCTGGCGAGGCGGCTTTCTCCACCTTTCTCGACGGCCGGGAGGGGTGGCGGGCGCTGCTGACGGACGTCAACCTCGGTGATGGCATCAGCGGATGGGGGCTGGCGCGGCAGATCAGGGAAATCACGCCTAACTTTCCTGTGGTCTACATGACGAGCGCCAGCGCGCCTGACTGAAAATCGCAAGGCGTCGCGGACAGCGTCCTGATCGAAAAGCCATTTGCGCCCGCGCAATTGGCTGCCGCCGTCTCGCAGCTGCTCGATACCGGGGCCTCGCCGGGTTGAACCGGGATTGTCGTGAGCCGCGAGCCCTGCAACAGGGGAGGCGGATCAGTAGATCGTCAGCGTGGTGGCAACGCCCAGTCCGCGCGTGCGGCCGCGGCGCGAGCCGCCGCTACCGCCATCCAGTCCCGCAGCAGCCCTCTGTCGTCCTTCGAAAAGGACGCGCGCCGCTTGAGATCCTCCAACGTCTCGCCAGGATGGCATCGCTCGTAATCCTCACGGATCAGCGACTCGAGGTAGGTCGGGTCCTGCTCGCTGATCGTATCGAGGTGCTGGCGCGAGTTGGTCCTCATGGTTGCCCCAGGACACGCACAATCGTGGCCACTCGGATGCAGCACAACGGCAAGAGCGATCGTTAGTTCACGAACAGATCCGCCGGATCTTGGTAGCCGCAATGCAGGGCGAGACGTCGGTGCACGGGCTCGGTTATATAACTAGGGTGGTTGCAGCTACCTCCCGGGGCGCGATGCCGAGAAAACTGAAGACCTACCAAACCTCGCTGGGCTTCTACGACCAGGCGATCGCAGCGCCGTCGATGAAGGCGGCTCTGGAGGCATGGGGCGCCGACAGCAACCTGTTTCACCAGGGAGTGGCGAAGGAAACCGACGATCCCGAGATCGTCGCTGCCACGATGGCGAAGCCGGGCGTCGTGCTCAGGCGGCCCGTCGGATCCAACGGGCCCTTCAATGAGCACGCCGAGCTGCCGACGGACCTCGCGGACGGCGGGGCCGCAGCGGGGCGGACGAGGCGTCGTGCGAAACCGAAGAAGCCCGCCCCTTCCAAGATCAGCGACAAGCAGGCGCGCAAGGCGGCGCTGGAGTTCGAGCGGGAGCAGAAGAGGCGTGACGCCGAGCGTCGCAAGGAGGAGGCGGCACGGGCGAAGCAGCGCGAACGGCGCGACCAGGCGGTTGCCAAGGCGCAAGACGCGCTGGACAAAGCCCGGCGTGAGCATGAAGAGAAGGTGAACGCCATCGAGGCGGAGCGCGCCGCTCTGGACGAACGCGCGCAAGCCGAGGAGACCCGCTGGGAAAAGCAGAAAGCGACGCTGGACACCGCTTTGCGCCGGGCGCGGCATTAGCAGCGGAGAGCGGCCGCGAGAAATTTCACTTAGCCTTGGGTAGGCGGCCCTTGCCGCCGCACTTCGCGCAGCGGCCCCGGAAAGATCCTGCGGCCGGGCGCGGTCTCGCGCGCCGGCTGACGCGCCGAGCCGACGCAGGCGTCGCACTTGACCTCTGCCGATCCGCCCTTCGTCATGCTTCGCCGGATCTGGCGAGGTATGTGGCGGGAGGACTGCGAGGTGGTGGCGAGGCCAGCGCTCGCGAGAGGTTTGCTCTTGGCGTCGTATCTTTTCGCCAGATCGAGCAGCCTCCGGCGTGTGAACGGATCGGCCTTCTCCGCCAGGTCGTGCGCACGCTGCGCGAAGCCCCTATAGAACCTTCCATGACGCTACCCCCGCAACATCACTGACGGCTGGATTCGAGTGCGGGGCGCGATTCGCGTCAAGACATCGCTTGTGCCCGGCCGGCAAACGGCACTAGGCTGAACACGGCGGGGGAAGCCAGATGTCGATGCTGCATCTTATCCGGAAGCCGTGCCCTCACTGCGGGCGGCCGATGAAGCTCGTCCGCGACGAGGCCGCCAAAGGCGGGGAGCCTTACGTCTGCCCCGATTGCGACGACGATCCGCTGCACGATCCCGCCGCCCGTAAGTGGGTGGACGGCCCCTGCGGCCGCCGGCGAAATAGTGCCCGGAGGAAATCGGCCCGGGCCGCGCAGAGCCCAGACTGGCAGGATCGTCGCGGGCGCACCAACTTGTTTGTAGATACCGGGCATGGGGAGGCGCGATGTCGACGGTCGCAAAGCTGCTCGCGCGGAAGCAGGCGCTCCTGGAGCGTCTGGAGAGCGATCCTGGGCCCAACGAGCGGGAGGAAATTTAGGTATTGCTCGCCCAGATCGAGACCGCGCTGAACTTGCTGGAGCCGAGAGATGCCGCCGGTCCGAGCGACGAGTGAAGCGATGTCGCCGCCCGTCGGAGCGCGCTCAGATCGTCCGGCACCTCGCCGAACTTCCGGATCAGCTTAGCGTCGCCGAATGATCTGCGCTGCGGCTGAACGCGATGGCGCCGACGTGCCCGGCTTGCGCGAAAGTGCCTCCGCCCGCATCACGGCGGCGTTGGCGATCAAGCATTCCGTCGCCTCGCCAGGCGCGATGCCGTGTGCGATGCCGCATGTTGATCCCGATGTCCGGTGGGCCGCGGACGGGCGAGATCGAGGACGAGCGTGCCGCTCTGGACGGACGCCCGCAAGCCGACGAGGCCCGCTGGGAAAAGCAGAAGACGAAGCTGGAGGCGGCTCTCCGCCGGGCGCGGGAATAGCCTGCACCCGCAACTGTTTGCGATGCGCTTGCGCCGCCGCGGCGGGCGATACCAAGCTGGCGTTGCGCGGGAAAACGCCGCGTCGGTCTGTTGTTTACATTACCCTTTTTGTTTTTCTTCTGCGCTTTTTCCATCGGAGCTTTTGGAACGTTCTTCGAAGCGATCAGCGCCTTTAGCTAGATCGTGCCCCATCTTGCTCTCGTTTTTCGCTTCTTCCTTGGCAGTGGCCTCGCGCAAGCCTTTAGCGGCCCGTTCGCCCGCTGTTGATGATTTTCGTTCGTGATCCATTTGTTGCTCCTTCCTAATAACTATCTTCGGCGCGCAATGGCAGATCGGCCTCGATGACGTCCTTCGGCGGCTGACCGCCGAACATCAGCTCGGCGGCACCATTCAAGTAGGAAAGCTCTATCTGAAGATCGCCCGGGCCGACGATCCGTACTGGCGCTGCACTGCATGCGAGCGGATTCAACATGCACCGCGGTGTCGGCCGATGCACTCGCTGCTATGCGCCGCTTCCGACGGCGAGAACGGGACCGGTCGAGGAGTTGTGGAATTCGAACTTTCTCGGACGCCGTATCGTCCGCGGGCATTACCAGAACATTCCGCGCTTCAGGCCTGAAGTGCGAGGAACTGAGCGGCCAGACTGACGACTTCTCGGAGGCGGTTCAAGGATATCTTCGTTGGTCAAGACAACCCGGTCGGGCAGCACGCACAGGAAATCGACATGCTGTCCGTGACGACGACGATGGAGGTCGGCATCGACATCGGTTCGTTGCAGACCGTCTACCAGGCGAATATGCCGCCCCAGCGCTTCAACTATCAGCAGCGAGTAGGTCGTGCTGGACGAAGAGGGCAGCCTGACGGTGCACGTCGGCGCTGGAACGACGATCATGAACCTCAACAGCGGAGTCGAGGACGAGAATGGCCAAGCCAGGTTCTTCGGCGCCGACGTTGTCACCGATAACGACGTTTTAGGCTGGAAGAACGTAACGCTGCCTGAGCAGGCCATCGACCCGGGCATCGAAAGGATCGCCGGCAACGGCAGGTGGACGTTGACAGCGCCCGTCGCCATGAGGTTCGGGCTGCTCGCACAAAAGGAAACAGACGCGCTCTTCCTCAAGGCGACCGGCTTCAATAGGCGGTTGAATTTGGATCTCGTAGCGCGCCGCGGTGCGCGGTCCAGGACCGGTGCCCGGTCGGCCGCGATCAGTGCCACGCACCTCCTTGTGCAGAAGGCAGCGCTCGTGCTCGACGTGGCGCCAGACGAGTTCGACGCATTGGAGCCTCGGCTCCGAGGCGACAGCCCGATGCTTCAGATTGCCGACACCCTGATCAACGGATCAGGCCTCTGCCGGCGTCTCGGAGAGGTCGGGCGCGACGGCGACCGGAGATCGCGCGGCTGGTCGACGAGGTCGTGGGAGATCGCGGGCAGTGGCCTCTGAGAGACTTTCTGGACGAGCGCCACGTTACGCGCTGCTCGACCTCGTGCTACGCGTGCGTCCGGCAATATCAGAATCGCAGATATCATCCACTCCTCGACTGGAGGCTCGCGATCTCATATCTGCGCGGAATGATTGACCCGCGGTACGCATGCAGTCTCGACGGAAATTTTGACGTCTATCGGGAGCTCCGCGTCTGGCTCGAGAGGGCTCATTCTCTGGCGCAAGCGGTCGTCTCTATGCGGCCCAGGACGTTGCGGACGCGCTGGGGTCGGCGGCCGTCTGCCGTGCATCGAGGAACGAAACGTCGATGGCCGCGTGTAAGTGATGACGTAAGCGTTCTTTGCATGAATAATCGATCTGCCTATATGACGCGACATCTCCTGCTGACCACCAGTTGACCACCGAAACACCGTGAATAAACGGCGATAATGGTGGCCAATCGCGAGCAAACTGCATTGTTTTTGTTGATCTTTCCGATCGTTACTTACGTTCGGGACGCAGGGAACGCCCTTGGTCAGATCGCCACTCGAACGGAATGTCGGTCGGTGGTTGCGCCTCCCCGATTTAAACCTGCCCGCCGACTATTTAGCCGGCGACGGATTTCCCACGAACACCGGTTCTTGGCGGACTGTCGAGCGTCCGAGGTTTCCGAGTTAGGCTGCTCTCCAGTAAGAAAACAGCGCTTGCGAAATAGTGGGTTTTGCGATGTAGCGCTCCGCTGACTCGAGCCCCCGATTTGGCTTTCTAATCTTCTAATCGAGAGCTGCCTTCTTGCAAGAATCACTCGCTGCAAACGGAGGCGATCACGTAAGACTGTTGGTTATCTGGCCAGGGCAAGCAGGACGGTGGCGCCAGCAGGTGCGGATTGGTGTTATTTCGGAGACCCCTATGGCTAGATGCTGAGCAACGCTTGGGCGGAGCTTATATCGTGCACGCGGGTGATACCGGTCGACTGGATGTAATCGCCGCACTCCGCCGTATTGTGCGGGGCGACTACGATCAGAAGGGGTGTCCATACCGCCCCGCCGCGCCGAACGCAATCCCGACACGGAGATCGTAAGGGTCGGCAAGCGCACGATCCACGTTCAGCCCCAAGACCCAGCAACACCAATACCCAACATCCGTGTCGCGGATGCCGCCAGCGCAAGTTGGCGTCTCTTTGCCGCCGTTAGCTCAAGTTGCTCGTTCTCATCGCGGAGGCAGTTTATGGCGTCATGCAAGCCTTTCTCCGCTAGAGTTCTGTTAGATCATCGAACAAGATGACAATAGAGAGGACTCGAACTGCATCATCATCTGACGCCGAGCGTGTGGCGAAATCCGATCCTCTGATTATCGACACCTCCGTTCTTCTCGATCCTAATCCACAACGCCCGTCGACGCGCGGTGCTTCGTGCCGACGCTCCACGAACGGCGGGGACAATGCCTTATATCAACTCTGGTGGGATAAGACTGTATTTCGAGGAATATGGCCATGGCTATCCAATAGTCTTTGTTCATGAGTTCGCATCGGACTTGCGCAGCTGGGAAACACAAGTCCGTTACTTTTCTCGCTCTTACCGATGCATCGCCTACAACGCTCGAGGATATCCACCGAGCGACGTGCCTGACGATTCAGCCGCATATGGTTGGGAGTTCGCGGTCCAGGACATCGATGCTGTCATGCGCGGCCTTTCGATCGCTCGAGCCCACGTGGTTGGCTCCAGCATGGGCGCCTATGCTGCTCTGCTATTTGGTTTGCGGTACCCCGAAGGGACCAGCGCGATCGTTGCAGCCGGAGCGGGGTCAGGATCTCCAGCCTCGGACCGTGAAAATTGGTCGAAAAATACGGCGGTTCTCGCGCGCGCATTGGCAGCACGAGGTCTGGGTGCAATGGCCGAGAAAATGGCAAACCACTCGGCCCGCATTCGGCTGAGGCGCAAGGATCCGATGGGCTGGCAGGAGTTCGTGGAGCGGCTCAAGCAGCATTCAGCGCGGGGGATGTCGAATACTTTGCTCCAATGCCAGGCCCTAAGACCGTCCTTATACGATTTCCGCGAACTGTTCTTGCAGACGACGATCCCGGTACTGCTCGCGGTGGGTGACGACGACAAGCCCTGTCTGGAAACTGGCTTGATGCTGAAGTCCACGATTCCTGTTGCTGGTCTTTGGGTGTCCCCCAATACCGGGCATGCCATCAATCTTGAAGAGCCTGAGACATTCAACGCGCAAGTGGAAGCTTTCTTCCGCGCCGTCGAGCAGGGGGCTTGGGCGCCTTTCGATCGGAGAAAACAGTTCATCTCGGGTCATGAGAAGTCACCAGCCGCTCGGCTGCATTTCGGCGGTGCGCTTCCATGAAGCCGTGGATCGGTGTTCATCTTTCCGAATCGGTCGCCGCGCGGCTCGCTGTCGCAGCGCAGCGTCCGGGCATGACCAACTCAGCGATCGTTGAGGCTGCTCTCGCTCATTTCCTTGATTCCGATGGTGACATCGAAGAACCCTCGGTTGATTGTCGTTTGAGCGCGATCAGCCGGAGTCTCGAACAGGTTCATCATGATTTGCGGATTGTGAGTGAGGCTGTTGCCCTTCAGGCTCGATTTCTTCTCGCAGTGACGCCGCCGCTGCCAGCCGCCGATCAGCCCGCCGCCTGTAGCCTTGGAGCCGCACGCTTCGATGAATTTGCTGTGCAAGTGGCAAGGCGGGTTCATCTGCGAACTTCGCTCATCAAGGAAACGATTGGGCGGGTGAGTGCGACAAGTCCCGAGAATCCACCAGCAGAATCGGAACAGCGAAAACCGCGGACGCGCCCCACAAGCCCGCAATCGAAGCGTTGTGCCGGAACTGTTGCCGGAGGCACATCGCAACCTGCAGCTGATGTCCGAGAGGGAATCCGCGAGGACAGACCCGGTCTAATGAGGGGACAAACAAATGTCAGCTCCAGATCGCGATCCTCCCTCCTGCCACGGCATGCGCCGCGGCGGGAGGGATCAGGGGGCTTCTCGCCAACTTGGCTCTTGATCCCGCGCGTATTCTTACCTTTCGTTGCCGGTTACTATCTTTCTTTTCTATTCCGGACGATCAATGCGACGATAGCTGGATCGTTGATCTCTGAGTTTGGCCTGCGCGCTGATGATCTCGGCCTCCTGACCTCCGTGTATTTCCTCACCTTCGCGGTAGCCCAGATTCCTATCGGGGTGTTGTTGGACCGATACGGCCCGCGCGCAATCCAGAGCGTCGTGCTACTCGCGGCAGCTGCTGGTGCAGCGCTATTCGCCGCATCGGACAACTTCGTTCTTCTTCTCCTCGGCCGGGCGTTAATCGGCTTGGGCGTTTCCGCAGCGTTGACGGCCGGATTGAAAGCAGTCGTTCTCTGGTTTCCCAACGACCGGGTTCCGCTGCTCAACGGCCTGATGATCATGCTGGCCGCATTGGGCGCCGTGACCGCAACTCTGCCGGCCGAATACCTGCTCGTTTCGATCGGTTGGCGGGGATTGTTTGAGCTCCTCGCTATCGCATCGGTGGGATGCGCCCTAGTGACTTTCCTTGTCGTCCCAAAGGCCTCGCCCTCACCGGTAGCGAAAGCGACCGCCATGGGCCTGCGAGTAGTTTATACCGATCGTCGCTTCTGGCGCTTGGCTCCGGTCTCCGCGACATGCATTGGTACCGCCTGGGCGCTACAGGGCTTGTGGGCAGCACAATGGTTTTCCGATGTCGAGCGCCTCGATCGGTCTGGATTGCTCGGGAATCTATTTGTCATGGCGATGGCGTCGAGTGCGAGCGCGCTAATTCTAGGGGTAGCGGCTCATAGGCTTCGCCGACAGGGGATCGGTCCGGGAGCGCTCTTCGGGCTTGTAGCAGTTGTGTTCTTCGTCGCTCAGCTGGCACTGATCCTGCGGCTGCCCGTGCCGTCGTATTTCCCGTGGACAGTTGTCGCTGCAGCCGGGACGGCAACTGTCCTCAGCTACGCGATTGTGGCCGATTATTTCCCTAAGGAGCTTGCGGGACGCGCCAACGCTGCGCTCAACCTCTTGCACATTGGTTGCGCATTTTTGATCCAGTACGTGACGGGCTTCGTGGTTCAGCAGTGGACGCCTCAGCAGGGCCACTACCCGGAGGTTGCTTACCAGACCGCCTTTGCCATTGACCTGACGGTTCAGATCCTGGCGTGGCTCTGGTTCGTCAGCCGGGTGCCGCGATCGGGGGGACGAGGGGGTTCTCCTGCGACGAAAGGCTCAAGTTAGAATTTCTGTAGAATATGAACGAAACCAGCACTCCCCAGGCCCGCGTTCTGCTGCAGTCCAACGCGCGCGCCTTCGACCTGACGTGATCCGGCTTTGCCCCGAAGTTGCCACGTCAGCTCCGTGATTTGTGCAAGTCCTGTGGCGCCTAACGGGTGCCCTTTTGACAGAAGTCCTCCGGAGGGATTGACGACGACTTCTCCTCCATAGGTGTTGCGTCCTTCGACAATGAAGCGTTCGACATCGGCCTCCGCGCAAAGACCAAGCGCACCGTACATCAGAGCTTCATTACTAGCGAAGCAGTCGTGCAACTCGACGACGTCGATGTCCCTCGGCCCAACTCCCGCGCTCTCAAAAGCCCGCTGCGCCGCTTCGCGCCCCAATGCGCGGAACATCAGATCGAGTGGATCGCCTGCAAAATGCTCAGCACGATCGCTAACCCATCCTGATCCTATCAACCGAACATTCCCTTGCAGCCCATGCCGCGCTGCAAATCTTGGCCCGCACAGAACTGCAGCCGCCGCCCCACAGCTCGGTGGGCAGGCAAACAGCCTGCGCAAGTTCCGAAAGAGCAGGGGGCTCGAAAGAACTTCATCCTCCGTCAGCGGACTCCGAAACAGCGCATACGGGTTGTCCGCTGCGTGGCGACGCGCCTTCACCGCAACCCTGGCCAGGGCATGATCGCCGACGCCGTACCGAGTCTGGAGCAGCTCGGTTTGGCAGCCGAAGAGCTGGAGAGCTGGTGGGCTGGAGCGGTCGAGCGGCGTGAGGCCCATCATGTCCGCGACGCGCGCTACGTGCGGGCCTACCGGATTGGGCCGATCGTCGAATACGACATCGAGCGCCCCAGGGCTCATCTGTTCGAAGCCCAGGGCGAGAACACAGGCATCCGTCTCGTGGCGGACAGCCTCGACTGCGAGCGCAAAGGCGGTTGAACCACTGGCGCAGTTATTGTTCAGATTGACAATCGGAATTCCCGTGGCACCCAAGTGAGCAAGCGCGGCTTGGCCCGCACAGCTGTCACCATAGACATAGCCAACATAGGCCCGTTGCACCTGGGCGTAGTCGATGCCAGCGTCATCCAGCGCGGCGCGCGCGGCAGTCGCACCCATAATGTCGTAACTCTGGCTTTGGCCGGGTTTGGTGAAGGGGATCATACCGACCCCTGCTATGATGGCATCGGACATGATGGCGTACCTCAATTCACAGCGCGGGTGCGGCCCTGCCAATAAGTGGCTCTCAATTCACTCTTGAGAACCTTTCCGGCAGGGCTTCGGGGCAAATCCTCTATGAAGTCTACGCTCTTTGGCGCTTTCACCCCGCCAAGAGCTTGCTTTACGAGTGCGATTAGCTCGGCTTCCGTAGCCTCGGCGAACGGCTTGAGCTGAACCACAGCTTTCACGGCCTCGCCCCATTTGTCATCCGGTACCCCGATGACCGAACACTCTTGCACGGCCGGATGGCCGGTCACGACCTGCTCGATCTCGTTGGGAAAGATGTTGAAGCCCCCCGAAATGATCATGTCTTTCTTCCGGTCTACGATCGTCACGTAGCCGTGCGCATCCATTACTCCGATGTCCCCAGTGTGGTGCCAGCCAAACCGCCGCAAGGCGGCAGTCGATTCGGCATCCTTGTAATAGCCAGGAGTAACCAGGGGGCCGCGCACACAGATCTCGCCGGCTTCGCCGCGCGGCAGTTCTTGACCCTCTTCATCGAGGATGGCGACCTTGTTCCAGACACCGGGTCTTCCGACGCTGTGTAGGCGCTCTATATCGATTTCCCCACCATCGTCGGTGTAGTCCCAGGGTGCCTTGAGACAGATTGCAGCCGGACATTCGGCTTGGCCGAATGCCTCAGTCAGGACCGGTCCGAACACAGTCAAAGCCTCTTTGAGCTTCTCCAATGACGAAGGAGCTGCTGCCACGAGCAAATGACGCAGTGACCGATAGTCGTAGTGGCCGACATCAGGGTGAGCGAGCAGCATGTAAAGCAGCGTTGGGGGCAGGAAGAGGTGGCTTATCCGATGCTCCTGAATGGCCTGCAAAATAGCCCCCGGATCGGCTTTTGCCATGACCACATTGCTCCCGCCTCGATTGAAGTGCAGGCATCCCAGGATTCCCGTCGTATGAGTCATCGGCGCCACTACCAAGTGCCGTGCGCCCTCGTAATAGTCGAAGTGGCTCATGAAATTGCTGAACATCGTTGCGATGTTGCGGTGGGTGATCATGACGCCCTTCGGCAGTCCGGTCGTGCCGCCCGTCGGGAATATCGCGAGGATGTCATCCGGCACATATGCGCCATTAGTAACCTCCTCAAACTCGCAACCAACCCAGGTCTCGAGCGACGCACCGAGCGTGCTCTCGGCGTCCAGACAAACCGCCGTGCGAAGATCAGGCGTGTTCCGCAGGATTTGTTGCGCGTCCTTTTCATGAACATGACTAAAGAGCAGCACGTCACCATCGAAGCGTCTCAGCAGATCAGCGTTCACACCAGGCGGATTGCGGGGATTAAGCGGAAGCCAGATCGCTTCAGCCCGCATTAGTGCTATCAGTGCAATGAACGCGATGTTACTATTTGGCGCCAGGATGCCGATCTTGGTGCCCTTGCCAAATCCGTGTCCACGGATAGCCGCCGCGAACCGCCGCGTAAGACGATCAGCCTCCCGATAGGTCAACATCTCGCCGCTTGCGAGATCATGGAAAGCTACTTGATCGGGATAATAGGCGACGCCCTGGTCGAAGTGGTCGATGATCCGCATAAATGTTTCGCTTCTAGCAGAGGGAGGTGGAGCGACAGACTTGGTACCGTGTAGCGGTTATCAGTACCATTTGAGGTTTTGTCAACACGGCTCTGGGTTGACCGGCGGGCGGTGCGCTATATCGGGAGCCTGCACGGAAGGGGATGTCTGAATGAGCCAAAGAACGCCGCGGAGCGAGGAGCGCCAGCATCGGCGTCATGAGGAGATCCTGGATGGGCTCGAGGAGATATTTCTGACCGAGGGGTTCCAGAAACCGACAGTTGCCGATCTTTGCGCGCGATTGCGCTGTTCGAAGCGGTCGCTGTACGAGATCGCGCCCACCAAGCCCGAGTTGTTTCTACTGATCCTGCGACGCCTCCTCGATCGTATCCGGCGGCTCGGCATGCGCGGTGCGCTTGAAAAGGAGGATCCGCAGGCTCGTATTCTCGCCTATTTGCAGCCGGGCATCACCGAGAGCTCTCGTGCAACCCAACAATTCAATGAGGATCTGAGGGCTTTTGAGCCCGCGCGGCGGATGCTCGAGGAGCACCAGCGAGAGCGGGTAGCTGTATTGCGCGATCTCATTGAAGACGGCATTCGCAAGGGGGACTTCCGGCCCTTGCATGCGCATCTGGCTGCCGAAGTTTACTTCGCGGCGGCGAGGCTAACCAATCAGCCAGAGGTGCTCACCGCAGCCGGACTTACCATGAGCGAAGCCTTTGCCGAGCTTCCGGACCTGCTCTTCAGAGGACTGTTCAAGCGCGACGATGACGTGCCGCGGCGCACGGCGCCCAAGAGCCGCTAGCGTACCCACCAGCTTTCCAAACACGCGACATGGATGGCGGGCGAGCCCCGACTCGAGGGCGGCCGGCTGCCAAATTTGTGCGCGCCTTTGACCGATTGGCCGCGCCAGCCGCTTGACACGTCTATGGTACCAGTTTATCGAGTTTGGTACCAGACGCTGGCGAATGCGAACCGGCGTGACGATGGGGAGGCGGTTATCGCGGAGCAGGCGCGACTTCGTGTCGGTCGCCCGCGCACTGGAGCTCCCCTGGCGACTTGCCGGAAGAGAGGAGACTCCATGAGGCGCTTCATTGTTGGAAATGGTGGTGACGGAAGATCAGATGTGCTGGCGGTCGATGATATTTCGAACCTGCCGCATCTCGGGTTTAACGTGTTTGCACGCGATCTATGGATCACCCGTGAGACTCCAGCGGATCTTTCCTGTTCGCAAGACCCGACGATCGGCGCGCCGATCCAGCACGAGCCCCCGGACGGAGGCACAATATTCCGCATTGTTCGGCTGAGGCCCAACGAGGCGCCTCGCTCGACCGAGGAAGTCGAGGCAATGCATCGATCAATTCAAAGCGTGCATGTGCCGTCTCACGAGGAGATTGCGACCGCGAAGCACAGCTCCATGCACAAGACCGACACCCTCAACTATTTCATGGTGGCCGCCGGGAGTGTCTGGATGTTGACCGATGGTCAAGATGTTCTCCTTCGCGCCGGTGATGTGATTGTGCAGGTCGGTGGCATGCATGGCTGGCGCAATGATGGTCCCGACGATTGCGTGCTGGTCGGCGCGCTGATCGACGGAAAGGTCGCGGCATGAAGCTTGTCACCTTCAGCGCCCAGGGCCGGCATTCAGTCGGGGCGTTATTGCCCAGCGACAACATCGTTGATCTTACCGCGTCAACGACAGCGGATCCCCGAGCCTCTAGTTGGTTTAGATCAATGCAACACATGATCGAAGGAGGCTCGGAGGCACTTAGCCTCGCGCGACAAATCATCAGCAATCCTTCTGCGGCGATGACTGTACCGATGGTCGCGGCGAAGCTGCTCGCGCCGTTGCCGCACCCCGTTCGCATGCGTGACTGCAACATGTTTACCGAGCATGCGGAACGCTTCTTTGAGCGCAAAGATCAGCTCGAAGTCGAGGCAGCAGCTGGCTCGAATCAAGCGGCAGCTCAGCTCGCCGTTGCCAAACGGCTACGCTTTGATCTGCTCCTTAAGAGGTTGACCTACTATACGGTCGACCCTTTGTCCGTGTCGGGTCCCGATGACGATATTCAATGGCCCACTTACTCGAAGGTTGCGGACTTTGAGCTTGAATGGGCCGTCGTCATTGGAAAACAAGGCAAGGACATTCAGCTCGAGACGGCCAGAGACCACATCTTCGGCTATACGATCTTCAACGACTGGAGCGCTCGGGACGAGCAGCTGATCCACATGGAAATGGGGATTGGGCCAGGTGGCGGCAAGGACTTTGACGGAGCCAAGACTCTTGGGCCGTGTATCGCGACGCCGGACGAGTTTCGCGATGTTTCCGACGTCCGCATGATTGCGCGAGTTAATGGCGAGGAATGGACCAACAGATCCTCCCGACATATGCGGTTCGACGAGTTCGTGTCTCTTTGGCATCTGCGTTTCCGGAACGCATTTCCAGAAGGATTCGACGTTGCTACTTCCGACAATATCGATCTTCGGTACGAAGCCGCGAGCGGAGCCTTCCGAGTTGCGGTGGACGGACCCCATCGCGTCTATCCCGACGTCGTGAAGGCGACGACATCCCTCGAACCATTGAGGCGTCTCGCGCAGGAATGTACCGACGAACTCGATGGATTCAGCCGCCTCCTGGGTCGTCAGCCCGACGCGCGCAACTCGGTGCAGGCGTCGCTTCTGCTTCCGCTGGATCTACTGTCGGAAGTCGGCTTCGACGCGCTGCGTTCGTTCGGCGAGCGTCTGTCGGAGATCATGGGTGGCGAACGGCAGGTCCCGGTCGAGAAGGTGATCGACGAGAAGCTGGCCCCGATCCAGGAATTCGTCGGAGGCTATGATTTCGCGACGGTGCTCAAGGCCTACTGGCGCGGCAGCGAAGCGTCGAACGAGGAACTCAAGCTCGCGGCCCTGCGGTGGTTGCGCGGAGAGTTCTCGACGAAGACCGAGGCGAACAAATCGCTCGGCGTCAGGACCATCATCGACGACGAGTGCGTGTACGACTCGCTGAAGTCCCTCGCATGTCTGACGAAGGTCGCGGGCTACGCCGGACTGCTCGTGATGTTCGACGAGATGGTCAACATCTACAAGCTTCAGAACGCCCAGGCGCGCAAGTCGAATTTCGAACAGATCCTCCGCATCGTGAACGACGCTTTGCAGGGAAACACCGCCAATATCGGCTTCGTCATGTGCGGCACGCCGCAGTTCCTGATGGACACCAGGCGCGGTCTGTTTAGCTACGAAGCGTTACAGTCGCGGCTGGCGGAGAACCAGTTCGCCACCAAAGGTCTCGTCGATCTTTCGGGCCCGGTCATCAACCTTCAGAGCCTGACCCCGGAGGATCTTCTGGTCCTGCTTTCCAACATACGAATGGTGTTCGCGGCGGGAGACCCGTCCAAATATCTGGTCCCGGACGAGGCGTTGACCGCCTTCATGGCCCACTGCGATCGCCGCATCGGAGAAGCATACTTCCGCACGCCGCGGGCTACGGTGAAGGCCTTCGTTCAGATGCTCTCGGTGCTCGAGCAGAACCCGGGCACGAAGTGGCAGGATCTTCTGGACCAGGTGCAGGTACCTGCCGATCTGCAGGGCCAGGAGGAAACGATGCCCGAGGGCGGCGCGCAGCCCGGAGACGACGATGAACTCACCAGCTTCCGGCTCGGGACTTGAAGCCGCCTATCACCTGCTCCATCCCAAGATCCGTCGCTGGATCCGCGACCAGGGCTGGGACGAATTGCGCGAGATACAGGCGCGCACGATCCTCGCCGTCCTCGACGGCGATCGCGATATCCTGATCTCCGCGACGACCGCGGCCGGCAAGACGGAAGCGGCGTTCCTCCCGATCCTGACGTCGATCGCGGAGCGCAACGCGTCCGGCTTCTCGGTCCTCTACGTCAGCCCGCTCAAGGCGCTCATCAACGACCAGTTCCGGCGCCTCGAAGGATTGTGCGAGAGCATGGAGATCCCGGTGGTCAAATGGCACGGGGATGCGCCGCAGGCAGAGAAGAAGAAGGCGATGAACAAACCCGACGGGATCGCCCTCATCACTCCGGAATCGATCGAGGCCATGTTTGTCCGTCGTCCGGCCGACGCCAAAGGTCTGCTGTCGTCCGCCGACTTCATCGTCGTCGACGAGCTTCATTCCTTCCTGCAGGGACCGCGGGGATTGCACGTGGCCAGCCTCTTGCGGCGCATCGACGCGATGGCGGCGCGCCCGGCCCGGCGCGTCGGACTTTCCGCGACGATCGGCGATCTCGGCCAGGCCCGCGCGTGGCTGCGACCGACGAGTCCTACGAGTGTCGAACAGCTCGAGGCCAAGTCGGACGCTCCCGAATTGCGCCTTCAGGTCAGAGGATACGTCGAGCCTCCCGACCTGGACGATCCGGATCACGCGGAAGGCGGTGGATCCGGCTCTGAGCAGGACGTGCCGCGGCGGATTGCGCTCGACTCGATTTCCGATCACCTGTTCGAGGCCCTGCGGGGCGAGAACAACCTCGTGTTCGGCGGATCGCGGCGGACGGTGGAGTCGACGGCCGACCGCCTGCGAAGGCGCTCGGAGAAGGCCGGCGTACCCAACGAGTTCTACCCGCACCACGGGAGCCTTTCGAAAGTGCTCCGCGAAGAGCTTGAAGATCGCCTGAAGGAGGGCAAATTGCCGACGACGGCGGTATGCACCTCGACGCTCGAGCTCGGCGTCGACATCGGCTCAGTCAAATCGGTCGCCCAGATCGGCGCACCGCGCTCGCTGGCATCCCTGAAGCAGAGACTGGGACGCACGGGCAGGCGACGTGGCACTCCGTCGATCCTGCGCATCTACCTGCGCGAGCCGAACATCGACGACAAATCCGGCATCCTCGATCGTCTGCGTCCCAACACGATCAGATCCGTCGCGGTCGTCAGGCTTCTTCTTCAAGGATTCGTGGAAGAGGCTCGCACCGCTCCCGAGATCGCCTCGACGCTCGTCCACCAGATGCTGTCCGTGATCGTAGAGCGCGGCGGCATCGGGCCGAAGCCTCTGTACGACCTGCTGTGCGGGCCTGGCCCCTTCTCCTCGATCTCGAAGGCCGAATTCGCTTCGCTGTTGCGACGTCTGGGCAGCCAGACAGTCCGCTTCATCGAGCAGGCGGGCGATGGGACGCTGATGCTCGGGCAGGAAGGCGAGAAGGTCGCGCAATCGCGGAGCTTCTTCGCGGTCTTCGAGTCGAACGAAGAGTGGCGGCTGACTGTAGGCGGGCGGACGCTGGGGACGCTGCCGATTACGCATCCAGTTCACAAGGACGGGCTTGTCGTGTTCGCAGGGCAACGCTGGATCGTGCAGGACCTGGACGAGCAGACGAAGACGCTGGTCGTCGCCCCCCATCCGGGCGGAGTCGTGCCGCGCTTCGAACCAGCGGCCGGTGAACCGGCTCACGATCGGCTGGTCGCCGAGATGCGCGAGGTCTATCTGGCGGACGACATCCCGCCCTACCTCGACGCCAGAGCTCGGGACTTGCTGGCGGAAGGACGCGAGACGTTCCGGAAGCTCGATCTGGGACGGCGATCGCTCGTCCCGGAGGACCGCGACCTGCATGTCTTTCTCTGGTTTGGATCCCAGGCGACGGCAGTCTTCAACGCTGCCCTTGCGATGGCGGGGCTGCAGTCGGGCGTGCACGAACTCGGCGTCTCGGTCTCCAAAACCAAGGAAAGCGAGCTGCGCCCGATCCTCTCGAAGCTTGCCGAAATGCAGAAGATTGATCCCAACGAGGTGGCGGAGTTCGTCGCCAACATCAAGGTCGGAAAGTTCAGGGAGCAAGTTCCCGAAATGCTGGCAAGATCGCTATGGGTCAGACAGAACCGCGACAAGGTCACGGGAATTCCCGCTATGGCGGGAGGTCTGTAAGAACGCGGTGTCGACATCGAAACGTTCGATCGCGGAGGAAGGGCGTTATGTATAGAGCGGGCGAAAGGTAAATATGAGCGCCGGCGATCTGGTCGGGCACTTGAATTGCCGGTACCTGACGGAACTCGATCTGAAGGCGGCCAACGGCCAACTACGGACTCAGTTATTGCGACGCTCGCCAAGCGCGGCCTGATGCTCGGCCAAAGCTAAGGAGCCTCCCGACGGATCGGTAAGAGCGGAGGTGGGTTCGCGCATGATTGCCACCTCTTCAAGGACACTTTTGCCTTCGAAATGTACCTTATGCTTCAGAAAATCTCTACAACCCATTGAAATTGCAGCAAATGCGAACGCCCTCCGAGCGCACCAAAGACATAAGCCATAGACACGAAAAGTATTTTCGTGATTTCTCTACTCCCACATTGTTACTCTCGGCAAAAGTTACTACTTCGTTCCGTGCAAATTCCCTTGTTGGATCCCGCCCGTCTTCGCTTGGCCCTCATCAATCGAAAGTTGACGAGTTGACGAAGCTCATTCAGGTGGCGAGATGCCTATTTCGGCACTTCCCATAATAGCGGTCACCTCCAGCTCTCATTTTCGATCTGCGGCAAGCGTAGCGAGACACTTGCGTCGCACCCTGTTCTTCAAACTTTGCCACTGATGTCCCCGATGTACGTCCAGCGTTTGCTCCTGTGGTCCTCGCACCTCTATTTGAACAAGTGCCGCGCAAAGCAAAAGTACGATTTCCGCTCAATAGGGCAGTAGCGTAGTCCAGAGTACAAATCGGTGGGGCTCGTACTCGGTGCGGCATTGTCGTCGTGCTCGTAAGCCGTCGTCGCGCTCACGCGGCTATCAGTCGTCCTGCCTGTTACTAGAGCGGGAGAAGCCAGAACGCCTGTGTCGGTGGTTCGAGTCGCTCCTCCGCTACCACGGGCCACGTTTTGTACGCCAATCTACGATTTGTTGCGATTTCCTACCCTCGAGGGTAGCGGCTCAGGCGGAAAATACGTCACTGACCGTTATGGAACGGACCGTCAGCACTTTGCTGTCAATGCTCGATCCAAGCAGTCATACCCGGCTCGAGGCCTGCCGCCTCGCCCTGCGGGTCAAGGCGCAAGCGCAGCGTATTGCGATCATGATCGCCAATCACCCGCTCGGCCTGCCAGGTTGCAAAGACGCCGAGCGGCCGCAGTTCGGTGATGACGCTTTCGATCACGCCATTGTCACCATTCCGCATCACGCTAACTGTTTTTCCGACCGTGAAGCCACTGAGATGGTCTTCGCGCACATTGAACGAAAGCCATTGCTTGCCTGCCGCCTCGACCATCAGGATCGGTTGGCCCGCGCGAACGTTCTCGCCGACTTCTGCGGCGATGACGCTGACCACACCGTCGGCGGGAGCACGCAACACCATCTTGTCGAGGCGGCGCTCGAGCACCGCGACCGCGGCCGCTGCGGCCTGCACCTCTGCATCCGCGATCGCGCGTTCCTCCTGGGTCGGGCCCGCCACGGCCGCATCGTAGTTCGCCTGGGCCTCCGCTACATCGGCACGTGCGCTCGCGGCGTCGTTTTCGGCCTGGTCAAGCGCCTGCTGGGACTCAAAGCTCTGACGCGCGAGCGTGGTGGTTCTTGTTAGCTGGGCCTGCACATAGTCGAGGCGGGACTTTGCCTTGGCGATTGCAGCTTTCAGAGAGTCGACCTGCTCACGCCTGACGCCGGCATAGACGTTGTTGCGGTTCG